>CAZMEC010000050.1:0-12442 GCA_964565265.1 uncultured Myxococcales bacterium
GTGCCACCGGCGAAATCCCCGGCGTTGATGCGGCAACTCTCCTTTGCGCCTTTGATGCCTCCCAACAGGGCGCCGCTACGCTCACCTCCCTACTGGTCCACGACTGGAATGGCCGGGCCGAGGACTTCTTCACCATGGGCCCCAACGGGCTGATGGAGTGGCACGACACCTGACGGAGGCCCCATGCGTTTTCGAGACCTGTCCATCCAGCGCCGGATGCTGCTCAGCTCTGTGGCGGTACTGCTGTTGACCATGATGCCCCTGGGCATCTCCCTGTGGGGCCTTTGGAGCTTCAACCTTCGGCTGGACTATGTGGTCGAGACGAAGACCGAGGCCGTCAAGCAAAGCGCCCGCCTGCACCGCAACATCTTTGAGCTGCGGACCCAGGAGAAGGAGGCCATCCTGGCCGACACCCAGGAGGACCGAAGCGTGGCCCTGGCGCGGATCGAGCGGATCCGCGGCGAGGTGGAGGAGCGCTACCGCGCGGTCCAGGGGCTGGAGAACAGGGGAGAGGCTGCCGTCATGGTGGCCGAGTTCCGGATCGCCTACGACAAGTACGACGAAGCCCTGGCCCAGATCCTGGCCATCACGGCAGCGGAGAAGCCCGAGGAGGCCAAGGCCTTCAGCCGCCTGGCTGGGCGGGAAGCCGGGGAGGCTGCGGCCGCGGTGGCAGTGCGCTACACCCAGTTTCAGGACGCTGAACTGGACGCGGAGAAGCAGGCCGCCGACGCCGACTTCGCCAGGATGGTAACCCTGGCCATTTTCCTGGCCTCCCTGGCGCTGCTGTTGGGCGTGGTCATCTCCGTGGTCACGGCTCGCGCCGTGGCTGGCAGTGTGGGCCGCATCGTGGTGGCCACGGACAGCATCGCCGCCGGGGATCTGAACACTTCCATAGACACCTCTGCCAAGGACGAACTGGGCACCCTGGCCCTGGCGGTCAGTCGGATGCAAGCGTCCCTGCGTGGCGCCGCCAAGGAGTCCCAGGATCAGGACCGCCTCAAGAGCGGCCTGGCCCGGATCAATCAGCTCGTCCTGGGGCAGACGGATCCGGAGCTGCTGTCCTCCACCGTGGTGGCCGAGGTGGCGGCCTACCTGAATGCCAAGGTGGGGGCCCTCTATGTGATGTCCGACACCCACGAGGGCCCCGAGTTGCGGCTCCAGGGCTCCTATGCCTTCACGGTCCGCAAAAACCTCGCCACGCGCTTCCGACTTGGGGAGGGGCTGGTGGGGCAGGCGGCCCTGGAGAGGAAGCAGATCCTCTTGCAGAATGTCCCTGAGGACTATGTGCGCGTGGTCTCCGGGCTGGGCGACACCAGCCCCAGGAACATCTGCGTGACGCCCTTCGTCTTTGAAGGCAGTGTCCGCGGGGTCCTGGAGATCGGCACCCTGGAGCCCATGGCCGGCCTGGACCTGACCTACCTTGAGTCCGCCATGGGGATCGTCGCCACGGCGTTCGAGATCCTTAGCGCCCAGGCCATCGTCAAGGCCCAGCAGGAGGAGCTGCAGACCAGCAACGAGGAACTGAAAGCGCAGACCCGGGCTCTGGAGAAGTCCCAAGAGGAACTGCGGGCCCAGCAGGCTGAGCTGGAGAACTCCAACTCGGAACTGGAGATGCAGATGCTGCGGGTGAAGGAGTCGGAGGACCGGCTTCGGGTCCAGCAGGAGGAACTGGAGGTCACCAACGAGGAGCTTCGGGAGAAGAACCGCCTCCTGGAGCGGCAGCGCCTGGAGATGGAACTGGCCCGCGCCGCCCTGGCCACCCAGGCGGAGGATCTGGCCCTGGCCAGCAAGTACAAGTCGGAGTTCCTGGCCAACATGTCCCACGAGCTGCGCACCCCCCTGAACAGCCTCCTGCTGCTGGCCCGGGGGCTGCGGGACAACGGGGAGGGCAACCTGAACCAGGAGCAGGTGGAGTCCGCCCGGGTCATCTTCGACAGCGGCAGTGACCTGCTGACCCTCATCAACGAGATCCTGGACCTCTCCAAGATAGAGGCCGGCCGCATGGAGCTCCACCTGGAGTCCCTCGAGCTGGCCGCCATCTCCCGCAGCCTGGCCTCCCAGTTCCAACCCATGGCCACGGCCCAGGGCCTGGGCTTCGAGGTGCGCAGCGAGGAGGGGGCCCCGGAGCGGATCATCACCGATCCCCAGCGGCTTGGGCAGGTGCTGAAGAACCTCATCGGCAACGCCCTGAAGTTCACGGAGACGGGCAAGGTCAAGGTCTCCTTCGCGGCGGTGGCCACGGGGGTGGACCTCTCCCGCAGCGGGCTGGTGCCCTCCAAGGCCCTGGCCATCCATGTGGAGGACAGCGGCATCGGCATCCCCCTGGACAAGCAGAAGGTCATCTTCGAGGCCTTCCAACAGGCCGACTCCGGGGACCGCCGGCGCTACGGCGGCACGGGCCTGGGCCTGTCCATCTCCCGCGAGTTGGCGCGGCTGCTGGGGGGCGAAATCCAGCTCACCAGCGAGCCCGGTCGGGGTTCCACCTTCTCGGTGTTCCTGCCTCTGGAGGTCCTGGCCAAGCCCTCCGAAACCTCCCCCGCCGGGGCTGCCCAGCCCCCCACCCCACCCAAGTCCCTGAGCCGGCCCCAGCCCCCCCGGCCCCCCACGCCCACCGCCGTACCAGCCCCGCCCAAGGGACCCTCCGTGGAGGACGACCGCGGCGCCATGGGGGACGACGATCACTCCATGCTGGTGGTCGAGGACGACGCCCGCTTCGCCCGCATCCTGGCTGACCATGTGCGCAAGCGGGGCTTCAAGTGCCTGGTGGCGCTGTCCGGCGAGGAGGGGCTGGAACTGGCCCGGGCCTTCCACCCCGACGGGGTCATCCTGGACATCGGCCTGCCCGGCATGGATGGCTGGGGCGTGCTCAATGCCCTCAAGCAGGATGTGGACACCCGACACATCCCGGTGCACATCGTGTCCGCCGCAGACCCCTCCTCGGAGGGCCTGCGAATTGGCGCCATCGGGCACTCCAGCAAGCCCATCCAGGCGGAGGACATTGAGGCCGTGCTGCAGCGGCTTGAGGCCGCAAACGCTCAGGCCGACAAGCTGGTGCTGGTGGTGGAGGACGACCCCGCCATGCGCCGGGAGACGGTGCGGATCATCGGCAACGGCAATGTCAAGGTGCTGGAGGCGGCGACGGGGCGTGAGGCGCTGGAGGCGCTGCGCAGCCGAACCTTCGACCTGATCGTGCTGGACCTGGGCCTGCCCGACATGCCGGGCCTGGATCTGCTGAAGATCCTGGCGGTGGAGAAGCCCTCCCTGCCCCCCGTCATCATCCACACGGTCCGCGAGTTGACCCCCGACGAGGAGGCGACCCTGCGAATCCACGCCGACTCCATCATCCTCAAGGATGTGCGCTCCCAGGAGCGGCTGATTGACGAGGTGGCGCTGTTCCTGCACCGGGTGGTGAATGACCTGCCGGAGGACAAGCGCCGGGCCATCAAGCGCCTCCACGACACGGACGAGCCCCTGCGGGGGCGCAAGGTTCTCATTGTAGAGGACGACATGCGCACCATGTTCGCCATGACCAAGTTATTGGCATCCCACGGGGTGAACCCGCTGAAGGCGGAGAACGGCGAGAAGGCCCTGGCGGTCCTGGCCGCGCAACCGGATGTGGACTTGGTCCTGATGGACATGATGATGCCGGTGATGGATGGCTACGAGGCCCTCAAGCGGGTCCGCGCCGAACAGCGCTTCGCCAACCTGCCCATCATCGCTCTCACCGCCAAGGCCATGAAGGAAGACCGCCAGAAGTGCCTGAATGCGGGCGCCTCGGACTACCTGTCCAAGCCCCTTGATCCAGACCGGCTGGTGTCCCTCATGCGTGTCTGGCTGGGCCGGTGACCGCCCATGAATGAGCCCAGAGACGCTGCAGAGCAAATAGAGATCTCGCTGTTGCTGGAGGCCATCTTCCAACGCTATGGCTATGACTTTCGGGACTACGCCCGGGCCAGCGTGGAGCGCCGCCTGGGCCAGTTCCTCCAGGAGAGCGGGTGCAACTCCCTGGGCGAGGTCACCTCAAGGGTCCTGCGTGAGCCAGCGTTCTTCCACCGCCTGCTGCCCTACTTCTCGGTGTGCGTCACCTCCCTGTTCCGCGATCCGTTCATCTACGAGGCCCTCCGCGACAAGGTCGCCCCGGTGCTGCGGACCTGGCCCCACTTCAAGGTCTGGCATGCGGGCTGCGCCACCGGCGAGGAGGTCTACTCCATGGCCATCCTGCTGCGGGAGGAGGGCCTGCTGGAGCGCGCCATGCTGTACGCCACGGACATCAACCAGGCGGCCCTGGAGACGGGCAAGGCCGGGGTCTACTCCCTGGACATCCTTCGGAAGGGCAGCCAGAACTACCACAAGTCCGGGGGCAAAGGCTCCCTGGCCGACTACTACCGGGCAAGCTACGACGCCGGCGTGATGAACGCCTCCCTGGGCGCCCGGATCACCTTCGCGCGCCACAACCTGGCCATGGACAAGTCCTTTGGCGAGATGCAGCTGATCGTCTGCCGAAATGTGCTCATCTACTTCAACCAGGACCTTCAGGACCTGGTGCTCAAGCTGTTCCTGGAGAGCCTGGATCACGGTGGCTTTTTGTGCCTCGGGGACAAGGAGACCCTGGCCTTCTCCGCGGTAGCTGACGACTTCCTGCCGGTGGATGAGCGGGCGCGGATCTACAAGAAGCGGGTGCGCCGATGAATACCACGACCCCCGAGGTCGTCATCCTGGCCGTGGATGACAAGAAGCAGAACCTGTTCGCCCTGGAGATGACCCTGCGCAAGGTGCCCGCCCGGGTGGTCCAGGCCACCAGCGGCGAGGAGGCCCTGAGCCTGACCCTCCAGCACGACTTTGCCCTGGCCATCCTGGATGTCCAGATGCCCGAAATGGATGGCTACGAACTGGCCGAGCTCCTGCTGGGCGACCCGGCCACCTCGCGCATCCCCATCATCTTCGTCACCGCCGCCTACTCGGACGAGCAGCACCTGTTCAAGGGCTACAAGTCGGGGGCCGTGGACTACATCATGAAGCCCTTCGACCCGGAGGTGCTGCTGGGCAAGGTGCGGGTCTTTCTGGAGTTGGCCCGCTACCGCCTGGGGTTGGAGAGCCTGGTGGCCCAACGCACCGCAGCCCTCCAGGCCAGCGAGATCAAGTACCGCACCCTGATTGAGAACGCCTACGACATCATCCAGCATACCCGCCCCGACGGGGCCTTCGAGTTTGTCAGTCCCTCCTGGCGGCGGGTCCTGGGGTATTCGGAGGCGGAGGTGCGGAGCCTGTCCCTGTGGAGCATCCTGGCCCCCGAGGCGCAGGCCCACTGCCAGCGCACCCTGAAGGAAGTGCTGGAGGGCCGGCCGGCGCTGAACACCAAGACCGCCTTCCTGGCCAAGGACGGCCGCAAGGTCTATGTGGAGGGCAACATCATCCCCGATGTGGTGGATGGGAAGGTGGTGGGGGTCCAGTCGTTCTACCGGGACATCACCGCCAGGGAGGAGGCCGAGACCCGCCTGGAGTTGGCCATCAAGGGCTCCGGGGTGGGGCTCTGGGACTTGCGCACGCCATTTGACCAGATGGTCGTAACGGGGGGTTGGGCTGATGTGGAGGGGCTGCCGGCGACGGGCTCGCTGGTGGTGGACACTGCTGCCTGGGCGGGGGTTATCCACCCCGAGGACCGGGGCCGCGCCGAGGAGGCCTTCCGACGACATTTTCGGGGCGAGACGGACCACTACGAGTCCGAGGTGCGCATGCGCCTGGCGGACGGCGGCTGGGCCTGGGTGCTGGACCGGGGCAAGGTGCTGGAGTGGGACGACCGGGGGAAGCCCACCCGCGCCGCTGGCACCTACCTGAACATCAGCGAGCGCAAGCAGGCAGAGGAGGAGCGGAGCCGACGCCATCGAGCCGAGGCGGAGAGCCGCGCCAAGTCCGACTTTCTGGCCCGCATGAGCCACGAGATCCGCACCCCCATGAACGCGGTCCTGGGGTACGCCCAACTGCTGGCTCGGGAGTCCGGGCTGACGCCCCGGCAGCGGGAGTACCTGAAGACCATCGACCTCAGCGGCGGACACCTGTTGACCCTGATCAGCCAGGTGCTGGACCTGGCGCGCCTCGATGCGGGGCAGCTTCCCCTGATTGAGGTAGAGGTGGACCTGCGGGACCTGCTGCTGGACCTGGAGCGGATGTTCCGCCTGGGGGCCGCCGAACGGGGCCTGACCCTCCGCTTCACCACCAGCCCAGACCTGCCAGGGAAGCTGCGCGTGGATGCGGGCAAGGTGAGACAGGTGCTCATCAACCTGCTGGGGAACTCCCTCAAGTTCACAGACCGGGGCAGCATTGAGCTGCGCCTGGATGTCGCCCATCCAGCCGACCGCAGGGTCCGGCTGACGCTGGAGGTGCAGGACTCGGGCTGCGGCATTGACGCCGCCCAGTTGAACACCATCTTCGAGGTCTTCGGCCAGGGGGAGGCGGGGGCAAAGAAGGCCGGGGCCGGCTTGGGGCTGGCGGTGGGACGACAGCTTGCCAGGCAGCTTGGGGGAGATCTGACGGTGCTGCGCTCGACCCCAGCGGGCAGCGTGTTCCGCTTCGACTTCGTGGCCCACATCCTGGACCAGCAGCCGGCCCGCCAGGAGGCCCAGGTTCTTGGGCTTGCCCGTGGCTCTGCCCCTCAACGCTGTCTGGTCGTGGACCCGGTGACCGACAGCCGGGCCATGCTGGTTCGCACGCTGGGAGCGGTGGGCTTCGAGCTTCGCGAGGCTGAGGGCTTGGAACAGGCCCGCGTCTCGGTTCAGGCCGAGCGGCCCGATGTGGTCCTCTTTGATCTGGGAGCCCCCAGCGGCGATGGCCTGGAGCACTTCGGGCTGCTACGCCAGGAGCCAGCCCTTGCCGGGGTGCCCATGCTGCTGATCGGCACCACCGCACCGGAGGAATCCAACGCCGGCGGGGCAACTCCCCTGCTGGAGGGGTTCCTGCTCAAGCCCCTCCGCGAGAACGCCCTACTGCTGGAGCTTGGCCGGGTGCTGGACCTGGACTACGAATGGGCCGGGGCAACGCTGGCTGGAGACTCTAACCGGAACCCCCTGGCTCAGCCATCCTGCAACCTGCCGGAAGAACTCCGGGAGGGCCTCCGGCTGGCCATGCAGAGTGGACTACAGGACTCCATCGAGGCCGGCATAGCCAGCATCCAGGAGATTGATCCTCGCCAGGGCGCCGAACTGCGGGCTCTGGCCAATGACTACGACTACGCGGGCCTGCTGCGGCGCCTGGGGTCCCGGTAGCCCGACCGGTTCAAACGGCCTGGGACTGATCGACCTGCGACTCCTGAGGGAGACGGACCAGGTCCAGGACCGACCGGCTCTCACCCAGGGCCGCCTCCACTGCCAAGAACGCCTCCACTACGCCAGGGTCGAAGTGTTTGCCGCTGCCCTCGGTGATGATCTTGACGCACCGATCATGGGCGAAGCCGGGCTTGTAGGGCCGCCGGGACCGCAGGGCATCATAGACATCAGCCACCGCCATGATCCTGGCGCTCAGGGGGATCCGTTCCCCCACCAGGCCGTCCGGGTAGCCGCTACCATCCCAACGCTCATGGTGGGACCGGGCGACGGCGATGCCCATCTTCAGGAACGCGTTCCTCGGGTACTTGTTGTGCACCACCATGAGGGTGTTGGCGCCGAGGGAGGCGTGGGTCTTCATGATCTCGAACTCCTCCCGGGTCAGGGCGCCGGGCTTGAGCAGAATGCTGTCCACGATCCCCACCTTGCCTACATCGTGCAGCGGGGCGGCATGGAACAGATTGTCCACGAAGGGCCGGTCTATGCGGGCCTCATAGCGGGGGTTTCGCGCCAGCTCCTCGGCCAGCACCCGACAGGTGTTCTGGGTGCGCTCGATGTGCTCGCCCGTCTCGTCGTCCCGGGACTCGGCCAGCTTGGAAAGCGCATGGATGGTGGCCAACTGGGAGTCTGAGATCTCCTTGACCTTCTCCTTGACCAGGGCCGCCAACTGGCGGTTGTTGGTCTCCAACTCCGCCTGGAAGTAGCGCAGTCGCAGGTGGGTGGCGACCCGCGCGTTGACCTCCTCGAACTGGAAGGGCTTGGTCACGAAGTCCACCCCACCGGCGGCAAAGGCCCGGACCTTGTCCGCGGTGTCCGTCAGCGCGCTGATGAAGATGACCGGGATGTCCCGAAGCGCCGGGTCGGCCTTGAGCCGCTGGCAGACCTCAAAGCCGTTCAGGTCCGGCATGTTGATGTCCAGCAGGATCAGGTCAGGGGGCGTCTTGCCCGCCGCCTTGAGGGCCATCTGTCCTTGGGGGAAGGCCAGCACCCGGCAGCCCTGGCCTTGGAGCATCTGGCCCAGCAGTTTCAGGTTGGCGGGGGTGTCATCCACCACCATGATGGTCGCCCTGTGCAGTTCGTCAGCCATTGTATTCCTCGTCTTCCCGCGTCCAACGCAGCAGCTTGGTGTAGTCAAATTCGTCGGCCGCGAAGGCCAGCTTGTCAGCGGTCCCGGAGTCCAGCACCCGGGCTTGAATGATCAACTCCTCCAGCCGCGCCCCATCCCCCTCCTCCACTGCGACTCGAAGCGCCCGAACGAGGGCCCTGGGCAGGGCCACAAGGGGGGCCGCACCGACCGGGGTCGGGCCACCAACGGGCTCCCTGTCCGTGGGCCCGGCCTCGCCGTATTCGTACTCCAGGCCCAGGCCCTCACCCAGGGCTGCGAACAGCTCCTCTGGGCGGAAGGGCTTGCGCACATAGGCATCCACCCCGGCGGCCATGACCCTGGCCTCCTGATACTCGAAGGCACTGGCCGTGACCGCCACCACCAGCACCGTCCGGCCCGCCTCGGTGGCCCGCAGTTGACGGGTGGCCTCGTAGCCATCCATTACGGGCATGCGCATGTCCATCAGCACTGCCTTGGGCTCCCAGCGCGCGAACTCCTGCAGGGCCTCCGACCCGTTGGTCGCCTCCCGGATGTCGAAGCCCAGGGGGATGAGCAGCTCCCGCAACACCGTACGGTTGTCCGGCTGGTCGTCCACCACCAGGACCTTCAACCCCACATCTCCAGGCGCCAGTCCCAGGACCCGTCGGGTCTCCAGGGTCTTCTTGTCGGGCTCCGGGGGGGCCTCCTCCACCAGCACGGTGAAGCGGAAGATGCTGCCCTTTCCGACCTGGCTGGTGACCGTCAACTGCCCCCCCATGGCCTCCACGAACTGGCGGCTGATGGCCAAGCCCAAGCCCGTGCCACCGGCCCTCACTCCCACCTCCGCCTGCTGGAAGGGCACGAAGATGCGGGCCAGGTCCTGCTGGTCGATGCCGGGCCCCGAGTCCTCCACCTCGACCTGCAGGGCCAGGTTCTGCGTCCCCTCAGGCCCCAGGCGTTCTGCCCCCACCCGCAGGGCTATGCCCCCCTCTTGGGTGAACTTGGCCGCATTTCCCAACAGGTTGACGAATACCTGCCGAAGCTTCCCCTCGTCGGCCCGAATGAAGGCCGGAACGCCCTCCGCCCGGTCAATCACCAGACGCAGATCCCTGGCCTCACAGCGCGACCGGAACACCGCCGCAAGATCGTCCAGCAGGTCCTGTAGGTTGAAGACCACGGGATCCAGGGTGATGCGACCGGCCTCGATCTTGGACATGTCCAACACATCGTTGATGAGACCCAACAGGTGCCCGCCACTGCGGATGATGGTCTTCAAGTGCCCGTCCTGCCAGGGGGTCAGCGCAGGATCCCGCTCCAGCACCTGGGCAAAGCCCAGGATGGCGTTCATGGGGGTCCGGATCTCGTGGCTCATGTTGGCCAGGAACTCGCTCTTGACGCGACTGGCCCGATCCTTCTCCTCCGCCATCCGGTGGGCCGCCTCGGTGGCCAGCACCAGGGCCCGGTTCTGCTCCACTCGCTGGATGGTGAGGCCCACATTGTTGGCCAGCAGATGCAGCAGGTTGCGGTCCACCGCGCCCCAGCCCCGCGGCTCCCTCACCGAATCAAAGCCGATGAAGCCCATCAGCTCGAGGCCCACGGACACGGGCAGCACCAGCAGGGACTTGATCCCCTGGGGCTCCAGGAGGGCCCGCTCGTAGACCCAATCCGGGGGCAGGGCGGCCAACTCGGGGACGCAGATGGATTCATTCCTCTCCAGCACCTCCATCCACCGCGGCAGCAGGCTGCACGGTAGATCCTGCAGGCCTTCGTTTTCGGCACTGATCCCCCCGGCACACCACTCGTGGGTGTTGCTCATGGTGCCGGCCACCCGGTTGAGGCGGAACAGGTAGGAGCGATCCACTCCGACGAACTGCCCCACCCGCTGGAGCATCTCGTCCAACAGCGCGTCTAGGCCCCGGTCGTCCACATGGATGAAGGCCGAGGACATGGAGACCAGCAGGTCCTCCAGAGCGATGCGGTTGCGCAGGTCCTGCTCCGCCAACTTGGTGGCCGTGGCATCCCGGTTGGAGATGCGCCGGCCCACGGTGACCCCGTGATCATCCACCACGGGTTGGCAGGCGTGCTGAATGTACCGGACCTGGTGGTCCTGGTGGATGATTCGGAACTCGAACTCACTGCAGATGTCCGGGGCCCCGTGGAAGGTGGCCACATGCTGGCGATAGGCCTCCAGGTCCCCCGGATGGACGATCCTTTCCAGCAGATTCGGGTCCTCCAGGAAGGCCGCCGCCGAGAAACCCGTGACGCGGGCGCAGGACGGTGACACATAGGTGAACCGCTGGTGGTGGTCCGCCAGGTACTCGAAGTCGAAGGTGAAGTCGGCCACGGTCCGGTAGCGCTCTTCGCTTTCACTGAGGGCCCGGCTCCGAAGATACTCCTCGGTGGTGTCCCGGAACACCAGCACAGCCCCCAGCACTGCCCCGGCGTCATCATGAACGGGGGCACAGTTGGCCGCTATCCGCCGCTCCTCGCCTGCGCGGGAGGCGAGGACGGTGTGCTCCACCACCTCCACCACGCGGTCGTCCTCCAGGGCCTGCGCCACCGGCGAAGCCACCACCAGCCGAGAGTCGGGCTGGACCAGCCGGACCACCTCGTGCACTGGCGCCCCCAGGGCCGTCTGGGCCGCCCAGCCGGTAAGCCGCTCCGCCTTGGCGTTGAAGTTGATGACCCTGCCCGCCGCGTCGCAGACCACCACCCCATCGGCAATGGAACGCAGGGTGGCCGACAGGCTCTCTTCATTTCGGCGCAGGGCCATCTGCTGGGCCGCGATGCCCAGATCGGTCCGCCGCAGGAGTACATAGATGAGGCCTAGCAACAGCGACGCCAGCACCATGGAGGCCGTGCCTCCGATGGTCAACAACTGGACAAATGTAGCCCGCTCGCCGGAGATATCCCGGAAGATGAACAGGGTGGCAACCTTGGCCCCCGAGACATCCGTGAGGGGGGCCGCCGTGACCTGCCAGGACTTTCCACCGAAGTCCGCCTCGCTGGTCGCCCCACTCACCTTTGTCGCCCCAGCGTCACCCAGGGACGGCAGAAGTGCGATGGACTCCGGCAGGTGGCTCTCGGACCGGTAGACCAGGACACTGTCAGGCAGCCGATCCCAGTTGGCCTCCCGGCCCAGCAGCTTCATGCCCTCCTCCCAGTCCCGCCTGATCAGGCGGTCCTTTCGGATGGTCACGGCCAGTTCGGTGCCATTCTGCCCGTGCATGATCTCCAGCACATCCTCTATCTCCTTGCCAAACTCCACAAAACCCAGCAGGCGCTTGTCCTGGATGACCGGTACCACCACCCGCAGGGTCAGAGTCCCCATGGGGCCTATCTCCAAGCCGGCGGAGGCCCGACCCGTCTGCTGGGCCTGGATGGCTGTGAAGCGGTTGATCAGGTCCCCGCGTTTGGCCGGCTTGTGCAGACGCAGCAGACACACCCTGTCCCGATCCAGGAAATACAGATGGGTCAGCCGGTGCTCCCGGCGCAGGGTCTCGAACATGGGGCCCCAGGCAGCCTGCAAGTAGGTGGCATCCCTAGCCCACAGGGCCTTTTGGACCTGCTCGTCCAGCGTCATCGGCAGCGCCGCCATGGCTAGCCCATAGGCCTGCTGATCCAGCAGCATCAGCAGGTCCCTGGAGACATCCCCAACCTGGCCCTCTGCGGCCAACTCCTGGTGCTGCCGGTGCTGCAACCACAGGAGGCCACCGGCCCCGCAGGTCAGGGAGACCACCATGGCCGCCAGGGGCAGCGCCAGGCGCCGGCGGACGGGCCGGGGGGTGGCGTCCACGGTGACATGGGTTGACAGGAAGGCCGTGGCAAGCCCCACCAGCAGAATCAGCACCGCGCCCAGGGGAAGCACCACATCCGGCGACCTGTGTCCAAGGGCCGGGCTAAGGGTCCACCAAGCGGACCCGAGCGCCGCCATCAGGGTGGCCAGAAGCACCGCCACGGTCAGACCTGGCCGTTTTACCCTGGGCTGGGAATGTGGCTGTGGGGCACTCACCTGGATTCCTCCTCAATGGGACTCTTTCGC
>CAZMEC010000050.1:12542-16855 GCA_964565265.1 uncultured Myxococcales bacterium
GAGGTTTAGTGGTTGCTGAGAAATCTCGGAATCCGGGCGATTACCGAGGCGGCTGGGCAAATACCCTGAGTTGCAGACAAACCTATACCAAGGAGCCCCCAGGGCCAACGGTTCTCCCTCGCCCCAAACCAAGGAAAGGGCGCGTCTTCGCTGCGTCTGAGGCCCGTGTCAGCAACTCCGCCCCGGGGCGACGGCTCAAAGCCGGACGGTCGTGCCCAGGGATGCGCGCTGGTTGGCTCCGACGGGGGGCCTGACCAGCACCGCCGTGGCGTTGTCCTTGCCTCCCGCTGCCACCGCCGCCTCCACCAGGGCCTGGGCCCTTGCCAGCAGGGTGCCGCCGGTGGAGTCCAGCACCCGGGCGATGCCCTGCGCACCAAGGGGGTCGTGGACCCCGTCGCTGGTCAATACCAACAACTCCGAACACCTGGGGTTGAGCCTCACCACCGAGGGTCTGGGGGGCGCAAGGTTCCCGCAGCCCAGGGCCTTGGTGATGGCTCTGGGGTTGAGGCCCTGCATGGTCTGGCGCGCTGCCTCGCTGAGGTTCGGGCTCCGGAGCATCGTGCCGATGTTATGGTCTGTGGTTATCTGCACCGCGCTGCCCCGGGAATAGGAGTAGCAGCGGCTGTCCCCAAGATGGATCAGGACGGCCTCGCTTTCTTGCAGGCTCAGCGCCACCACGGTGGTCCCCATGGCCGCCCGGGGGGCCTCGTCCCTGGAGGCGTCCAACAGGCGCAGGTGGGCCGCAGCGCAGGCCGATACCAGCAGTTTCACTCTGTCCTCTGGCTCCCGGGCAGGGGGGTTGGCCTCTCCGGCGTCCAGTCCCCTGCGGACCTCCGCTGCGATGGTGCCGAGGGCCAGACTGCTGGCCACTGCCCCCTTTCCCCTTGAGGCAATGCCGTCGGCCAGCAGCCAAAGCCCCATCTCAGGCTCGGCCAGCCAGAAGTCTTGGTTGTCGGCTCGTACGGGGCCTTTGGTGCTAGCACCAGCGTGGTCTGGCCAGGTCCCCGGTGCCCAATGGGGGCGAGTTTGCAGCCGGACTTGGGACTCTCGCGGGATTGGTGGGCACATGTCTTCCATGACTGGGAGGATGATCCCACTGACTGCGCGGGGCAATTAGCCAATGCCCCGGCGCTAGGCCCTGGGAATGGGGAAAATACTCGGAGGACTCCTTGTTTCCCCGTATGTCCACCGGACTCTGGCTGTCGCAAGATGGCGGCTATCTTCCGAGGAGGTCAGAAATGATCCGAGTGCTTCTTGCTGCAGATCAGGCAATTCTTCGGGCCGGCCTTCGGGCCCTGGTGGAAAACGAGCCGGACATGACGGTGGTGGGGGAATGCGCTCTGGGCCCCAAGACCCTGGCCATGATTGAGCAGAGCAACCCGGATGTGGCCCTCCTGGACGGGGATGTCAGCCACCCCCTCCTGCTGGCCATGGCCGAGAACCTGGCCGCTTCGGGCTCCGCAGTCCGAATGGTCATCCTGTACTCCCAGGGGCGCCTGGAGTTCATCCGGGCGGCCTTCAAGGCCGGGGTCTATGGGCTGGTCTCCAAGGGCAGCCACATGGAGGAACTGTCCCGCTCCATCCTCAAGGTCCACGAGGGCTTCCGTTACGCCAGCCCCGAGGTGGCCAGCATCCTGGTGGAGCAGGTCATCGGAGTGAACCAGGGGACCGGCCAGCCCCACCGACCATTCCGCCTGCCCAGGCGCAAGCTTGAGGTCCTCAAACTGGTGGCCTCGGGCATGAACACCAAAGAGGTGGCCCATCACCTGGGCATCGCTACCAAGACCGCAGACGCCCACCGCCGAGACCTGATGGAGCAGCTTCAACTGCGCACCGTGGCGGACCTGACCAGGTTCGCCATCCGCAACGGGCTGGCCGAACTGTAGGTTCAGCCCCGCGCCCGCAGCCCCTCCAGCACCTTCCCGTGCAACCCCTCGAAGTCCCTGCCCGACATGCCCACGAACAGATCCCCGGCGGCCAACTCGGCCACCAGGGCCTGGGCCATGTGGTCTATGGTGTCGTGGACCGACGCTGCCACCCCCCGGGCCGCCAACCCCGCCGCCACCCGATCCGCGTCCAGGTACTCCTCGGGCTTTAGGGCATCGGCCTTCCGCAGGGGCCGGGACAAAAAGACCCGGTCAGCCTGGGCCAGGGCCGCAATGTAGTCGTCCTCGAAGACCCGGCGCCGGGAGGAGTTGCTCTCAAAATGAAAGGCCGCCACCAGCCGCTTGGGCGCGTAGCCGAGGCGCAGGCCCTCCAGGGTCACCGATGCCGCCGTGGGGTGGTGGGCGAAGTCATCCAGCACCTTGATACCGGCCACCTCCCCCAGCACCTGCTGACGCTTGAGCACCCCCGCAAAGGAGGTCAGCGCGTCCAGCACCCGGAAGGGAGACAGGCCCTGCAACAGGGCAGCCCCGATGGCCCCCAGGGCGTTTTGGACATTGTGCAGCCCGGTGAGGGGCAGGCGGGCATACATGGGCTCGGGCAGCAGCCCCGCCCCGTGGTCCACCAGCGTGAAGCTGCAGGCCCCCTGGGCCCACTTCAAGTCCCTGGCGAACAACTGCTCGTCCCCCCGAAGGCCATAGGTGAGGACCCGACACTGGGCCCCCGAGGCCACCTCCGCCGCATGGGGGAAGGCCGGGCAGACCAGCAGCGTCCCGTCCCTGGGGATGATCCCCACGAAGCGCCGGAAGGCCTCCTTCACATGGTCCAGGTCCCGGTAGATGTCCGCGTGGTCAAACTCCACGGCGGTCAGCAGGGCGACCTTGGGCGCGTAGTGCAGGAACTTGGGCCCCTTATCAAAAAAGGCGCTGTCGTACTCGTCCCCCTCCACCACAAAGTGGGGCCCGGCCCCCAGCCGATGGTTGGTCCCGAAGTTCCGGGGGATGCCCCCCACGAAGAAGGACGGGTCCGCCCCACAGGCACTCAGCAGCCAGGCCAGCAGGGCACTGGTGGTGGTCTTGCCGTGGGTCCCCGTGACCACCAAAGGCGTGCGCCCCACCAGGAAGTAGTCGTGCAGCGCCGAGGGCAGCGAGTGCAGCACAAGCCCCAGGCGCTGGGCCTCCACCGCCTCCGGGTTGTCCCTCCGGGCGATGTTCCCAACCACCACGACCTCCGGCCCCCAGGCCAGGTTCTCCGCCACATAGCCCTTGAGGCAGCCGATGCCCTCCCGGGCCAGCAGATCGCTCATGGGCGGATAGGGCGCCGCGTCGGACCCCCGCACCTCGTGCCCCGCGACCTTCAGCAGGCCCGCCAGGGCCGCCATGCCGGTGCCACAGATTCCGATTATGTGAATACGCATGGGCTCCTCCATGATCAAGGCGCCGTACCGTCCCAGTCCTTCAGGGCTCCACCGGTGAGGATCAGGCGCCGCTTCATCCGCCGCGCCAGGGTGAAGTTGTGGGTCACCAGCACCAAGGCCACCCCGAACTCCGCGTTGACCTTCAGCAGCAGGTCGTGGATTTCCTCCGAGGTGCGCTCGTCCAGGTTCCCCGTGGGCTCGTCCGCAAACAGCAGAGGCGGATTCATCACCAGGGCCCGCGCCAGAGCCACGCGCTGTTGCTCACCGCCGGACAGCTCGGCGGGCCGGTGGGCCAACCTCCCCGTCAGCCCCACCCTCGCCAGCAGGTCCCGTGCCCGCGCTTCGGCCTCGCCCCAGGACGCCCCGGAGATGAGCACCGGCAGCATGACATTCTCCAGCGCCGAGAACTCCGGCAGCAGGTGGTGGAACTGGAACACGAAGCCCGTGCTGCGGTTGCGCCACCGGGCCAGCCGCGCCTCGGGCAGCCCAAAGATGTCCTCCCCCTGGAAGATGACCTTCCCCGCGCTTGGCAGGTCCAGCGCCCCCGCCACATGCAGCAGCGTGGACTTGCCCACCCCGGACTTGCCCACCACGGCGATCTGGTCGCCCGCGAAGATGTCCAGGTCCAGCCCTTTGAGCACCTCGATCTGGGTGCCCAAATGGGAGTAGTTCTTCACGATTCCCCGCAGGGAGAAAACCGGCTCATTTGCCATCGCCCAACCCCTGCACAACAGATAGCCTTGACGCCCGGATGGCCGGGTAGACCGACGCCAGCACCGACAGCCCCCAGGCGCTGCCCCCGATCAGCAGCACGGACCACGCCGACATGCTCACGGGCAGCTCCCTGATGTAATACTCCCGGGGCAGGGCGATGCCCAGATTTTCAACCACAATGCAGCTTGCCACCCCCAGGATGATGCCGCTTGCCGCCCCCATGAACCCCAGCAGCGCCCCCAACCACAGGAAGGTCCCCAGCAGGTCCCGCCGCCGAAAGCCCATGGTCCGCAGGATG
>CAZMEC010000051.1:0-16787 GCA_964565265.1 uncultured Myxococcales bacterium
CAAGACCGCCCCGGGGACCGACCCGCAACGCGTTCAAGCAGCCCAAGCTGCCCTCACGGCCCTGCGCAAATAGACCGGCTGCCCCAGTCAGCAATGGTCACGCTAATGGAGATGACCTCATCCAGGCAGTCCAGGACGGGGGCTGGGGGGATCCATCAGCCGGGCCCAGGCCTCCATTCCCCCCGCCAGGATCAGCACGCGGCCAAAGCCTGCGCTGTGCAGCAACTGGTAGGCCTGGAGGCTGCGGCCCGACCTGCGGCAGTAGAGGACGAAGCTCCTGGCGCTATCCAACTCGTGGAGGCGGGCCTGAAGCTCGCTCAAGGGAAGGCAGACGGCCCCGGGGATCTGGGCAAGCTCCTGCTCGAAGGGCTCCCTGACATCCAGCAACTCGAAGGCCTCGCCGGCCCGCCGCCGCCCGTCGAACTCCTCCACTGAGATGGTCGCCGCGCCGCCGACCCTGCTGCCCCCCAGGCCCCCTCCGTGGCCACAGAAGTCCTCGTAGTCCATCAGCGCGGTGACCGTGGGCGCAGGGCCGCACACGGCGCAGTGGGGGTCCCGCCGCAGGGCCAACTCCTTGAAGGAAAAGGCCAGGGCATCGAAGAGGACCACCCGCCCAAGGAGGGGCTCGCCAAGGCCCAGAATCAGCTTGAGGACCTCCAGGGCCTGGAGCGAGCCGATGATGCCGGGCAGCACGCCCAGAACCCCCCCATCGGCGCAGGAAGGCACCAGTTCGGGTGGAGGGGGCTGGGGGAACAGACAACGATAGCAGGGACCTCGGCGGGCATCGAAGACGCTGACCTGGCCGGCGAACTGGTAGATGCTGCCGTGGACCAGGGGCTTGCCCAGCAGCACGCAGGCATCGTTCACCAGATACCGAGTGGGGAAGTTGTCCGAACCATCCGCGACCAGGTCGTACTGCCCAATCAACTCCAGCGCGTTTTCGCTGGTCAGCTTCTCGGCGTGGGTGACCACCTCCACCTCGGGGTTCAGCCCCAGCAGGCGTTCCCTGGCGGCCTCCACCTTGGGGCGCCCCACATCCGAACTGGAGTAAAGGATCTGCCGCTGGAGGTTGCTCAGTTCCACGGTGTCAAAGTCCACCAGGCCCAGCCTGCCCACGCCCGCGGCGGCCAGATAAAGCCCCAAGGGTGCCCCCAGCGCCCCCGCCCCCACGCACAGCACCCGCGCCCCTTTGAGGCGTTTCTGGCCCTCCAGCGTCACCCCTGGCAGCAGCAGGTGGCGGCTATACCGAAGCAGCTCCGACCGGGACAGGTAGGGCGAGGCCTGACCAGCGGAAAGGCCGGCCAGGGAGGCTGTCGGGTCCAGGGGCTTGGAAGCTGTCATGGGGTCCTCCCCGCATTGAGTCCAGGCCCCTACCCTACAAGCCCCCAAACCCTCAATGCAACTGCGGAAGGTTCCCGGGCTGCCGTTTTTCTCTTTTCAAGCCCCCGCTTGGCCCTCTATACTCGCGCGCGGCATTTGGGCCACCATCTCTAGGAGCAACCAATGAAGCTCAGGGAATTCATTCATCCGGCAAGCCTCGAGGAGGCACGCGCGGCGCTGCGCGATCTGGGACCCAAGGGGTTGCCCCTGGCAGGCGGGACGGCGCTGAACTTCATGCAGAACCATACCCCCAAGGTGGCGGTGGACATCACCCGCCTGGGGCTGTCCTTCGTGCACGCAGGCACCGACTACTACACCGTCGGCGCCACCACGGCCTTGGCCGACCTGCAGCGTTACCGGGGCAAGGGCTGGGCCATGCACGAGATCTGCCGGCGCATCTCCACCCACCAGATCCGCAATGTCTCCACCATCGGTGGGAACATCTCCCGGGTCTTCCCCTGGGCGGATCTGCCGGTGGTCCTGTTGGCCATGAACGCCCGGATGGTCATCCACTCGGCCCAGGACAGGGAGCTGTCCGCCGATGAGTTCTTCGCCAGCCAGCCCGCCAAGCGCTTCCTCGGAGGCGACCTGCTGACCGCGGTGAAGATCCCCGTGCTGCAGGATCATCAGGGCTTTGGCTCGGTGAAGGTGACGCGCAACGCCGCGGCCTTCTCCATGGTGACCATCGCCACCGTGCTGGAGTTTGAAGACGGCCACATCAAGGCCGCCCGGGTCTCCGCCGGCAGTGCCATTCCCTTCCCCCGGCGACTGCTCGCCACGGAGGCCTCCCTGATTGGCCGGGAGCCCACCACCCAGGTCTTCAAGGAGGCCGGTGCCAAGGCTGCCGCTGAGGCCGCCTGGACCGGCCGCGAGGGCATGAGCCCCGCCTACACCGCGGAACTTGTCCAGGTCACTGTGGCGGATGCCCTGGAGCGCGCGGCCACCTTTGCCAGAGGGAGGGACGGACAATGACCAAAGCCCCCGAGACTGTCTCCTTCACGCTCAACGGAGAGCTCAAGACCTTCACCACCGAGGCAGACGAGAAGCTGCTGACCCTGCTGCGCCGCGAGGGCTACCGGGGCACCAAGTTCGGCTGCGGCCAGGGCACCTGTGGCGCCTGCACCGTGCTGCTGGATGGCCGGGCCGTCTACGCCTGCCTGCTCTATTCCCAGCAGGCCGAGGGGCGGGTCGTCCGCACCATCGAGGACATGGGCACCTTCGAGGAGCCCTGCGAGTTCCAGGCCGAGCTGATCGCCGCCGGGGCGGTGCAATGCGGGTATTGCATCCCTGGCATGGTGATGAGCGCCACCGCGCTCATGGAGGCTGAGACCAGCTTCGACGACGAGATCGTCCGCGAATACATGGACGGCAACCTCTGCCGCTGCACCGGCTATGAGAAGATCTGGACGGCCCTCCGCAAGGTTCTGGATCGGCGGGAAGCGGCCAAGGAGGGATCCGAATGAAGCACGAAAAAGCCAAGGATTTCAAGCAAGTAGGTCACTCAGTCACCAAGGTGGACGCCCTCCAGTTGGCCCTGGGGAAGGACTCCTATGTGGCCGACTTCGTCCCCAACAACGCCCTCATCGTCAAGATGCTTTGGAGCCCCCACCCCCACGCCCGCATCCTGTCGGTAGACACCTCGGTGGCCGAGAAGATGCCCGGCGTGAAGGCCATCCTCTGGCATGGCAATGTCCCCCGGGTGGCCCACTGCACCGCTGGCCAGGGCTTCCCCGAGCCCTCGCCCTACGACACCTTCATGTTCGACAGCAAGGTACGCTTCGTGGGTGACCGCGTGGCCGCCGTGGCCGCCGAAACGGAAGCCCAGGCCCTGGCCGCCGTGGCCGCCATCAAGGTGGAGTACGAGCTGCTGACCCCGGTGTTCACGGTGGACGAGGCCATGGCCCCCGGCGCCCCCATAATCCACGACGAGCCCGAGGCCCATGTGCCAATTCCCATACCCTACGAGCCCAAGAAGAATCTGGTGGCCCGGGTGGGCTGCGAGGCGGGGGACCTGGCGGCGGGCTTGAAGGCCGCGGACTTCACCTTCGACCAGACCTACGAGACCCCCTACGCCCAGCACTGCCCCATCGAGCCCTATGTGTCCCTGGCCCAGATCTCGCCGGCGGGGCGCATCGTCATCACCACCTCCACCCAGGTGCCCTTCCACTGCCGGCGCATCGTGGCCCTCACCCTGGGCGTGCCGGTGCAGAAGATTCGCGTCATCAAGCCCCGCATCGGCGGCGGTTTTGGCTGCAAGCAGGAGGTGCTGCTGGAGGATGTGGTGGCCATGTTCGCGCTCCGCACCGGACGCGCGGTCCTGTGGCAGTTCAACCGCGAAGAGACCTTCCGCACGGGCCGCACGCGCCATCCCATGAGGGTGCGGATCCGCGCCGGCGTGAAGAAGGACGGCACCATCACCGCCCTGGGCATGGACTGCTGGAACAACACCGGCGCCTATGGCGGGCATGGCCTGACCGTGGTGTCCTGCGCGGGCTCCAAGGTATTGCCCCTGTACCGCTGCGAGAACATCCATTTTGACGGCAAGGTCCTCTACACCAACCTGCCCGTGTGCGGGGCCTATCGGGGCTTCGGGGCCACCCAGGCCTTCTTCGCCATGGAGTCCGTGGTGGATCAGATGGCCGAAGCCATTGGCATGGACCCCTTGGCCTTCCGCCAACTGAACCACATCCGGTCCGGCGAGGGCTCCCCCGTGTTTGCCGCCCTGGGCGAAGGCAAAGAGGGCGTGCCCATGACCGTGGGTTCCAACTCCCTGCCCGAGTGTCTGGTTCAGGGCGCCGAGGCCATCGGCTGGAAGAACCGCACGGACTGGCGCGGGAAGACCGGTCGCTACCGCCGCGGCTTTGGCATGGCGGCCCTCATGCAGGGTTCCTCCATCCCCCACATCGACATGGGCGCCGCCACCATCAAGATCAACGATGACGGGTCGTTCAACCTGAATGTGGGCGCCACCGACCTGGGCACGGGCTCGGACACGGTCCTGGCTCAGATTGCCGCCGAGGAGTTGGAGACCACCACCGACAAGATGATCGTCTACTCCTCCGACACAGACATGACGCCCTTCGATGTGGGCGCCTACGCCTCCTCCACCACCTACCTGTCCGGCGAGGCTACCCGCAAGGCCGCCGCTGACGCCAAGCGCCAGATCCTGGCCACGGGCGCCGAGATGCTGGGCCTCAAGGTGGAGCAGGTGCACTGCGAGGACGCCACCGTGCAGAACGCCGATGGCAGCCAGAAGGTCTCCTATTCCGACATCGCCTGCTATGCCCTGTACCAGAAGAATCAGTACCAGATCATCGGCACCGCCTCGCACATCACGCAGAAGTCCCCGCCGCCCTTTGCGGCCCACTTCGCCGAGATTGAGGTGGACACCTGGACGGGCTTCATCCGGGTCCTCAGGTATGTCTCCACGATTGACTGTGGCACCGCCGTCAACCCCACCCTCTGCGAAGGCCAGACGGACGGCGGCACCCTGAACGGCATCAGCTACGCCCTCACTGAGCAGTACCTCTTCAAGAACGGCCGGATGACCAACGCCTCCTTCGCCAAGTACCACATCTACTCAATGCGCGATAAGCCCCCCATCCAGAGCATCCTGGTCCCCTCCTTCGAGGACACCGGCCCCTTCGGCGCCAAGAGCGTGTCCGAGATCTGCATCAACGGGCCGGCCCCGGTGTTCGGCAACGCCCTCTACAACGCCACCGGCGCCCGCCTGCAGGAATTCCCCCTGACCCCCGAGAAGGTCCTTGCGGCCATCAAGAAAGTGAAACAGTAGGGTCCGCCTCAGCCCCCCGAAAATGGCGACAACAGGGTGATCTTGTCGCCCTCTTGGATGGGCGCGTCCCAGTCGACGAACTCGTCGTTGATGGCGGCCTTGACGATGTTGGTGGTCAGCAGAATGGTCCCCCCGGCCTGGATCTCGTGCAGCAACTGGCGGGCGGTCTCGGCCTCGGTCTCGTATTGTTCGTTCTGGATGCCCCGCCGACTGCCCATCAGGGCGAAATAACAGACGGTTACCTGTTTTCTGCTCACGGTTCCTCCCCGGCGAACATCCGTTGGCGGTATTGCTGTTCGAAGCGGCGCTGGGCGTCCCCCTGGACCTCCTCGCAGAAGGCCCGAAACTGCGCCACCAGGCGGCGGCCCTCGTCGGTAAGTTCGGCGCCGCCTCGCTCACTGCCGCCCTTGTGGCGCAGCACCACCTGGTGCCCCAGGGCACCCTCCAGGTCCCCCAGCATGCGCAGCGCCTTGGGGTAGGAGAGCTTCATGTCGGCGGCGGCCTTGGAGATGGACTTGAGTGCCTCTATTCGCTCCAGCAGCCAGACCAGCCCCACCCCCATGAAGGGTTCCCCGGCGCCATCCAGCAACCGGATTTTCAACTCACAGCGGAAGGTCTTCTGGTCGTTTTCCACGGGCCGATGGAATCACAAGCGGCACCCCTTGTAAAGCCCTCGGCCCCTGGGCGGGCATGGCAGCGGCGGCACATAATCGGCTTGTGTTGGGCGTCGGGTTGCGTTACCCATCGTCCTGAATTGCGGACTGTCTGGAGGGAGACTCAATGCGGACTGCTTGGTTGGCCTTGGTAGCGATGGTGGTCCTGGGCTGGGGCTTGGGGGCGGCAGCAGAGAAGCCCGCGGTGGCCAAGGAGATGGTCCAGGACGCTGAGAAGACGGACCAGAAACCGGACGGCCTGTACTTCGTCCAGTTCCATCACCCCGGCGGGGAGCATGTGCCGGACCTGCCCGGCGAGCGGAGTTGGAACACGGGCGCCCATGCCCGGAAGTTCCTGCGCGTGGAGGGAAGTTGGGTGGCCGCGCCGGGGGGCGAGGTCAAACAGGGGCCGGTGGTCTTCTGGGGCGAGTGGGAGCCGCCCTCGCTGGTCCTGCAGACCTTCGAGCAGCCCGTCCCCTTTGGCCCCAAGTACCTGTTCAAGCCCGTGCGGGAGCCCTTCCGGGAGAACAACCCGCCCCTGATGAACACCGACCCCTTCGTATACGGCGGGCCCCTGCGCTACGGCAACTGCAAGCAGAACACCCCCGAGGGCGAGCCCCACGACCTGCAGCGCCTCGCCCCGGGCTCGGTGATCCTGTTTGGCTCGAACCGCGAGGCCCGGGAGTTTCAGTTGGACACCGTGCTGGTGGTCACCGACTACCTGCCCTACACCACCGAGAACTACCAGACGGCCCTGGCCCAAGGGGTCATCCCCGAGTACCTGCCCATCTCGCCCCGGGCCATCTCCTACGAGCTTGGGGTCCAGAAACCCGGCGCGGTCCAGACCTACCGCCTGTACAAGGGGGCCACCCCCGACCAGCCCCTGGGCAAGATGTTCAGCTACTTCCCCTGCCAGCCCTGGGACGGCAAGGGGGCGGGATTTGCGCGCCCCGTGGTGAAACTTGAGGGCCTCATTGATGGCACCCTGGAGCACGGGCAACAGATGAACCCCCAGGAGTCCCTGGCCGACAACGAGCGCCTGTGGACCGAGATCACCCGGCAGGTGCTGGCCCAGGGGTTGGCCCTGTGCGTGGCTGCCAAGCTGCCCGAAGAGCGGGGGCAGGCGGCGGCCGGGACCAAGGCGCCGGAGGCCCTCCCCAGCAGGCCCGCCGCTCCTTGACCGGGGCACTGGGGGGCACTAGCATCTTTGCCAGTCATCTAACCGGAACTGGAGGGCATCATGACTTCTCGCGTCTTTGAGCGGGGCTTCTCTTCCCGGCGGCTGGTCCTTGGTTGGAGCCTGCTGCTGGTCCTGTTGGCAGGCTCGGCTTGCTGCCGGCTGGATTCCGCAAACCCCCAGGGTGCCACCGCCAGGCAGGTGGCCACGGCAACCCAGGAGGCCGCCGCCCAGCAACGCCAGCCTGGCACCCTCGAGTTGATCGCCATGATGGATGCCGACCCCGCCCTCAAGGCCATGCTGGTCAAGTCCCTGGAACTGGCAAAGGCCGAGAACCCCGACCCCCAGACCAACCCCGCCCAGACCCTGGAGCAGTTCTACGATTTCATCGACTGGTCCTTCGTGTGCATGCCCTGGAACATCCTCAAGGACCCGCCCCAGCCCATGCTGTACGAGCAGATTGACCAAAGCCTGGACTACTTCTACTTCGCCCTGGACCGCCCCCTCGCCGAGTTGGAAGGGCGGGGGCTGTATCGCAACTCCCTGCAGTACCACGAGCCAGTCCGAAGCTGGCTGATCAAGTACGCCAAGGCCTGGGGCGCGTTCCTCTCCACCCCCGAATCCTGGAACGAAGACTACCTGCAAAAGGCCCTGGCCGACGAACGCTTCGGACTTACCAGGGGCTGGTACGAGGACCCCTCCAACTGGAAGTCCTTCAACGACTTCTTTGCCCGCTACCTCAAGTCCCCGTACCAGCGCCCCATCGCCTCACCGGAGGACGACAGCGTGGTGGTGGCCCCAGCGGACTCCGTGCCCCAGGGCGTGTGGCAGATTGATGACCAGTCCAGGCTGGTGGCCCGGGAAGGCGCCGCCATCAAGTCCTCGGTGGTCTACTCCATTCCCGAACTGCTGGGCCAGGATAGCGCCTACAAGGACGCCTTCGCGGGCGGCATCCTGACCCACACCTTCCTGGATGTGCAGGACTATCACCGCTATCACTTCCCCGTGGCCGGCACCGTCAGGGAGGTCAGGATCATCGCCCAGGACGACGCCGCGGGCGGGATCATGTTGTGGAACAAAGAGAAGAAGAAGTACCAACTGGACGCCGCCGTAGAGGGCTGGCAGTTCATCGAGACCCGCGGCTACGCCATCGTGGAGACCGAACGGTACGGCCTGGTGGCGGCCATCCCCGTGGGCATGTCCCAGGTCTCCTCGGTGAACTTCGAAGCCAGCGTCAAACCCGGCGCCGTAGTAAAAAAGGGTGACATGCTGGGCGCCTTCCTCTTCGGCGGCAGCGACTTCATCATGCTGTTCCAGCCACGGGCCGGCTTCCAGTTCACAGCCCCCGCCAACGACCAGGGTGGCAGCCAGCACATCCTCATGGGCGAACAGTACGGTCTGTTGAAGGCCAGCCGCTGAGGCCCTCGGGGCTCGCCCTTCAGTCCCAGGCCCTCCATCACAACTTCACGGTGCTGCCTTGAGGTGCTGTGAAAAACCGTCGCAAAGGCCTTGACTTCCCGTCGGGGCCAATGCACAAACGGCGTGTCAATCGACTTGGTAGACAGTTTTCAATCTGGAGGGTTCCATGTTGCACCAACCGGCAGCGCCCACAGGGCATGATCCGGCCATTTCCTACAAGATGCGCCTTGGCGTATGGATGTTCCTGGTCTACGCGGTGGTCTACGCCGCCTTCGTGGCCATCAACCTCATCTGGCCCCAGGCCATGGCCGCCATCGGCCTCGGTGGCCTGAACACCGCCGTACTCTACGGGTTTGGACTCATCGTCCTGGCCCTGATCCAGGCCGTCATCTACAACCAGCTTTGTCTCCGCGAAGAGCGCCGCCTGGCCACCAAGAAGACTGAGGTGAACTGATGCAGATCGAAGTCCTCTCCGTTGTCATCTTCGTCTTCTTCGTGGCTGCCGTGCTGGGGCTGTCCTTCTTCTTCGCCAGAAAGGCCAAGTCCGCGGCCGGCTACTATGCCGCCGGGGGCAATATCCACTGGTCAGTGAATGGCATCGCCTTCGCGGGTGACTACCTCTCCGCGGCCTCATTCCTGGGCATTTGCGGCATGATCGCCACTGCCGGCTACGACGGCTTCCTGTACTCCATCGGGTATCTGGCGGGCTGGGTGGTGGCCTTGTTCATCGTGGCCGAGCCCATGAAGCGGCTGGGCAAATACACCTTCACCGATGCCCTGGACTCCAAGTTCAACAACAAGGGCATCCAATTGGCCGCCGCCATCAGCACCCTGGTGGTCTCCATCTTCTACCTGATCCCCCAAATGGTTGGAGCAGGCGTGCTGGTGACCCCCCTGCTGGGCCTGCCCCACGCCGCCGGCGTCGTGCTGGTGGGCACCGTCGTGATCATCATCGTGTCCACCGCGGGCATGACCTCCACTACCTATGTGCAGTTCATCAAGGGTGGCCTGCTGGTGGTCTTCTCCCTCATCGTGGTGGCCGCCGTGTTGACCCGTGGCCTGACAACTGAACCAGACCAGGGCGGAAAAGTGCCCTTCCATGCCTACCAGACCCTGAAGGCCCAGGAAGCGGAGGGCAAGCTTCAGGTCGAGGAACCCGGCTTCGAGGTCAAGGCCACCGTGGAGACGCCGGGCGTGACCTTCGTCAAGTTGGAGAAGGACAGCAAGATCTCCTGGTGGAAGAAGGAGACCGTCGAGGGCGGCATCCTCCTGGGCGAGACCCAGTTCGTAGCCGTGGCCGCCGATGGCAGCAAGGTCGTGAACGGCGAGCCCAACGGCCAGCTTCGGCAGGTGGGCAACCTGGAGCAGGTGGCCGGCAAGTCCGGGGCCGAGGTCCCCAAGGGCTCCGTGGGGCCCTTCGAGTTCCTGTCCCTCATGAATGACCCCGAGACCCGGGTGCGCACCTGGAAGAACGCCAAATTCCAGGCGGACGGCGAGCAGCTCTCAGTGTTCCATGCAACCATCGCCACCGGCGACAAGCTGCTCAAGCCCGGCCAGAAGTTCAAGGTGGAGGGCAGCCTTCTGGACAAGGTCGACTTCGTGTCCCTCATGCTGGCCCTGTTCCTGGGCACCGCGGCCCTGCCCCACATCCTCATCCGCTACTACACCGTGGCCACCCCGGCGGCCGCCCGCAAGAGCACCATCGTGGCCATCGCCGCCATCGGCTTCTTCTACATCCTGACCCTCTACATGGGCCTCGGGGCCATGGTCAGCGGGGTGGTGAATCCTGCGGACAACAACATGTCCGCTCCGCTGCTGGCGAAGTCCTTCGGCACCGTCCTCTTCGCGATCATCTCGGCCATAGCCTTCGCCACCGTGCTGGGCACCGTCAGCGGGCTCATCGTGGCGGCCTCCGGCGCCGTGGCCCACGACCTCATGGATCGCTTCTTCGGCATGAACCTGTCGGACCACCGTAAGGTGGCCATGGGCAAGGTCGCGGCCGTGTCCGTGGGCATCATCGCCATCATCCTGGGCATCCTGTTCCAGGGGGTGAATGTGACCTTCCTGGTGGGTCTGGCCTTCGCCGTGGCGGCGTCGGCCAATCTGCCCTCCATCATCATGCTGCTGTTCTGGAAGAAGACCACGCCCCAGGGCATTGTGGCCTCCATCTTCGTGGGTATCACTCTGTCCATCGGCATCATCCTCTTCTCGCCCGACCTCTACGAACTCTACGGGCGCCCACGGGCTGATGCCCCCATCCCCTTCGCCAACCCGGGCATCTTCTCCATCACGGCCAGCTTCATCACCATCGTGGTGGTCTCCCTGCTGACCCAGAAGAAGACCGGCGAGGCCAAGGCTTGAACCTGTTTGGTTTGAAAGTGGCAAGAACCTGAAGGAGGAACCATGTATCTCAAGAAGCTGTTGGTGCTTGCGGTCCTGATGGGCGTGTCCAGCCCCGCCCTGGCCTACAAATGGGAGCTCTCTCCGGAGAGCAGCCTGAACCTGGCGGTGCTCATGCAGCCTCAGTACCAGACCATTGAGGACGGCGCTCCCAGTGGCAAGGATTGGTCCAATGACCTCTTCCTGCGCCGGGTCCGCATCATGATCTACGGGCAGGTGACCAAGAACCTGTCCTTCTTCCTGGACACGGACCAGGTCAACTACGGCAAGAACGGGGACTTCGCGGCCACCTTCTTTGTCCAGGACGCCTTCCTGGCCTACAAGGCGATGGACGAGTTCCAGGTCGCCATGGGCCTCATCCTGTTGCCCTTCACCCGGCACAACTTCCAGGGCGCCACCAGCCTCCATGGGCTGGACTATCACACTTCCCTGATCAAGTTCCCCGGGGACACCCAGAAGGTCTGGCGGGACATGGGCGTCCAGGTCTATGGCTGGGCCCTGGGCCAGAAGCTGCACTACCGCGCGGGCGTCTTCGGCGGCTACCAGAATGCCAAGTTGGTGCAGGCCGACCCCGTCAAGGGCAACCCTGAGGTGAAGTCCACCGCAGACGACCGCCCCCGCTTCACCGGCCACCTGCGCTACAACATCCTGGGCAAGGAGACGGACTTCTTCGCCAAGGGTATCTACTTCTCCCCCGAGCCCATCGTCTCCGTGGGCGTGGGCGCGGATTTCGTCCCCAACGCCATGGTGGCCGCCCCTGCCTTCACCGCCGGGGCAGTCAGCACCAAGGCCAAGATCGCCGACCACCTGGGTCTTGCTGGCGATGCCTTCGTGGAGTTCCCCCTGGACGCCGACAACGAAATCCTCTTCCAGGGCACCTTCTTCAAGTATGACGACGGCGCGAAGATGGCAGGCACCGGCACCGGCTTCCTCACCGAGTTGGGCTACCGCTGGAAGTTCCTTGAGCCCATCGTGGGTTATGACAGCTTCAACAGCGAAGGCGCCACGGGCGACTACCAGGCCATTCGCGGCGGCCTCAACTTCTGGGCCATGAAGCACGGCTTCAACCTGAAGGGCGAGGTCACCCTCTTCAAGGTGGACGACCTGGACAAGGCCTACCTGAAGATGTTCACCCTCCAGAGCCAGTTGCTCTTCTAAGCCCCCCCTGCCCCCTGACCCCTCCGTTTCCCCTCAGCCCCCTCCCCGGATCAGCCCAGCTTTCTAAGCTGTCCAACGCCCCCCAGGCCCAGGGCCTCCGCCTTGGTCGCCAGCACCAGGAAGAGTTGGGCCGCAGAAATGGCGTCCCCCAGGGCGCTGTGCTCCTGCCCCCGGGGCAGCCCGTAACGCCGCAGCAAGTCCGGCAGGCGCGCTAGCCCATGGGCTCTGGGCGGCGGCACCTCCACGGTCCGATTGTCATCGAACCAGGCCGCCAGACGGGCCGTATCCAGCCAACAATCAGGGCTTGCAAGCCCCCACAGGCGACCCAGTGCCCGGTCCAGAAAGGGTCGGTCCAGGGTGCTGCCCATGTGGGCCACCAAGCCACAGCCCTGGCTGCGCCGCGCCAGTTCCTCCAGCACCGTCGCCAGGGAATCGGCCCCCCGCAGGTCCTGTTCCAGCAGGCCGTGGATGGTCACCGACCGGGGGTCCAGGCTGCCGCCCACAGGCAGCGCCACCGGGCTCTCCCAGGCCGAGGCCAGGTCCACCGCGCCGTCCACCACCAACACCAGCCCCACCTGAATGATGGAGTCCAGCGCCGGGTCCAGCCCCGTGGTCTCCAGGTCCAGCACAGCCCAGGGCTGCCGACGCCAGGACTGCCGACCCGGGCCGGGCTGTTTGACCCAGTCAGTCAGCTTGAGAGGGGGGGGGCCGGGGGGGGCGCTGGGGTCGGGCCTCATGAGGGTCTGCCTTCCAGGCTGTCCCGAAGCTGGCCCAGCCACAGGAGGGCCTCCTGGAGGTCCCGCCGCTCGAGGTCCGTAAAGTCCTTGGGATCAAGCCAGTCCTGGGTGCAGGCCCCCCTATCCTGGCGACAGACCAGGGCGGTCAGGGTCCTTCTGGTCCAGTCCAGGGCGGCCGACGCCTCGGCTGAGGGGCAGGCTCCCAGGGCCTCGGCCTCGGCCAGCAGCGGCAGAAGCTCGCTGCCGATCTCCAGCCTCAGGACCCCGCTTCCGTCCTCCACACCCAGGCCGTCAGGGCGCACCCGGATCGGCCAGGCCGCGTCCAGCAGGGCCTGCCTTCGCCGGGCCCGAGCCTTCGCGCTTCGTCCAAACCCGGCCAGGCCCGAGGCCTCAAGGGGCAGCGTCCCGACCACCCGGCGCGGGAAGGCCAGATCCCGCAGGGAACTCCAGGGAGCCCCAGGGCTCTGCTCCTCCCAGCCCTGGACATAGCGCCGCCAGACCGAGACCGGCTTGCACCAAAGGGGCGCAGAGGCCAGAAACCCGCCACCTTCCGCCCCGCAGCCCGCCTGGGCCAGCAGGGCCGTGACCCCCCGGCCAAGCTCCAGGAACCAACCCTGGTCGCCCGGGCAGTCGGCGTGGACCAGGACATGCTCCTGGCGCCAGGAGGGCAGGGCCCAGCCCCGCCCCTGGCCTCCCAGGGCCACCAGGGCGAAGTCGGCAGGGGCCTGCCCCGCCCGCCGAAGCTGCCCCTGAAGGGCCTCTCGGATCAGGGCATCGTGCAGCGCCGAGGCCAACTCATTGGCCTCCAGGGGTCTGGTGCGGGCAGCCCGCCGCAGCAGGCCCAGCAGCCCTGGGGAGCGTCTGGCCTCAGGGCTCCCAAGGGCCAGCAGGGGGAGCTGTAACTCAAAGGGGCAAAGGGCCAGGAGGGCCTCCCGGGACAGGAGGGCCAAGGAGCCGTCTTGCTCCCGTCGGCCACCAAAACGCGCGCCCGACTGGGCCAGGCGCAGGGCCAGTTGGAGAGGGCCCTCTTGGAAGGTGGCCCGGGGGAGGGGACTGGCGATGGCAGCCAGGGGCGCCTCCACGGGAAGCTGGTCCTTGGCGGCCCAACGGGCGAGTTCGTCGGCGGTCACCAGGGCCAAAGGTTCCCCCTGGCCCCCTCCAAGCACCAGGGCCTCCAGGCCATCCTCGCGCCACCTGGCCAGGGCCTCCGCCACCGTCGCCTCCGGTCCAAGGAGCCGCCACCTCGGGGAAGGGACGGGCTCGACGCCATCAACCCAGGGAGCAGGGGGCGCGGCCTCCTCCGGTGAGGTCCGCAAACCGGCCCAGAGCTGGGCAAGGGAGCCCTCCAGGCCCAGACCTTCAAGGCGGCCTTGACGCAACAGGTAGACCAGGCTGTCCTCGTCGGCCTGGAACACACCGGGCCCCGTGGCCCAGGGCCCGGGCAGGAAAAGATTCAGGCTGTCTCCCGGCGCCAACAGGCCAAAGGCCCGGGCCGCCGGGGAGTCCTCCTGGGCCTGGAAGCGGAGGCGGCCCTTGCGAACCAGGAGGAAGGCCAAATCCTCCGGGGCGGGGCTGGGGCCGCTGCCGGCAGGCCAATACTGAATCTCCAGGGCCCCGGCCAGGGCCTCCAATTCGTCCCGGGTAAGGGCAGACCAGGGCAGCAGGTCTTTGAGGAAGGTGACAATCTCCAGCATCTCTGGCCTCTCACGGTTCCTGGACAAGGGGATTCGACTGTGGAACCATATCACTCTCCTCAGGAGGTGTCATGTCCAGCGCCCCTTCGCGGCTCAAGTGGAAACGCTATCTGCTGCGCATCCTGCTACCCACGGGGCTGGCCATCGCCCTCTTTGTGGCCTTCATCTTCGTGGTCATCATCCCCGAGGTGGAGACCAACCTCCTGGATCGCAAGCGCGACATGATCCGCGAACTGACCCGGTCGGCGGTCAGCATCCTTCGGGAGTACCGGGCCGAGGAGCGGGCCGGCAGACTCAGCCGCCTGGAGGCCCAGAGGTCGGCCGTGGAGCGGCTGCGGGATCTGCGCTATGGCCCCGAGGACAAGGACTACTTCTGGATCACCGACAGCCGCCCCGTGATGATCATGCATCCCTTCCGAACCGACCTGAACGGCCAGGATGTCTCCACCTTCCAGGACCCCCTGGGGAACCGGGTCTTCGTGGAATTCGTCAATCGGGTCAAGGCTGAGGGCTCGGGCTATGTGGACTATGTCTGGCAATGGAAGGACAACCCCACCCGGCTGGTGGCCAAGGAGTCCTTCGTCATGGGGTTCCCGGACTGGGACTGGGTCCTGGGAACGGGCATCTACACGGACGATGTGAAGGCCGAGATCGCAGGACTGACGGGCAAGCTGGTGTCCTACTCCCTGGGCATCATTGCGGTGGTCATCCTGATCCTGGGCTTCATCGCCTGGCAGAGCCTGAAGATCGAGCGCCAGCGGTTGAACGCCGAGGAGGCCCTGCGCTTCTCCCATGAGAAATACCGAACCCTGGTTGAGGCCTCAGCAGACGGGACCGTGCTGGTGTTGGGAGGGGCCCTCGCCTTCGCCAACCGCACGCTCCAGGAGATGCTGGGCTACAGCCAGGAGGACTTTGAGGCCCTCAGCTTCGAGCAACTGTTCCTGGCTGACAAGGAGGCCTCCGAGGCCCTGGCCTACCAGGATGCGGTGCTGCACCAGGCCCCAGCTCCACCCCACCTGGAGACAGTCCTCAGGTGTCAGGATGGCAGCCCCCTGGAGGCCATCGTGGCCGCCAGCCGGGTTGCCCTCGGGGGCCAGGTGGGCACCATCGTCAATGTCCGCGACCTCTCCGGGCGACGCCAGGTGGAGAGCGAACTTGGCTACAGCCGAGAACGGTACCGCGCCCTCCGTGAAAGCATAGAGGTGGGCGTGCTGCGCTGTACGGCCAGTGCTCCCCATAATGTCCTGGAGGCCAACCCGGCGGCGCTGCGCCTGCTGGGGGTTGAGGGAGAGGCGGGGCTGGCCAACCTGGACCTGGCCGAACTGCTGCTGGATCCGGAGACCCGCCAAAGCCCCCTGCGAGACCTGCCCTCGGGCACCCTCAAGAACCGAGCCTTCGTGTTTCGCCGACGGGATGGCGGCACGGGCCAGGGACGGCTGACCGCAGTCACCGCCAGGGACGAGAACGGCAACCCCCGCTTCCTGGATCTGTTGTTGGAGGATCTGACCGAGCAGCATCGCCAGGAGCAGGAGAGGGAGACCCTCATCGGGGAACTCCAGACCTCCCTGTTGTTCTTGAATGAGCCCGTACGCCGCTACGCCCGGGAGGTCCCCAACTGCGAGATGACGACGCCCATCCGGCAGGTGGCCCAGCGCCTGGAGGGAGGAGACGGGGCTGCCCTGGTCGTCACCGAGGGGCGGGACCCCGTGGGGCTGGTCTCCGACAGCGACCTTCGTCAGCGGGTGCTGGCGGCCGGGCTGGACCCGGAGGCGCCGGTGTTCCGCATCATGAGCGCCCCCGTGGTGGCGGTGTCGGACCGGGCGCTGGTCTACGAGGCCCTGCAGGTGATGAGAGACAAGGGCCTCCAGCGCCTGGCAGTGAAGGACGACAGTGGTCGCATCCTGGGCCTCATCAGGCAGTCCGACCTGTCCCAATTCCACAGGTATTCGTCGGCCGTGTTGGTGCAGGAGATTCGCCGGGCCAACTCGGTGGAGGAACTGGGAGAACTCCACGGGCGGCTACCCATTCTGGTGAGGACCTTGATGGACTGCGGGGCGCGGCCCCGGAATGTGAACCGAGTCATCACCGCGGTCTCCGATGCCATCACGGAGCGCCTCCTGACCTTGGTCCAGCTTCGCCTGGGCCCGCCCCCCGTCCGCTTCGCCTTCCTGGCCCTGGGTAGCGAAGGCCGGGAGGAGCAAACCCTGGTGACGGACCAGGACAACGCCATCGTCTACGAAGATCCCGAGACCGATGGGGACCAGGTGGCCTACTACTTCCACCGCCTTGCCCTGGAGGTTTGCGACGCCCTGAACCAGGTGGGCTACGCCTGGTGCGTGGGCGAGGTCATGGCCAAGAACCCCCGCTGGTGCCAGC
>CAZMEC010000052.1:0-7077 GCA_964565265.1 uncultured Myxococcales bacterium
CAACGACTGCAACCCCTACCCCTGCAAGAACGGCGGCATCTGCGTGGACGGCCTCCAGGCCTTCACCTGCCAGTGCCCCTACGGCTTCGAGGGCACCCTCTGCGAGAACGATGTGCGCGACTGCGCTGGCGTGGCCCACGGCACCGCCTCCCTGGATGGCTGCGGCGTCTGCGCTGGCGGCACCACCGGCAAGATCGCCAATGCCGACAAGGACTGCAACGGGGACTGCTTCGGCACCGCCAAGGTGGATGACTGCACCGTCTGCAGCGGCGGCAAGACGGGTCACCAGGCCAACTCCGACATGGACTGCAACGGGGACTGCTTCGGCACCGCCGTCATCGACACCTGCGAGGTCTGCTCCGAAGGCAACACCGGGCACCTGGCCAACAGCGACCTGGACTGCAACAACGAATGCTTCGGCAGCGCCCTGGCCGACACCTGTGAAGACTGCATGATCCCCGAAGAGGAGATGACCTGGCGTGACCAGTGCGCCAGCGATGGCGCCGGCATCACCTACGCCGAACTGGTTGGAGAAGTGGCCCAGTCCTTTGTGGCCGCCGATACCGCCTTCATCACCGGCCTGGTCATTCCCATGCAGAACAACGACCAGAGCGCCGTCTTCGTGGCCAGCCTCTACCAGGGCGAGGGCACCACCAAGGTGCTGCTGGCCAACACCCAGGACTGCCAGATCGTCTCCGTGGAGGGCTGGTGTGGGGAACCCGCCGAGGCCCTGCACTGCCTCTTCGCCACCCCCGGCCGCGTCCTGGCCGGCCAGACCTACAGCCTCGCCGCCAGAAGCGAGTCCTACCTTGCCGCCACCTATGCGGTGCAGTTCTTCGCCTTCCCCGACGCCAAGCTGGATGCCAAGCCCCTCAGGCCCTTGGCGAACCTGGCCCAGGCCGATCTGGTCTTTACCTACTCCCAGAACCGCTATCCCTTTGAGCGCTCCAGGGACTGCAACAACGACTGCTACGGCTACGCCATGGTGGACGGCTGCGACATCTGCTCCAACGGCAACACCGGCCACGAGTTCAACTCCGACCAGGACTGCACCGGCACCTGCTTTGGCCAGGCCCAGTTCGATAGCTGCGGCGAGTGTGTGGTCCCGGCCACCGAATCAAGCACCCTCATCGACACCTGCGAACTTACCGGCTACGCCACCGGTTTTGAACTGACCGGCTACGGCACCGAGCAAGGTTCCGACGAGGTTGTCAGCACCTCCAAGGCCGCCGTCTTCTTCACCGTGGAGAACAGCTTCTACCTTGAGAAGGTCTACTTCGAGGCGGGCCCGGACTTCGTGCCCGGCTCGGTGACCATGATTGTCTACAACGGCTGGTCCTTCTCGGACGGCATCGAGTTCACCCCCAACTGCTACCCCGCCACCCCGGAGACCCTGTCCCCCTGCTTCGGCAACATCCCCGTGGTCTGCGACTTCTTCGGCCACACGATGTTGTGGGGCAAGCAGAAGTACACCTTCGGCTTCGACGGCTTGGAGGGTGCCTCCGTGCCCTTCGTGGTGGTCTCCGACCGCCTGGGCTCGGCCATGTTCGTGGACCTCATGGTTTCCCCGGATCAGAACCTGGCCGACAAGGACCTCAAGCTCCAGGTGGTTGGCCGCAGCTTCGACCTGAACGCCACCAAGGACTGCGAAGGCCTGTGCGGCGGCAACGCTTACCTGGATGGCTGCGGCAACTGCGTAGCCGGCACCACGGGCCAGATGCCTGACCACAGCCGCGACTGCAACGGCCTGTGCTACGGTCGCGCAACCCTGGACACCTGCGATCTCTGCAGCGGTGGCAACACCGGCCATGTGGCCAACAGCGACATCGACTGCAACAACCAGTGCTTCGGCGGGGCCATCGTGGATACCTGCGACGAGTGCACCGGCGGCGGCACCGGCCGCACCATCAACGACATGCTGGACTGCAACAACGACTGCTTCGGCAACGCGGTCCTGGACGAGTGCGATGTCTGCAGCGGTGGCGACACCGGCCGCGGCGCCAATGAGGACAAGGACTGCAACGGGGACTGCTTCGGCTCGGCGGTGCTGGACGACTGCTTCGTCTGCACCGGTGGCCTCTCCGGCAAGACCTTCAACCAGGACAAGGACTGCACCGGCACCTGCTGGGGCACCGCCCAGTTGGACGCCTGCGACATCTGCTCCGGCGGGTCGACTGGGCACATTGCCAACAGCGATTTTGACTGCAACAACGACTGCTTCGGCACCGCCTCCTACGACGACTGCGCCGAGTGCGTTGGTGGCAGCACCGGCAAGGAGTTCAACTCGGCCAAGGACTGCAACGGCGACTGCTTCGGTGTCGCCCGGGTGGACAACTGCCTGGTCTGCTCCGAGGGCAACACCGGTCGCATCTTCGACCAGGACAAGGACTGCGCCGGCATCTGCTTCGGCACCGCCGAAATGGACACCTGCTTCGTCTGCTCCGGTGGCACCACCGGTCATGTCGCCGAGTCCGACCGCGACTGCTTCGGCGAGTGCTTCGGCCAGGCCGCGATGGACGAGTGCAGCGAGTGCTACGGCGGCAGCACGGGCCGCATCTTCAATCAGTCCATGGACTGCAACGACGACTGCTTCGGCACCGCCGCCCTGGATAACTGCAGCGTTTGCTCTGGTGGCAACACCAGCCACATTGCCGACAGCGACAAGGACTGCTACGGCGAGTGCTTCGGCACCGCCGCCCTGGATGACTGCGACAACTGCGCCGGCGGCAGCTCGCCTCTGGTCCCGGAAGTCTGCGTCGAGGGCCAGGTCTGCTTCGAGGCCAAGTGCTGCACCCCCTCCTGCGTCGACCGCGAGTGCGGCAGCGACGGCTGTGGCGGTAGCTGCGGCACCTGCCAGGAGGGCTTCTCCTGCGCCACCATCAGCCTGAAATCCTTCTGCGCCAGACCCCCAAAGGCCGGCGAACTGGTCCTCAACGAGGTCCTGGTGAACACCTCCACCAACTGCGGCAGTCCTGCCGCCGACTGGCTTGAAGTGATCAATGTGACCGAGGACCGCCTGAACCTCTCCGGCTGCAAGCTGTTCGACCTGGTCAACGGCACGGCCACCGTCAACAACGACCTCCTGGTCGAACCCAGCGACTACCTCGTCATGGTCCAGAGGGCCCTGGGCCTGCCCCTTGGCACCACCAAGGTCTGGAACTATGGCAATGTCCCCAACATCAACGCTGACATCGACACCTTGACCTTCATGTGCGGCACCGTTGAGGTCTTCACCTTCAACATCGGCGGCACCGGCAACCTTCCCCAGCCCAAGCTGATCAACGGCGTCCGGCACGCGTCCCAGCTTACCAACACGGCCGGCGTGCTGCCCACCGCCGCCTTCGCCGCCAACCCCGACAACTGGTGCTACGCCAGCGTGGCCCTGACCTGCGGCGACACCGGCACCCCCGGCGCCATCAACGACCTGTGCACCACCTGCCGCGGCGACAAGGCGATTGACTGCGCCGGCGTCTGCCTGGGCAGCGCCACCCTGGACACCTGTGATATCTGCTCTGGCGGCACCACCGGCCATGTGGCCGACAGCGACAAGGACTGCAACAGCGACTGCTTCGGCACCGCGGCCCTGGACGACTGCGCCAACTGCGCCGGCGGCCTCACCGGCAAGACCCCCGAGGTTTGCAACGCCGAGCAGGTCTGCTACCTGGGCCTGTGCTGCAGCCCCAATTGCGCTTCCCGCGAATGCGGCGACGACACCTGCGGCGGCTCCTGCGGGGACTGCGACGACGGCATCGCCTGCACCTACGATAGCTGCGACCCCGCAAATGGCCTGTGCCAGCACGAAACCATGGACAGCCTCTGCGAAGACGGCGATGCCTGCACCGTGAACACCTGCGACCTCGCCACCGGCTGCGTGCAGGCGCCCACCAACTGTGACGACGGCGTCGAGTGCACCGTTGACACCTGCGACCCCGCCACGGGCTGCGCCAACACTGCCACCAACAGCCTCTGCGACGACTCCAATATCTGCACCACGGACGCCTGCAACGCAACCACGGGCTGCGTCAACACCGGCAACTCCAACCGCTGCGAGGACGGCTCCGCCTGCACCTACAATGACAGGTGTATCAACAGCCGCTGCCTCGGTACTTCCGTGGAGTGCAGCGACGGCGTGGAGTGCACCGACGACACTTGCGACCCGGAGATCGGCTGCGGCAATACGGCCATTGACGCAAGATGTGAGGACTTCAACGCCTGCACGGACGACTCCTGCGACCTGGCCATCGGCTGCATCAACCTGGACAACGCCAACACCTGCGACGACGGGGACCCGTGCACCGAGTTCGACACCTGCGCCCTGGGCGCCTGCGCGGGCACCCAGAAGGACTGCGACGATGGCATCGCCTGCACCCTGGACTCCTGCAACACCACCACGGGCACCTGCGTGTATACCCCCAGCAACAGCCTGTGCAACGACAACAATATCTGCACCCTCGAGGCCTGCAACCTCACCGACGGCTGCGTCTACATCAACATGAATACCATCTGTGATGACGGCGACGCCTGCACCATCAATGACCGCTGCGCCGCTGGGACCTGCGGGGGCGCTACCAGGGTCTGCGACGACTACATCGACTGCACCGAGGACTCCTGCAATTCCGCCACGGGCTGCGAGTACACCACCAACGACAGCCTCTGCGACGACGGCCGGGTGTGCACCGATGACGCCTGCCTCTCCACCGGCTGCAACTACACCGACAACACCAACTCCTGCAACGACGGCGACCTGTGCACCACCGGCGACACCTGCAACCAGGGCTCCTGCCTGGGCACCGCCACCAACTGCGACGACAGCGTCGCCTGCACCCTGGACGGCTGCGACACTCTCACCGGCCAGTGCCTCAACGAGGCCAACGATCTGGCCTGCGATGACCTCAACCCCTGCACCGACGATGTCTGCGACCTGGCCAACGGCTGCGTCAACACGAACAACGCCAACACCTGCGACGACTCCAACGCCTGCACCTCCGGCGACACCTGCACCCAGGGCCTCTGCCACGGCACCACGGTCACCTGCAACGACAACAAGCTGTGCACCTCCGATTCTTGCAACACCGCCACGGGCTGCGTCTTCAGCCCCAACGACAGCTACTGCTACGACGGCAACCCCTGCACCGACGATGTCTGTGACGGCGGCGGCCAGCTCACCACCTTCGAGCTCCTGTTGACCCGGGAGCCGCCCACGGGCCCCACGGGCTGCACCAACCCCCCCAACACCGACTCCTGCAACGACAACGATCTGTGCACCTCCGACGATGTCTGCTCCGCCGGCACCTGCGCGGGCACCGGCATCTCCTGTGACGATAGCGTGGACTGCACCATTGACACCTGCTACGCCCAGGTCGGCTGCAGCCTCATCCCGAATGACCTGCAGTGCGACGACTCCAACCCCTGCACTGACGATTCCTGCACCCTGACGGGCTGCGTCAATACCGCCAACATCGCCGCCTGCGACCTGGACAGCAGCGCCTGCACCCTGGACTTCTGCAGCAACAAGTCCTGCACGGCCGGCCTGCCCAAGGTCTGCGACGACACCAACCCCTGCACGGATGACTCCTGCGATCCCGCCACCGGCCAGTGCTCGTTCGTTGCCAACACCGCCACCTGCGACCTGGACAGCAGCCTGTGCACCCTGGATTACTGCTCCAACAAGGTCTGCAAGGCCGGCCCCCAGAAGGACTGCAACGACAACAACATGTGCACCGATGACTTTTGCAGCCCCGTCTCCGGCTGCTACCGCAACTACAACACCTTCTCCTGCGACGACGGCGACGCCTGCACCTTGGCAGACAAATGCGCCCTTGGCGTCTGCACCGGCGGCCAGGCAGTCAACTGCAACGACAACATCGCCTGCACCACCGACTCCTGCGACACCTCAACCGGCTGCAAGCACCTCGGCGTCGATGCCTCCTGCGATGACCTCAATCCCTGCACCGACGACGCCTGCGTAGTCGGCTCTGGGTGCAAGAGCACCGACAACACCGCGGCCTGCAACGACAACGATGCGTGTACCGACTCCGACTCCTGCAGCCAGGGCTCCTGCTTTGGCGTCACCACCAACTGCGATGACGGCATCACCTGCACCGTGGACTCCTGTGACCCCGCAACGGGTTGCAGCTCCCTGCCCGAGGACCAGCTCTGCGACGACAGCGACCCCTGCACTGTTGACACCTGTGGCACCGACGGCTGCACCCACGAAAGCAAGACCTGCTACGACGGCATAGACTGCACCGAGGACTCCTGCAACGCCAACACCGGAGAATGCATCAACGCCGCCAACAACACGCTCTGCGATGACACCAACCCCTGCACGGACGATGTCTGCGGCGCCACCGGCTGCAACCGCACCTACAACGCCCAGCCCTGCGACGACAGCGACCTGTGCACCGACGCTGACACCTGCACCCAGGGCACCTGTGTTGGCACCACCATCAACTGCGACGACAGCCTGGGTTGCACCGTCGACTCCTGCGACCCCGTCACCGGCTGCGCCAGCACCCCCGACGACCTGTACTGCACCGACGGGAACCCCTGCACTGACGACATTTGCGAGCCCGTCAACAAGTTCATGGTCACCGAGGGCATTGAACTCCTTCGCGGTGGCACCTACCAGGGCTGCAACCACTACCCGAACACCAACACCTGCGATGACGAGTCCGCCTGCACCACGGCCGATGTGTGCTTCGAAGGCTCCTGCGGCGGCGCCACCGTGGACTGCAACGACAGCAACCCCTGCACGGACGACGCCTGCGACATCGCCACGGGGTGCTACTACACCGCCAATGCAGCCACCTGCAACCTGGACAGCGACCTCTGCACCCTGGACTACTGCTCCAACAAGGCCTGCACCGCCGGTTCGAACCAGAACTGCGACGACCTGGTCGATTGCACCGACGATAGCTGCGACTCCATCACCGGCGGCTGCAACCACAACCCCCTGGATTCTTTCTGCGATGACAACGACCCCTGCACCAATGACTACTGCCACGCCACCACGGGCTGCGAGCATGTGGACAACGGCACCTGCTGCACGCCGGACTGCTCCGGCCTGGCCTGCGG
>CAZMEC010000052.1:7177-16670 GCA_964565265.1 uncultured Myxococcales bacterium
TGACGACGGCTGTGGCGGCTCCTGCGGCGACTGCGCCGGCAACGAGCAGTGCGTCTTTGGCGTCTGCGAGTGCATCCCCTCCTGCGCCGGCCTGAACTGCGGTGACGACGGCTGTGGCGGCTCCTGCGGCGACTGCGCCTCCAACGAGCAGTGCTTCTACGGCGTCTGCGAGTGCGTCCCCTCCTGCGACGGCTTGGCCTGCGGCGACGACGGCTGCGGCGGCTCCTGCGGCGACTGCCCCGCCAACGAGCAGTGCAACTTTGGCGTCTGCGAGTGCATCCCCTCCTGCTCTGGCCTGGCCTGCGGTGACGACGGCTGTGGCGGCTCCTGCGGCGACTGCGCCGGCAACGAGCAGTGCGTCGGTGGCATCTGCGAGTGCACACCCCAATGCTTCGGCGACTGCGGCGACGACGGCTGCGGCGGCTCCTGCGGCGACTGCTCCTTCGGCTTCATGTGCATGGGAAGCGTCTGTATGCCCGACATGGGATTCGGATCCTGCGCCGGATTCTGCGGCAATTACACGCCATTTGGCTGCTCCTGCGAGTGGAACTGCCATCAAATGGGCAACTGCTGCAGCGATTTTGAGATGTACTGCCCCGTCTAAGGGGTCCGTACCTATCACCTATCTCAACCACTCCTCCGGCACCCTCCACGGCCCCCGGGGCCGCAGCCCTTCCCTTCTTACCAGTTCCAGCACCTGACCCACCGTCAGGGGCGCGCCGTCTCCCAGGCCCAGAGCCTTGGCCAGCACGCCCAGAATCTCCTGCACGCTCACGCCCGCGGCCCGAAGCTCGGCCACGGTGCTGCCCTTCACGAAGCTTTGGTGACGCTTGGCTAGCCGCTCGCCGTCAGGGCCCAGCACCAGGGGCACATGGGCAAAAGTGGGCGGGGTCCCTCCCAGCATCCGGGCCAACAGGATCTGACGCGCGGTGCTATCCAGCAGGTCCGCCCCCCGCACCACCTCGGTGACCCCCATGGCCAGGTCGTCCACCACCACCGCAAGTTGGTAGGCGTACAGCCCATCCACGCGCTTCAGCACGAAGTCCCCCACGGCGGCGGCCACAGCCTCTTCCTGGGGCCCACAAAAAGCGTCGCTGAAGGCTACCCGGGCCTCCGGCCCCTCGGGCACCCGCAGTCGCAGCGCCGGCACCCGCCCGGCCTTTCGGTTGGAAGGGTCCCGGCACCACCCTGGGTACACGGGCCCGCCCTCTCCCGCGTGGGGCGCCGAGGCAATCCGCGCAATCTCCGTCCGCGAGCAGGTGCAGGGGTACAGGTTGCCCGCCTCCTCCAACTGCGTCAGGGCCGCGTCATAAAGGCCATGCCTATCGCTTTGCCGGTAGGGCCCCCCAGGCCCCCCCACATCTGGCCCCTCGTCCCAGTCCAGGCCCAGCCAGCGAAGGTCCGCCAGGATGCGCCCCTCGGCCCCCGGCACCACCCGCGGCGGGTCCAGGTCCTCCACCCGCAGCAAAAACAGCCCCCCCACGGCCCGCGCCCGCAGCCAGGCCGCCAAGGCCGTGAACGCCCCCCCCAGGTGCAGGTCCCCCGTGGGCGAAGGCGCAAACCGCCCCACATAGGGGACGGTCCTAATTTGCCTATGCATTGCCATCGGGGACGGTCCTAATCTCCAGTTGTTTTCGCATCGGGGACGGTCACCCCAAGCCCCAGCTCCTCGTACTTTGACGCACCCAGTTCGTGGTAGGGCAGCAGCTCGAAGCGCGTCAAACCCAGGGCCGCCAGCAGGTCCCCGGTCTCCTTCAGGTTCTGGGGGCTGTCGTTGACCCCCGGCACCAGCGGCATGCGCACCACGATGTCGTCGGGCCGCCGCCCCGCCAGCCACCGCAGGTTGTCCAGGATCTCCTCGTTGCCCTGCCCCGTCAGCCGCCGGTGGGCCTCACTGTCCAGGTGCTTCACATCGAAGAGGAACAGGTCCGTCAGGGGTTCAGCCGCCTCCAGCACCTCCCGGGGCACCGCCCCACAGGTGCTGACCGCCGTGGAGATACCCTCCGCCCGGCAGGCCGCCAGCAGCGCCAGCAGGAACTCGGGCTGGGCCAGAGGCTCGCCCCCCGAGAAGGTCACCCCGCCGCCGCTGTTCTGGTAGAACTCCCGGTCCGCCAGCACCCGCGCCAGCACCGCCTCCACGGTCAACTCCTCGCCCCAGACCGCCAGGGCCCCCTCGGGGCAGCATTTGACGCAGGCGAAGTCCGGGCATGACGCACAAATTGCGCGGGCAAAGAGAGGCCTCGGGGAGGAACCCCCGCCCGCCTCCGCACCCCCGTGGGGGCACCCCGCCACGCAGGCCAGACACCCCGTGCAGCGCACCACCCGGTGCCGCAACTCCGGCGCGGACCGCCAGCTCTCAGGGTTGCTGCACCACTGACAACGCAAAGGACAGCCCTTGAGGAACACCAGGGTCCGAATCCCCGGCCCGTCATGCACCGCGTAATGTTGAATGTCGAAGACCGGGCCTTTCACAGGCTGTGCTCCGTGCGCCAGATGACCTGGTCCTGGAGGGCCTTGGACATCTCCACCCAGTAGGCCGAGAAGCCCGCCACCCGCACCACCAGGTCCCGGTAGTTCTCGGGGTGCTCCTGGGCGTCCCGCAGCATGTGGCTGTCCACCACATTGAACTGCACATGGAACCCGGGCTTCTGGAAGTAGGTCCGAATCAGCGCCAGGAGGTTGCGGCTGCCCGCCAGCCCCTCCAGCGCGGAAGGGTGGAACTTGAGGTTCAGCAGCCCGCCCCGGATGCGCGTGTGGTCCACTTTGGAGGACGAGCGGATGACCGCCGTGGGCCCCAGGGTGTCCGTGCCCGGGAAGGGACTGGTGACGCCATCGGCCAGGGGCTGTCCCGCCAGCCGCCCGTCAGGAAAGGCCGCGCAGGCCTTGCCGAAGGGCACCGGCGTAGAGATGGCCAGCATGGAGGGGTCATAGGGCTTGCCCAGGTAGTTGTCCTGCTGCCCCACGAAGCGGCAGTAGTCATCAAAAAGGTCCAGGTAGATGCTGTCCACCCGGTCGTCGTCGTTGCCCCACTTGGGCGCCTCCAGGGCCCGGCGCCGCAGCAGCTCGTAGCCCTCCCAGTTGGCCCGCAGGGCGGCCTTCAACTCGTCCAGCGTGCAGACCTTCTGGTCGAAGCAAAGGTGCTTGACCACGGACAGGCTGTTGGCCACATTCACCAGCCCCGAGGACAGCGTGGTGGGCGTCCCGTTCACCAGGGCCCCGCCGTCATCCATGCACTGCCCGCGCCCCAGGCAGTCCTGGACGAACACCGAGCAGAACACCAGCGGCACCGTATCCCGGTGGGCCGCCATGACGAAGTTCCAGTACTGCTGCCAGCTCCGCACGGTGCGGTGCATGACCTCCTGGAAGGCCGCCACCACGGCTTCGTAGCTGTCCAGGGGGCGCGGGGGATAGACCTTCACGCCGGTCACCGGGTCCACCCCGTCGTTGAAGACCAGGTCCAGCAGCTTGCCGTGGTTGATGAACCCGGCCTGGACCACGCCGTAGGACAGGCCCTGCAAGGTGGGCTCGGTGCAGCCCCCCATGGCCGCGTGCTTGCGCACCAACTCCACGGGCAGGCCGCTGACGCGCAGCTCGTGCTCGACATAGACCTTCTGGTTGAAGAAGGCCGGATACCCCACGCCCGTCTTGACGCACTCCACGGCCCTGTCCAGGAAGTCCTGGGGCAGGGAGTCGTCGTACCAGACGGACAGGGTGGGCTGGGTCATCTGCATGTTGATCTGGGCCTGGAGGATGGCCATGGACACGGGCCCCACGGAGGGCCGCCCCTGGCCGTCCACCCCGCCCAGGATGAGGTTCTGATACAGGTTGCCGTGCCCCAGCCCCTGCCAGCTCAAGGAGGCGATGTATTCAATCTGGGTCATCTTCACGAACAGCTCTTCGAACAGCTCCACCGCCGCCTCCGGCTTGATGCAGGGATCCATGGCGTACCAGGGCTGCAGCACAGCGTCCAACCGCCCCGGGCTGTAGCCCAGGTGGGCCCCCTCCAGGTGCCCCAGCAGGTAGGTGAACCAGAAGGCCTGGACGGCCTCCCGGAAGTTGCGCGGCGGCTGGGCCGGGACCCGCTCGCAGACCTCCGCCAGCTCCAGCAACTCGCCCCGGCGGGCGCCATCCGTCTCCAGGGCCGCCAGCCGCCGGGCCTCCGCCGCGTAGTTGGCGGCGAACTTGAGGGCCCCCTGCAGCACCCGCCGGGCCGCCCGCCAGAAGTGCAGCTTGCCGCCGTCCTGGGGTGAGGCCGGCTGGAAGGAGGCCAGCTTCTCGTCCAGGTCCCTGATGATCTCGTTGTAGCCCTTGCGGAGGGCCGTCTCGAAGTCCAGCACCAGGCGGCCCTCGGGGCAGGGCTCGTGGGGGGCGGTGAACAGCCCCATGGTCCAGCCATCATCTATGAACGAAGCATCCGAAAAGTGCTTCCGCCAAAGCCGGTCCCCGGCGGCCATGAAGCAGCGCTCCTCCCAGTATTCGCAAAGCCCCTGGAACTCCTTGAGGTCCCCGTCGCTGATGAGGAACTTCCCCGAGAAGACCTTGAGGTCGCCTTTGCCGGCCTCCCGCAGCGCCACCGCAATGCCGCCCCCACTGCCCTGGTCGATGTGCTTTTGCTGGGCGTCCTGCTCCTGGCGGCGCAGCTCCCTGAGGAAGGGCCCCGCGGCATAGTTGGCATAGGGCACGGCCCCGCGAATGAAGCGGGTCTTGTTCCCCGCGAGGCGATCCATGGGATGGATCACGGGGGTCAGGTGCTCCAGGGCGAAGGCATGATCCTCGGCCCTGCGCTCCAGGGTCTCCAGCCCGTCGGTCCGCTGGTTGGACTGGGTCAACAGGCGAATGTATTCGATGTCCACCATCAAGGGCGCGTCAAAGTAGCGCTGCTTGAGCGCCCCGCTGCGCCCTGTGGACGGATTGCCCTTCACCTCACGCTGCTCGAAACAACAGGCCATGGCGCCCTCCAAAAGACCAATGAGCGCCAAGATTAGGGGTCCCACACGCGCGCGTCAAGGGGAGGTCGGCTACCACCAGCCCAGCAGGTATTTGCCGCAGAAATAGGCGCCCAGGCCCAAGAAGACCAAGCCGGTGACCCGACGGGCCCACTTCTCCACCAGGGTCACGGCCTCGAAGGCCCGGCCAAGGGACTGGGCAGCGAAGGCCAGGACCAGCCCAAAGGCCAGCACGGGGGCCGCGGTGCCCAGCCCGTAGGTAACCGGCACCACCACCACGGACTGGGCCTTGAGGGCCAGGGGCAACAGGCTGCCGAAGAACAGGGCCGCAGAGATGGGACAGAAGGCCAGGGCAAACAGCGCCCCCAGCAGCAGCGGGGCCAGTCTCCCGCCCCGGGCCGCCAGTCGCTGTCCCAGCTCGGAGATCCGGCCTCCGCCTCGGGGCAACTCCACCAGTTCCAGCAGGAAGACGGCCACCACCAGCAGCAGCGGGCCGAGCACGCGGTTCATGTGGGCCTGGAGGAAGTTGGCCACCGCCGGCACCGAGGCCGTCCCCGCCACCAGGAGGGCCGCCAGGGCCGAGTAGACGATCATGCGCCCCAGGGTGTACAGCAAGCCCGCCACCAGGACCGCCCGGGCCCCCGAAAGGCGCTTCCCCAGGAAGGACACGGCGGCGATGTTCGTCGCCAGGGGGCAGGGGCTGATGCTGGTCAGCAGCCCCAGCCAGAGGGCCCCCGCCACGGCGGTCAGGGTCTCGCTCATGCGCCGCCACCCGGGGTGCCCAGCACCGCCCTGATCTCCTCCACCAGATAGGTCTCGAACTGGAACTCGTCGTACACCAGTTCCCAGGTCTTCTCGCAGGTCCGGGTGCTGACCTTGCCACCCTGAACGCTGGCCAGCATCACCGTGCTGAAGGACAACTGGAACTCCTTCTTGAAGTGGGCATGCGCGGGGTCGTCGTAGTCCACCTCGGCCCACTTCACGCGGCCGTCGGCCAGTTCGGCGCTGAAGTTGTTCTCCACGGCCTTTTTGGCCTGGGCCTCAAGCTTCAGGCAGGTCTTGCAGCGGCTGTTGCCGTGGAAGTAGTAGACCACCAGGGCGTCCTTGCCAGCGGTTAGAGTCAGGGGGGCGAGGGGGTCCGCGGCTGGGACGGAATCGGATCCGCTTACTGCGTGCGCGGCTGGGACGGCAACGGATCCGCTTACTGCGTGCGCGGCTGGGACGGCAACGGATCCGCTTACTGCGTGCGCGGCCGGGGCGGGGCTGGACAGGGCGTAGACCAGGCCCCCGGCGGCGGCCAACAGGATCACCAAACCCAGGACGGTCTTGACCTTCATTTCGCGGCCTCCTGCAGCAGCTTCTTGAGCTCCTCCAGGCCCGGGAGCCGGCCCGTCAGGACGACCTTGCCGTCCACCACCAGCCCGGGGGTCATCATGACCCCGTAGTCCACGATGCGGTTGATATCCGAGACCTTCACCACCTCGGCCACCATCAGCAACTCCTCCACGGCCTTGCGGGTCAGCTCTTCCAGCTTCTTGCACTTCGCGCAGCCCGATCCCAGCACTTCAATGCGTCTCATGATGCCCTCCTAGGCGAGCGTTCCAAACAACCACCCTGCGATGGTGGACATGCCCACCACCAGCAGGACAAAGGCAACCGTCTTCTTCATCCCCAGCACCTGCCGGATGACCAGCATGCTGGGCAAACTCAGCGCCGGCCCCGACAGCAGCAGCGCCAGCGCCGGGCCCTTGCCCATGCCGCTGCCCACCAACCCCTGAACAATGGGCACCTCGGTGAGGGTCGCAAAGTACATGAAGGCCCCTACCACTGAGGCAAAAAAGTTGGACCACAGGGAGTTGCCGCCCACCAGGGTCGCCACCCAGTTGGAGGGGATGAGGCCGTCGTGCCCAGGCCGCCCCAGCAGGAAGCCAGCCGCCAGCACGCCGGCCAACAGCAGCGGCAGCATCAGCTTGGTGTAGTCCCAAACGGAGGCCAGCCAGCCCCGCCTCTCCTCGCCCGAGAACCAGCGCCAGGTCATCAGGCCCACGGCCAGCAGGGAGGCCCCAGCCAGGTACCACTTGGCCTCGTAGACCACCGCGTACCAGCCGGCGATGCCCTCCCGGGGCGCGCCCCAGTTGGCAAAGATGAGGAACGCCATCATGGCCACGAAGAAGGCGATCTCCTGGGCCGGCCGCCGGCCCGAGGCCACCACCGGATTCTGGGCAAAGCCCTGGGCCCGGACCGCCTCTTCTTTTCGAAACAGGAAGGCCATGGCCAGGCCAATGAGCACCGAGAACAGCACCGCCCCCACGCCCCGCGCCACGCCTAGTTCGACGCCCAGGACCCGGGCCGTGAGGATGATGGCCAGCACATTGATGGCTGGGCCCGAATAGAGAAACGCCGTGGCCGGGCCAAGCCCCGCGCCCCGCTTGTAGATGCCCGCAAACAGGGGCAGCACGGTGCAGGAACACACCGCCAGCACGGACCCCGACACGGAGGCAACCGCGTAGGCCACCCAGCGCTTCGCCCCGCCGCCCAGATAGCGCATCACCGAGTCCTGGGACACGAACACCGCAATGGCGCCGGCGATGAACAAGGCAGGAACGAGGCAAAGAAGGACATGCTCCCGGGCGTACCAGCGGGTCAGGGCCAGGGCCTCCCCCAGCGCCCCCACCACCTGCGGCCCATCCACGGGCAGGAACACCAACCCCAGGAAGACGGCCAGGAACAGCAGCCCCAGTTTCTTTTCGGACATCCGTGGCCTCAAGCCTTTCTGGCGTGGAAACGGGCGCTCCAGATGCGCCCCGTGAGGGCCTTGGCCACCACCTCGGCAAGTTCGCCGCCGTTGGAGGGGGCGCAGCAGGAGACCTCGCTCTCTGGCAGCTCGGACTTCACCAGGGCCAGCAACTGGTCGGCGTCGTAGTGGATGCGATCCAGCACCGTCACCTCGGCCAGACCCGCCGCCTGCAGCCCCGCTACATAGTCCTCTTCGGAGATGGCCCCGGCCACGCAGGCGCCGTACAACGCCGCGCTCTCCTTGGCCCAGGCGGGCAGATCCTTCACCACGATGTCCGAGATGCTGACCTGGCCGCCGGGCCGCAACACCCTGGCAATCTCAGCGAAGACCTTGTCCTTCTCCGGGGAGAGGTTCACCACGCAGTTGCTGATGACCCAGTCCACGGAGGCCGTCTCCACGGGCAATTGCTCAATCAGCCCCTGGCGCACCTCGATGTTCTGCAGGCCCGCCGAGGCCGCGTTGGCCCGGGCCCGGAGGATCATCTCGTCGGTCATGTCCACGCCGATGACGCGGCCCCCGGGGCCCACCTTGCGGGCGGCCACCAGCAGGTCGATGCCGGCGCCGCTGCCCAGGTCCAGCACGGTCTGGCCCTCGCTGACCCCGGCAAAGGCCAGGGGGTTACCGCAGCCGAAGCTGTTGGCCACGGCGTCCTCGGGCAGCCCCGCCAGATCGGCCGCGGTGTAGCCCGCCTGTTTGGCAGCCTCGCCCTTCTGGGGGGGCGTGCAGGTGCAGCCGCAACCACAGCCGCTCTTGACGGCGCGGGTGTAGAACTGGGAGACCTTGTCGCGGGTGGAGTCGTGGTCACTCATTTCAGGTAATCTCCTTCGCCCTCTGGTTTGAGAATCTTGCAGGCACAGGCAAACATATCCAGGATGCAGGGCGTCAGCAGGCGGTAGCGGACGGTGTTCCCCACCTTGCGGTTGTCCACGATGCCGGCGGCCAGCAGGACGGACAGGTGCTTGGAGATGGTGGACTGGTCCAGGCCCACGGCCAGGGTCAGCTCTCCGGCGCTGCATTCGCAGTCCTTGAGGCAGTCCACCAGCATGATCCGCGCCTCCGAGGCCAGGGCCTTGTGGACACGCGCCATGGCCTTGTAATCGGCCAGCTTCCGGGGTCTACAGCAGTCGGTCAGGCATTTCATGGGCCCTAGCTATATTGCCATTTGGCCATATAGTCAAGTGTTCTTCTTTGACGCCGGGCGCCAAGGTGACATATCATGCCGGGCAACCATCCTGGAGGGTCCCATGATTCCGGTCCTGATTACGATTGGCGTAGTGCTGTTTCTGGTGTTCACCATGGCCTCGATCTACAACGGCCTGGTGACGCTTCGCAACCGCTTCAAGAACGCCTTCGCCCAGATTGATGTCCAGCTCAAGCGCCGCTACGACCTCATCCCCAATCTGGTGGAGACGGTCAAGGGCTACATGGCCCACGAGCGGGGCACTCTGGAGGCCGTCATTCAGGCCCGTAACACCGCGCTGGCCGCCAGCAAGGCCGCCGCCAGCAACCCCGCCGATGGGGCCGCCATGCTGACCCTGGGCGCCGCTGAGGGTGCCCTGTCTGGCGCCATGGGCCGCCTCTTTGCCCTGGCCGAGGCCTACCCGGACCTGAAGGCCAATCAGAACATGCTGGCCCTTCAAGAAGAGCTGTCCTCCACGGAGAACCGCATCGCCTTTGCGCGCCAGGCCTTCAACGACGCCGTGACGGCCTACAACATCAAGCGGGAGGTCTTCCCCAGCAACCTCATCGC
>CAZMEC010000053.1:0-16670 GCA_964565265.1 uncultured Myxococcales bacterium
GCCTGGGTCCTATGGTCGAGGCGCCGGGTCAAAGGCAAGACCTTCGCCAGTGCCCTGAAGGAGACCCCGGCGGCGTGGTCGCAGGACGGCCCCTTCGATTGGAAAGCCGCCCCCTATCTTCTGCGCGTTCCCATGCTGCGGGCCCTGTTCGTGCAGGTGGCAGACCCTGACCGGCTTGGGGCCCTGGATCTGGTTGAGGTCCTCGAATGGACCTCTGCGGCGCTGAACCGGGTGGACCCTTCCCAGTTCTTCAAGTCCTTCGACGAAGGCCACGCGGTCCAGTACTTCTACGAGCCCTTCCTTCAGGCCTTTGACCCGGAGCTTCGCAAGGACTTGGGCGTCTGGTACACGCCGGACGAGATCGTGACCTATCAGGTCGAGCGCGTGGATGCGGTGCTGCGCAGCGAACTGGGCGTGGCGGACGGGCTGGCCGACCCCCAAGTGGTGGTACTGGATCCCTGCTGCGGCACCGGCGCCTATCTACGGGCGGTGCTGCGCCGGATTGCGGCCACCCTGAAGGAACGCGGAGGCGACGCACTGGTGGGCCAGGATCTCAAGCGGGCGGCCCTGGAACGGGTTTTCGGCTTTGAGATCATGCCGGCCCCATTCGTGATCGCCCACCTCCAGATCGGCCTGGAACTGGAAACCCTTGGGGCTCCCTTGAGTGACAAGAGCGATCCTCCAGAGCGCGCCGGTATCTACCTGACCAACGCTCTCACCGGCTGGGAACCCCCTAAGGAGAAGCCCAAGCGCTTGGCCTTCCCCGGCTTTGACGAAGAACGGGACGCGGCGGGCAGGGTCAAGCAGCAGAAGCCCATCCTGGTGATCCTTGGCAACCCGCCCTACAACGCCTTCGCAGGAGTCAGCCCCCAGGAAGAGGACGGCCTCGTGGAGGTCTACAAGAAGGGATTGGTCACCGACTGGAATATCAAGAAGTTCAACCTGGACGACCTCTATGTCCGCTTCTTCCGTCTGGCCGAGAAACGGGTGGCCGAGCACGGTGGCCGCGGCGTGGTGTCGTTCATCTCCAACTTCTCTTACTTGAGCGATCCATCCTTCGTGGTGGCCCGGCGCAGGTTCCTTGATCAGTTTGACGCTATCTGGATTGACTGCCTCAACGGAGACAGCCGCGAGACCGGCAAGCTGACGCCAGAGGGCAAGCCCGATCCCTCGGTCTTCTCCACACCGTGGAATCGGGAAGGCATCCGCGTTGGCACTGCCATTGGCCTCATGGTCAAGCGAGGCGGGACCACCCCTGGTGATGCCGTGGTCCGGTTCAGGCACTTCTGGGGTACGGAGAAGAGGGAGGAACTGCTGGCGAGTTCGGCTGGTGCCGAGTTTGACCGCCAGTACTTGAAGTCGCTGCCACGCCGTGAGAACCGGTGGAGTCTCCGTCCTGAGGTGGTTTCCGATAAGTATCGAACCTGGCCGAGTATTGCAGAGTTCCCTTGCGTCAAGCCAATGCTTGGCATCCTTGACAACAGGCAGGAAGCACTGATTTCCGTTGATCGCGACGACATTGCCAAGAGGGCGCAGCAATACCTTGACCCGTCCGTTCCGTGGGAAGAAGTTGGGCGCACGGTGCCAAAACTGGCTCGGGACTACGCTCGTTTCGACGCAAAAAGCGCGCGCGCCAAGATCCTGTCCGTCGAGCCCTTTTCCGATTCCAACATCAGAAAGGTAATGATGCGCCCGATGGACCAGCGCTGGTGCTACTACACCGGTGTTCGGCCGATCTGGACCGAGACCCGCCCCAACTATGTTGCTCAGTGCTGGAGCGGCAATAGCGCTCTGGTCACTAGGCTTTCAAGTAATGCTACCCCCGCTGGAAGCCCATTCCTTTGGACTTCCTTGGTCGGGATGCAGCACGCGTTGAACACCGACGCCTATTACCTACCGGTTAGGATCAGCACCGGCGCAGCGACTGCCAAAGAGGCTGGCCAGGAACTGTTTGCCAGAACGACGGTTGAGCCTATACGCTCGGCGAACCTGTCTGCAGCAATCATCAAATACCTAAGCACCATAGGCGTTGCCCATCCGGGGCTTGACCAGACTGTTGCTGAGCTTCCGTGGCTCCACGCCCTGGCCATAGGTTACTCGCCGACCTACCTGACCGAGAACGCAGACGGCATCAGGCAGAACTGGCCGCGCATTCCCTTGCCTGCCACGAAGGAGGCCCTGCTAGCCTCGGCAGATTTGGGCAGGCAGTTGGCTTCTTTGCTGGACCCAGAGGTTCCTGTGCTAGGGGTGACGACCGGGACCTTGCAAGAGGACCTCAAGGCCATCGGAGTCTTTCAGTGCCTGGATGGAAAGCGCGCCGCCGATCCTGAGTCGGGCGACCTGGACCTGACGGCGGGCTGGGGACACGCAGGCAAAGAGGGCGTGACCATGCCGGGCAAGGGCCGCGTCGTCATGCGCAGCGACGGTGCCCTGGACATCTGTCTGAATGATCGGACCTGCTGGCGCAACATCCCGCAGGAGGTCTGGGACTACACCATCGGCGGCTATCAGGTCCTGAAAAAGTGGCTCTCGTACCGAGACAAGTCCCTTCTGGGCAGAAGCCTCAGCACCGACGAGGTCCGCTATTTCACCGAGGTGGCCCGCCGGCTCGCGGCCATCGTCGCCATGCAGCCAGCGCTCGACACAAACTACGCAATCGCCAAGGAGAATCCGTTTGCGTGGCAGTCTTCGGGAAGTCTCATGGGTCAGTAGATTTGGGAGTTTAGAAACATATATAACGCCAAATGGGGATGACATTGTCAAACGAAGAATACGATGACTTCATAAGAGACTATTACTATCTCGATAACAAGGCAAGTGAACACTCGTCAGCGCTCGACAAGTACTTGCTTACTATGAATGCTGGCGCCATAGGACTTTCAGTGACATTTTTAGGATTGGTACCAATCAAGAGCCCATGGGTGACATGTGCCTTGCCATTTTCATGGGTACTTTTTGTTGTCAGCGTTGTGTCAGTGTTTTTCTCAATCGAATTGGCGCGCAAAGCATTTAATAGGGAATGTCGGGCAAGGCATGATGAGTACATCATTGATGATAATGAAGAAAAAAAGAAACTCGAAAATATAAACGAATTAGCACGACAGAAAACGGTCAATAGAATAGGGTGGTACAATAAAGTAGCGTTTTGGTCCAGTATTGCTGGCGTGGCACTGTTCTTGGTGGTTGCATGGAATTGCATTGTAGACATGGGGGGTGAAAGTGCTAAGCGAATCGAGGATGCTACTGAATCGCAATGCTGTTTTTGTGGCGAAGAAAGATGGCGCACAAAAGACAGGAAACAAAAAGGAAAAGCCGAAGATTTCGAATCCCCCACAGAAGAAGCCTCCGCCTCGCCCGAAAAAGAAGGGCGTGGCGAAGTGACGCTTTCAGGGGATATCGGCGAAATGCCCCCCTCAATGCGAAAAGCGGAACACGCGAGAAAGGACACAGGTGGCGCAATGGGTGGATCAAAAATGGAAACCGAACTCAAAACTCCAAGCCAAAAAAAGGCAATCACTGACGGCAAGGGCCCGGCAAAGGCGCCTCCTCCGCGGCCCAAACCTGGGAAATAGTCTTCGGTTCGTGGGCCGGTGGGTTGCTGTGAACCCGCTTTCATCAGTCCGTTGAGATCGGCGCCGGCAACCAGCAATTGCTAGCGATCGGGTGACGGCCGGCGGTGGAATCCGCGACTGTAGTGGGGCCGGGTCCTATCACGCTCGCGGTATTGGATTGTTCCCAGTTCAGTTTACGGAGACCGTGAGCGAGCCAGGACCCGACCCCGGAGGCAGGTGCCTGCTGGTGGTGGAACGCGACGCGGCTGCCGCCGGCAGTTGCAGGCCGGGGCGTGGGGTGGCGCTTCGCGCCACGCCGGCCGGTTCCCTCCCCCTGGGGGGAGGGTTAGGGAGAGGGCGGGAGCGGTTGGCGATGGAACCCGTGCCCTCATCCGGCGCTTCGCGCCACCTTCCCCCACGGGGGGAAGGGGATTTGGAAGGGGACATTGAGAAAAGCCTAGGTCCAAGACCTGCCCGCCGGCCGGCTCTTGCATGTCCTGCCTTGGCGGCGTTATAAGCGGCGCCGGGAGGTTTGGGATGGAACACAAGCGACTGCCGCCTTGGCTCAAGGTTTCGTTGCCCGTTGGTGGGCCCTATGCGGAGACTGCTGGGCTTATCAAGAACTTGAGACTGCACACGGTGTGCCGTGAGGCGCGGTGCCCCAATGCTACCAAGTGCTGGTCCGCAGGGACCATGACGGTGCTGTTGCTGGGGGATGCCTGCACCCGGAACTGCCGCTTCTGCGCGGTGGGGCATGACCTGACGCCGGGGGCTTTGGAGGCCGACGAGCCTACCCGTGTGGCGGAGGCTTTGGCGGCCCTCAAGGTCTCCTACAGCGTGCTGACTTCCGTGACCCGGGACGACCTCCCCGACGGCGGGGCGGCCCACTTTGCGGCCACCGTGGCGGAGATTCGCCGCCTCTCCCCGGGCACTCGGGTGGAACTGCTGGTGCCTGACTTTCTTGGGGACGAGGGGGCCATTCAGACCATCGTCCGGGCCGCCCCAGAGGTGCTGTCCCACAACCTGGAGACCACGCGGCGTCTGACCCCCTTGGTCCGGGATCGGCGCTGCAACTATGACCGTTCGCTGGCGGTGCTGAGGCGCTTTGGCGAGCTGGGGTTGGTCACCAAGTCCTCCCTGATGCTGGGCTTGGGCGAGGACGAGGCGGAGCTGCGCGAGGCCTTGGACGATCTGGTGGCCGCGGGGGTTCAGCACCTCACCCTGGGCCAGTACCTCCAGCCATCCCCCCGGCAGGTCCCCGTGGAACGCTACTGGACCCCTGAGGAGTTCGAGGCCTTGGCGGTTCTTGGGCGGCAGTTGGGGTTCCGGTCGGTGGCCTCCGGCCCCTTCGTGCGATCGTCTTACATGGCTGGGGATTACGCGGGGGCCCCCCGGACCTAGTCCCGCTTCTTTTCCAGACCCTTGAGGTGGCGAAGGATGGGAGGGTAGGGCTGGGCCGCGGGGCGCCGGGACAACAGCAACTTCATGGCGTCGTCCACCCTCATGCCCTTCTTGAGCACCAGCCAGGCGACCCCCACGGAGGGGGAACGGTTGATCCCGGCGGTGCAGTGCAGGTACACGCGATCGTGCGTGCGCGCCAGGCCATCGAAGACCTCCACGGCCTCGGGCAGGGCCTCAATGATGGCGTTGGGGTTGAAGTCCACGATGGGCACCCGTTGGATCTCCTGGCCCTGCAGCAGGTGTATCCGCCAAAGGGCCGACCAGTTGATACCAAGCTGGCTGAAGTCGGAGTCCGTCTGGAGATTCAGCACGCCGGTGATGCCAAGCCGCACCAGTTGGATGATATCGGCCTCGTTTTCGGGCCGAGACCCGATGATGAGTTTGTCGGTAATGATTCCCAGGTCGAGCATGCCCAGCGAACTCCCTCTTGAAGGACCTGCATAAACGCATTAGGATGATGCAACACTTTCGGTGCGAGGGGAAGCCTAACACCGGTTCAGCCACTTGTCATGGAGGGTTTGATGAAAAAGCGAGTTCTCATTCTGGGTGCCGCCGGGCGCGACTTCCACAACTTCAACATGGTGTTCCGCGACAACGACGAGTACGAGGTCGTGGCCTTCACGGCGACCCAGATTCCCAAGATCGAAGGGCGCCAGTACCCCGCCAAGCTGGCGGGCAAGCTCTACCCCAACGGCATCCCCATCCTCCGCGAGGATGACATGGAAAAGATCATCCGCGACCAGAAGGTCGATCAGGTGGTCTTCGCCTACAGCGATGTGACCCACCAGCATGTGATGCACCTGGCCAGCCGCGCCCTGTCCTGCGGCGCCGACTACCTGCTGCTTGGTGACAACAAGACCATGCTGCGCTCCTCCAAGCCCGTCATCGCCGTCACCGCCACCCGCACCGGCTGCGGCAAAAGCCAGACCTCCCGCGCCATCGTGGCGGCCCTCAAGAAGGCCGGCGTGAAGACCGCCGCCCTGCGCCACCCCATGCCCTACGGCGATCTGGCGGCCCAGGCCGTGCAGCGCTTCGCCACCCTGGAAGATCTGGTCAAGCACAAGTGCACCATCGAGGAGATGGAAGAGTACGAACCCTACATCGCCAACGGCATGCTGATCTTCGCCGGCGTGGACTACGCCGCCATCCTGCGCGAGGCCGAGAAGGAAGCCGATGTGATCCTCTGGGACGGCGGCAACAACGACACCCCCTTCGTGCGCCCCGACCTGGATGTGGTCGTTGCGGACCCCCTGCGCCCCGAGCACGGCCTGGCCTACCACCCCGGTGAGGCCAACCTGCGTCGCGCCACGGTCGTCGTCTGCAACAAGGTCGACAGCGCCACCAAGGAGCAGATGGAAATCTTCATGGCCACCCTCAAGGAGGCCAACCCCAAGGCCGAGCTGATCCTGGCCGACAGCTCCGTGACCGTGGACAAGCCCGAACTGGTCAAGGGCAAGCGCTGCCTCGTCATCGAGGACGGCCCCACCACCACCCACGGCGGCATGACCTACGGTGCGGGCTTCGTGGCCGCCAAGAAGCTGGGCGCCGCCGCCATCGTCGATCCCCGCCCCTACGCCGTGGGCAGCATCGCCGAGGCCTTCAAGAAGTACCCCCATGTGACGGAAGTGCTGCCCGCCCTGGGCTACTTCCCCGAGCAGCTTGCCGACCTCAAGGAAAGCATCGACCGCGCAGACTGCGACCTCGTCGTGGTGGGCACGCCCATCGATCTGCGCCGCTTCATCCCCTTCACCAAGCCCTCCGTGCGCGTCTACTATGACCTGGTCCAGCACAAGGGCGGGCGCACCCTGGAGGAAATGGTCGCGGACCTCCTCAAGAGCCGTCGCTAGTCGGCCCTGGCCTTCATGATCCAACCGGACAGACCCTTCCTGCTTGGCCTCACCGGAGGGATGGGCTGTGGCAAGAGCGCCGCAGCCGCCATCCTCACGGCGCGCGGGATCCCCTGCGTGGATGCCGACCGGGAGGGGCATGTCCTGTTGGAGCAACCTCAGATCAAAGACCGGGTCGTGCAGTCCTTCGGCCGGGGCGTCCTGGCCTGTGACGGTCGCATTGCCCGGGGCAAGCTGGCTTCCCTGGTCTTCGCCGACGGCCGCCGCCGGGAGACCCTGGAGCAACTCCTCCACCCGGCCATCCTGGAGGCCTGCCTCACCGCCGCCCGGTCCCTCGCATCCAAGGGCGCCGCAGTGGTGGGCCTGGAGGCGGCCCTGTTGCTGGAATCGGGCTTCCACAAGAGCGTCGACGCCGTACTGGTCGTTGACTGTCCTCTGGAACTGGCCCTGGAAAGATTACGGGAGCTGCGAGGGTTCAGCCCCGAGGAGTCCCTGGCCCGCATGGCCCACCAGTGGCCCGCGGCCCAGAAACGGGCCGGGGCGAATCTGGTGGTGGAGAACGGCGGCAGCCTGGCGGACCTGGACGAGGCCCTGCGCCTGGCGGTTGCTGACTTGGCAGCCTGGCCGGCCCTGGTGGGGACCCCCGCGGGGCCCTTCCTGGCGGGCGTTTTGGAGGCCTGGCATGGCCGGCCGTAAGCTGGACGACCCGACCTTCTATGTGGCTCGGCGCCTCGGCCGGACCCTCTCCCAGTTCGAGTTGGTGCCCGAGGCCTGCAACCGCGTGGCGGTGCTGTTGGACGGGGGCTGGGGCTCGGCCCTGCTGCTGTACCTGATGAAGGCCCGTCGCCTGTGGGTGCCCCACCGCCCCGAACTGCTGGCCCTGGTGGTGGACCCCCTGGAGTTGTCCGAACCGCGCGCGTCAGCAAGCGGGCACTTGGCCCGAGCCCTGGACCTCCCCTCGTTGGTCCTCCCCCCCGGCCCCCTCCTTCAACACGCGGCGGCGGCCCGGCAGGCCGGGGCCCAGGCGCTGCTGCTGGGGGACTGCCTGGAGGACCGGGCGGCGGCGGTGTTTGGCTCCATGCTGCTGGAGGGGCGCCTGTCCCCGCTGCCTCTGGGCGAAGACCTGGGCGGCCTGCGAGTGGGGCGGCCTCTGGGGGCGGTGATGTACCAGCGGCTGCGGGAAGCGGGCGCGGAGTCCCCAATAGGGCCGGAGTTTCACGACGACTTGCGGCGCCAGGCCGACCCCCGCCAGGTGCTGCTGGAAGACTTCCTTTCCTTCCTGCCAGGCGACCGCCTGGATCTCCTGACCAACCTCGCCGGGTCGCCCGACCGCGTCCACGACGGGTACCTGACCTGAGCGCCGCCGTTCTGATTGCCTGCCCGCGCGCGGGCGTGTAGGATCGACCGCACTGCGGGGTCTGTGCGGACGGCCCCCCTTCGGTAAACCAGGGAGAACGGCGCATGAACAGGCCGATTGGATTGTGGCTGTTGGCGGTGGTGGCCTTGCTGGGGTGGGGCTGCGGCTCCTCGACGGCGGACAGGTCGGAGCTGGATCTTGGCCTTTCCGCCGATGTTCTGGAGGACAGCGGGCCGGATGGCGCTGGGGACCGGGACGGGGTTGTGGACCCCAAGGAGGCCGGTGCCCTCGACGCTCCCGGACCAGGCGAGGATGGTTGGGTCCTGGGGGACGGAGGGGACCTGGATGTGGTGCCCGCCGAGCCTGGGGTCAGGACAAGCTGCACCAAGGAGAGCTGGCGGGCCGGAGATCTGGTGCCCTTTGCTTGCAAGTTGGTCGGGGTGGAGAACCCCGAGGTCTTTGCCCTGTCGTTGCTGATTGAAGGCCCCGGGGAGACCACCGAGGACGCCCTCAAGGTGGAGTTCCAGACCGCTGGAGTGTATTCGATTCACTGCGTGGCCAAGGCCGGGGACACCGAGTTCACGGATGAGGACGGGGTCCAGGTGGTGGTGCTGCCGGGGGCGGCGACCAGCATCCAGACCAGCCTCTCCAAGGACAGCATCATCTCTGGGGACTGGGTCGAGGTGACCTGCGTCCTGGCGGACGAGTTTGGAAACCTGGTGGAGACGCCTCCCTCGTTGGACACCGCGCCGGTGGGCGGGCTTGAGGTGCTGGCGCTGAAGCTTCAGGGGCGTCGGACGGGCAAATACGAAATTGCCTGCGTGGACCCGGAGAGCGGCGCGCAGGACCTGACGCCGGCTTTGCTGACGGTGAAGACGGGGCCCACAGTGAAGGTCGTGACCCTGCTGTCAGCAGAGCAGACGCCGGCGGGGGTGCCGGTGCAGGTGAGCTGCAAGGCCAGGGACGCCTGGAACAATGATGTCGTGGGCTTCAAGCTGACGGTGGACCACCCGGCGGCGGTGCAGTTGCTGGGCTTTGACCTCAGCGGCACGGTGGCGGGGTTCTACAAGATCACCTGTGTCCCCCAGGACGAACCCTGGAACTACTTCAAGCTGGAGCCCAAGACCCTTCAGGTCGTGCCTGGCCCGGCGGCGGCGGTGCTGGTGACGACGGTGCCGGACAAACCCTTCTTCAAGGTGCTGGAGACCGTGGAGATCAAGGCCTCCGCAGTGGACGGCTACGGCAACCTGGTGGAGGGAGTCAGCTTCCAGCCGGCGCAGGTCCTGCCGCTGGGCGCCGGGGTCAAGCCGGCGGGTGGCAAGAACCGCTTCCTGCTGGAGGCCGAGGGAGTCTACGACTTCGTGGTGTGCATCCTGGACGCGCCAGAGGTTTGTGGCTCGAAGACCCTCGCCGTGGACGGCTTTGGCCCGGTCATCAACATTGAGTACCCAGCCCGGGGCGCGGCCCTCAGTGGCCCTGCCACGGTGGAGGTGCGGGGCACCGTGGTGGACACGATCAACGGCGTCGCCCGGTTCCGCATCAACAGCACAGATGTGCCAGTGGCGGAGGATGGCAGCTTCGTTTTTGCCATGCAGGCCAAGGAGGGCCTGAACATGATCCTGGTGCTGGCTGAGGACCCCAATGGCTTCAAGACCCTGGTGGCCCAGTCCTTCTACTATTCCACCGTCTGGCTGTCCCTGGAGGATGGCGTCAAGGTCCAAAACGGGCTCAAGTTCTTCCTGTCCCAGCAGTTCTTCGACGACGGCAATCACGACCCCAACGACCCCAACGACCTGGCTACCATCCTTGAGGTCACCATGGGCAGCGTGAACCTGGGTAGCCTCATTCCCAATCCCGCAGCCCAGGTCGGCGAGTACAAGATCTACCTGGGAGGCGTGTCCTACCAGAAGCCCACGGTGAAGCTGAACCCGGACCCCGGGGTGCTGCGAACGGAGCTCAACATCAGCAACTTCACCATGCATGTGGACGCCACCGCCAAGTGCATGGTCTGGTTCGTGGATGTCTGCCCGGATGTGGGCGGCAGCATCAGCATCTCCGGTATCAGGGCGAACATCGATACCGGGTTCACGGTGGTGAATGGGACGGCCGCCTCGACCTCTCACAACACCTCTGTGGCCCTCTCCGGCATTGACATCAACCTGGACAGCGGCATCCTGAACTTCCTGCTGGGCTGGCTGCTGGATTGGCTGGCCAACTCCTTCTCGGGAATGATCGAAGATGCGGCAGCCTCCATGGTGAACGGCCAGTTGGACTCCCTCATGGCCTCACTGGTGTCGGCCCTGGCCATCAACATGGACCTGGAGATCCCCAACCCCCTCTTGCCTGACGCGGCCCCGGTCAGCGTCAACTTCTCCTCGGCGGTGTGGAACCTGGCCTTTGAGAACGACGGCCTGTCGGTGGACCTCAACGCCGACGCCCGGGCGGCCCGCACCGTGGCCCACGAGATGCCCGGCTCCTTTGGGCGGGGGACCTGTTACTTCGACAGCCCCGGGGGCTATGTGATGGACAAGCAGTCCAACACCGAGGTGGCCCTGGCGGACAACATGATCAACCGGATCCTTCACGCCGCCTGGGCCGCCGGAATCATGAATCTGACCGTGCCCCTGGAGCAGATCATGGACCCCTCCGAGCTTGTCCTGGAAGGCTTCGGGTCGTTGGAAGACCTGGGCATCAGCAACATCGTCGCCCGAACCGACTTCACCTTGCCCCCCATCCTGACGACCTGCTCCCAGGATGGCTCCATGCTGTTCCACGCCGGGGACGCCTATGTGGAGCTGACCATGGACATGTTCGGGCAGCCCGTGAGCATGGGCCTCTACGCCTCCATGTCTGCGCCGGCCAACATTGATCTGGTCGAGGGTCCCCTGGGCCAGAGCCTCTCCCTGGGCATTGGGGACTTTGACCCGCTGTACACGCAGGTCACCTATGTCAGCGAGAACCTCAAGGGCGCCGAGGGCTTCATGACGATGCTGGTTCAAGGGGTCATCCTGCCCCAACTGCTGGGGGGGCTCACGGAGAACGCCCTGGCTTCCTTCCAGTTGCCCTCCATCAAGCTCAAGGACCTGTCGCCCATGCTTCCGGCGAATCTGGCCCTGACCATCTACATTGACCAACTCGTCCATCGCCACGGCTACACGGGCATGAACTCCCACATCCAGAGCAGCCCCCAGTAGCGCCCATGGCCGCCCTTTCCCCACTCCCCATTGACCAGGCCTTGCCCCAGATCTGCGCGGCCCTGGCCCAGCACGGCATCCTGGTCCTGTCGGCGCCTCCGGGCAGTGGCAAGACCACGCGGGTGCCGGCGGCGCTGACCCAGCATCCGGCCTTCGTGGGGCAGCGGGTGGCGGTTAGCGAGCCCCGGCGAATTGCGGCCCGGGCAGCGGCCCAGCGGGTGGCCCAGGAGCGGGGCCTGGAGTTGGGCCAGGAGGTGGGCTTTCAGGTGCGTCACGAGCGCCAGGCCCGGGAGGACTCGGGGCTGGTCTACTTCACCCACGGTATGTTGCTGGAGTTGCTCAAAGGCGGCGTGGCCTCGGCCCCCTGGGGCGTCTTCGTGCTGGACGAATTTCATGAACGGGGGCTGGACTCGGACCTGTTGCTGGGCGCGCTGCTGGCGGCCCGTCGGCAGGCTTTGGCGGGGGGGGCGAGGGGGCCCAGCCTGTTGGTCATGTCGGCGACCCTGGATGGGGAGGCGCTGGCCGCGAGGGTGGGCGGGGCCTTCCTAGAGGTGGCGGTGCCCTCCTGGCCCGTGGAGCTTTCCTGGGAGCCGGGGGACCAGCGCGAGCCCCTGGAGCAGCGCGTGGCCGGGGCCCTGACCAGACACTCCCAGCGGCCCGGGGATGTGCTCGTGTTCCTGCCTGGGGCGGGCGAAATAGAGCGCTGCCGGCGACGGCTTGGGCCCGTGTTTCAGGGGCGGGAGACCTGCGTGCTCCACGGTAGCCTGAGCCTTGCCGCCCAAAAGCAGATTCTGGTCCCGGGCGCCCGTTCCCGGGTCATCCTGGCTACCAATGTGGCAGAGAGTTCGCTTACGGTGCCGGGCGTGCGGACGGTGATTGATTCCGGGTTGGAGCGTCGGCCCCTGCAACTGCCGGGGCAGCCCTTTCAGGTGTTGGAGACGCTGCCCTCGGCCCTGGCGTCGCTGGTCCAGCGGGCGGGCCGTGCGGGGCGTGAGGCGCCGGGGCTGTGTGTCCGGCTGTTCACCAAGGCGGAGGAGGCGCGCCGGGAACCCTTCCGGCCCCCGGAGATCCTGGGGGCGGACCTGGCGCCGGCCCTGCTTCAGGTGCTGGGCATGGGTTTTGGGGGTCTGAGTGAGTTGCCGCTGCTGGACCCACCGGCGCCCGAACGAGAGGTGGCGGCGGCGCAGCTTCTGGCCCGCCTTGGGATGTGCGAGGGCGGGCAGTTGACGCCCCGGGGAAGGCGCGCCTTGAGGCTGCCCTTCCATCCTCGGATTGCCCGGTTGGTGCTGGAGGCGGGGCCTGACGAGGTCCCGGGGGCGGTGCTGGCGGCGGTGTTGCTGGAGGGGTCCACCCGGCGCCCCTCACGGGCCGAGACCGACCTGCCGGGCTTTGACTTCCTTACCGAGCTTGAGGACTGGGCGGCGGCCCTTGGGGCAGGCAGGGCAAGGGGCGGTGCGGTGGACCCGGAACAGGTGCCCGAACTGCGCCGAAGCCTGACGGACGCGCTGGCAAGGCTTGGGGCTGGGGGGGGCCTGGGGGGCCTGGGCCAGGCCGTGGCCAACCGGGAGGGGCTGTCGAGACTGCTGCTTCGGGCCTTTCCGGACTTCGTCTGCGCCCGCAGCGGCAATGCCAATTTTCAGTCCTTCCAGGGCCTGAAGCTGGAGACCCCCAAGGCCCTGGCGAGGTCCTGCGAGACCATGCTGGTCCTTGATGTGGCTGGCACCCTGCGGGGCCCCGGGGAGGCAGCGGCCAAGCTTGCCCGCCCGCTGCGCTTCGTACCCATGGAGGCGGGGCTGTTGCTGGACGAGGTGCCCGAGTTGGTCAGCGAGGCCGTCCAATGCGACTGGAACGAGGGCAAGCGGCGGGTGGAGGTCTTCAGCCGGCTGCGCTACGGGCCCCTGACCATCGGAGAGGGGCGGCTGCCCCGAAAGGCCTGGCCCCAGGAGGCCACGGCGCTGCTGCAAAGCAAGCTGGCGGCCCTGCCCCTGGGGGCGCTGCTTGAGGTTGCGGAACTTGAGGCTCTCCAGGGGCGCTGGTTGCTGGCCTTTGGAGGACATTGGGAGGACCCGGAGGGGACGCTTCTGGCGGACCTGGAGGCCCGCATCCGGGCCCAGGTCGGGCGGCTGGCGGCGGGCGCCAACGGCATTGATGAGGTGGTGGCGGCCCGGCCCCTGGCCAGCTTCCTGGGGACCCTCTCGGGGGACGAACGGCGTCGCCTGGAGGACCTGTGCCCGACCCACCTGGGCCTGCCGGGCAGAAAGAAGGTCCCCGTTCACTACGCGCCGGGAAAGCGGCCGATGATCGAATCACGGATCCAGGACTTCTTCAGGCTGGCCAAGGGGCCAGTGGTGGGGAAGGGCGGCCTGCCGCTGGTGCTTCACCTGCTGGCCCCAAGCGGCCGTCCCGTGCAGGTGACGGACGATCTGGCGGGCTTTTGGGTCCGCCACTACCCCGCCATCAAGAAGCAACTCCAAAGGCAATACCCCAAGCACCGCTGGCCAGACGATCCAGTGAAACCCACCACCGAACCCCGACCGCCAGGGAGGGGGTAGCCTGTCCGTCCGAACCCCGACCGCAAGGGAGGGGGTGTCCTGTCCGTCCGAACCCCGACCGCCAGGGAGGGGGTGTCCCCCGTCCCCTCCGAACAGCCCCTACTCGGGTGGGATCATCTCCACCTTGAGGGTGAACTCGCCTTGGTCGGCGGCCGTCTTGCCATCTACGATGATGTAGTAGGTGCCGGCGGTGGGCCAACTTAGATTGGCGATCTTGGTGGGAGAACAGGTGATGGCACCGCCGCAGGCGGTGTTGGTCATGTAGATGACGGGATTGAAGTCCGTGGTCTCGACGGTGGCCCGCATGGTCTCGTAGCCGTTGGGGATCTCGATCTTGTAGACCAGGTCCTTGGCCCCCGTGCCCCCGCAGCCCGCCAGATAGTCGTCCGTCGAGAAGAAGGTCACGCCGTAGACCTCGGCCTTGCCATTCTCGTCCAGGGTCAGGGTGGTGGCCCCGGCGCAGGTGTCGTTGCTGGCAGGGGCGGGCAGGTCGGCTTTGATGTCCAGCTTGAAGTTGCCCTTCTGCAGGTTGCCGTCCCCGTCCACAAACAGGTAGTAGGTGCCCGTCTTGAGGTCCGGCGTCACGGTCTGGGCGGTGCCGCAGGCCATGAGGGGCCCGGCGGCGCAGTCACCCTTGCGTACGAAGACGCGGGGCGTGAAGGCCGCGGTGACATCAATGGTCAGCTTGCGCCAGTCGGTGAGGTCGATCTTGTAGACCGTGTCTGGGCCCCCGGAGCCCCCACATCCTGCCTGGACATAGTCGTCCGTGGCCTTGATGCGGCCCATGGTGTCCTCGGTGGTGCCGCTGACGGAGACGCTGCCAGCCATGACCTCCAGGGCCTTGGGTTTGGCGCAGGTGTCGTTCTCCGGCACGGTGGAGGAAGTGAAGGGGTAGATGAGGTACATGGCCATCTCCAGGACGCCGCCGGCGCCGCCCTGCTCGCGCAGTTCGAGGGTGTGACGGCCCAGGGTCCAGTTGCCCAGGCTGGTGAGGTCCAACTCGCCTGTGCTCCAGGGGTCCAGGCCATTGCCCCAGCCCCCGGTGGCCAGCCAACTGGGAGCCCCCACGGCGTTGGGATCGCCCACCTGGGCGGTGATGTCCTGGCCGTCGAGTATGATGTGGATGTCTGCCGGGAGGCTCTTGATGGAGAACTTCTCAAAGGCCGTGCTGCTAGCCACCCAGCCCTCGCCACCCTGGCCGCCATCGTAGTTGCTGTAGCCGTTGCCGCCACCGCCGCCGGGCGCCTGGACGGTGCCCGCGTTGGTGTAGCTGCTGGCGAAGATGGCCACGGAACCGCCCGCCCCGCCGCCGCCGCCGGCGTAGTCGCTGCTGTTGGGATTCGAGCCACCCGCACCGCCCGCCGCCTCAACCACGCCGCCGCTCTCGATCTTCACGGTCTTGGCCGCCAGGATCACGATGCCACCGCCAAGGCCGCCAGCGGTGGGATAGGCATAGCCGCCGCCGCCGCCGAAATGGATGGTGCTGAGGCCAGCTTCGCCCTTGGTGCCGCCGCCGTAACCGTAGTTGCTGCCCGAGCCATTGGCGCCGCCGGTCCTGTTGCCGCCACCGCCACCGCCGCCGCGGGCGTAACAGCACCACCAGGTATGGGCGCCGCCACCGCCGGAGCAGTTGGCAGATTGACCGTAACGGTTGTCCTGGACATTGCACTCCGAGTGTCCCATTTCGGCGTAGCCGCCGCTTGGCTGGGCGTCTCCTGCCTCAAAACCGTAGCTGTTGGCGTGGATGCGGCCCCCATTCTTGACCGTGATGGTGTCGGCGATGATGGCGACGATGCCGCCCTGGTTCTCGGTGCCGTTCAGGTCGTCGGAGGGGTAGACGGTGCCACCGCTTTCCACATAGAAGTTCTTGAAGCGCTCGACCCGGATGACCTGGGCCAGGCCGCAGGTCTCGCCGCAATGGGTGAAGTTCCGGGTCAGGCTGTTGAACAACACCAGGGTATTGCCCACCACGCTCTTGACCTGGGCCATCTCCCAGGTTCCTGCGGGAGAATCCGAGGCAGTGACGATCTGGTAAAGCATGATGGGATCGCCAGCATGAAAGAGGCTTCCATCGGAAACCGCAACGGCGGAGGCCGTGGCCTTGGCGGGGCTGGTGACAGCGGCGTAGGCGTTGGCTGCGAAGTTGCCGTTGACGGTCTTGTCCAGAATGTCCCCGGACTCCTCAGGGTCCGAGCTGTTCAGGTACAGCAACACCTTGGGATTGGCGGCCGGGTTGAAGATGTGGAAGTTCTGCCGCACCCTGCCCAGGGCGGCGATGTCCCAGACGAGGTTGAAGGGAATCACCGTGCCGTTGCCCTCGTTCACATTGCCGGGGCCGGTGTTCTCCAGGGTCTCAACGCGCTGGTCAAGGGTGGCCAGTTGGGTGTTCACGCCGTCCATCTGGCCGTCCAGAGAGCTGGTCTGGGAGGCCAGGGTCTCCACGGCCTCGCCCACGGTGCTGGCGCCAAGGCCGGCCACGCTGTCGTCAAACGAGATGTTTCCCGCCGCCAGAACCTCAGCGGCCAGGCTGCCCATGGTCACACAGCCCTCGCACTCCAGGGAGAGGGCCTTGAGGGCTGCCCCGCCCTTGGCCCCACCCAGGGCGTAGGGGAAGCTCACATCGCCGTCGTCCACGCAGCCGTCGCAGGCAAGGTTCGTGGCGTTGGCCAGGGAGATCCACTCGGAGTCGCCGTAGACCTTGAGGACAT
>CAZMEC010000054.1:0-16648 GCA_964565265.1 uncultured Myxococcales bacterium
GAAGTACCGCATCCCCACCTACAAGGAAGCCAGCTACAAGCCCTACATCATCGCCGCCATGATGATGCTGTCCCGCTTCCGCGACCCCGCCGCCATGCTGGAGTCTGTCCTCCGTCGCGACGCCCGCCGCATCGGCGCCTGATCCTCAGGAAAATCCTGGTTTTTTTTCCTCGCCTCCGGTGATAGATTGCCGAACAGCTAAACTCTCGACACCGGAGGCCGCCCTTGCTGATCCAATGTCCCTCATGCGGCAGGTCCTTTCCCTGGGATGAAACCAGCACGGACAAAGAGGCCGTGGCGGTGGCCTGCCAGCACTGCCGGCACAGCTTCCTGTTGGACATCCATCGGGGCCCTCAGAACCCTGGCCCCGGGGCCCAGTTGCCGCGCGCGTTTCGCTGGTTCATCCGCCGTTCGGATGGCACCCTGCTGAGTTTCCCTGACGATGCCCGGCTGGAAGAGGCGGCGGCGCGGGGGATGCTGGCCCTGGACGACCAGATCTCCGATGACGGCGTGAAGTGGGCTCGCATCGGTGACCAGCCACTGCTGGCCGGGTTCTTCAAGCTTTGGGCCCAGGGCATGCCCCTGACTGCCCCCACGGCCGTTCCCACAAGTGCCATGGAGCAGGCCGTCAAGTCCTACGGCAACGACGGGGCCCCAGGCTTTGGCAACGCCTACCAAAGCGCGCTGAAGGCCGGCGGGACTGCGTCGGCTTCGGATGACGAAGGTGACCCCCGAGAGCACACAGACGAGGAGTTCATCGGCATTCGCGGGCGAAGCAGCCTCTCCAAGCAGGCCCGGGAGGACGCCTACGGGCAGCGGGCTGAGGCCACCAATGACAGAACCGTGCAGGATGATCCGGTGCTCATTCGGGGCCGCCAGCGGGACCAACGCCCCAAGCCCCAGCCCACTCCCTCGGTGGACCCTGTGGAGGAGACAGGTGAGTCCCTGGTCAGCGGCGCTTTCATGGACCGCAAGGCCGAGACGACGGCCTCCAGGGAGTCCACAGTCGAGCGCCCCATGGCCCCCGAGGACACGGACCACAACCTTCAAACGCTGGTGGACAAGGCCGCGGAGCGCAGCGAGGTGACGGCCGTATTTGAAGACGAGGCCTCCTCTGAGCGCGAGCACTCCAGCAGGTCCATGGGAGGCGCCGATTCCTGGGAGGACAGCTCCTTCAAGGCCACAGTGAAGCGCCAGACCGTCAATGCCGAAGAGACCATCGTGTTGGACATGAAGCGGGAGCAGGCCCGTCGCTACACGATTCTTGGGGGTCTGGTGGTGGTGTTCCTGGTGGGTCTCTTCTTTGCCCTTGGGGATTGTTCAGGGGACGGTGGGGCCCAGGATGGGGATGTGCTTGAGGCTGTCGCTGAATCAACCCCGGCCCCAGTCCCGGCCCCGGTGCCGGCGGCAGCGGCCCCGGTTGAGGTACCCACGGATGTGATTCAGGCCCCCGAGCCCGCCGCTGAGCCGGAGGTTGTGGAGGCCCCCCGTGAGGAGGTGGCCCCCGAGCCCACCCCCGAGGCCGCCCCGGATGTCAGTGCCCCCCAGCCCGAAGAGGTTCGGGCCCCGGAGCCTGAGGTCCCAGAGGAGCCCGCGGCCGCTCCGCCAGCCCCGCCGGTGCAGGAGGAGCCCACCCCAGCCCCCGTGGTGGCTCCGACTCCCGCCCCTGCGGCCGAGCCCAAGCCCCGGCCTCGGCCCGAGCCCGCGGTGGTTGCCCCCGTGGAGGCTCGCTCCCCTGATCGGGTCAAGGACCCCTCTGAAATAGACGACTACGAAGACCTCATGAGCGCCGGCGACTTCTATCGCAAGACCGAACTGGCCAAGGCCCTGACCTATTACCAGAAGGCCGTGGACCTGCGCCCCGGTGGCGCCGAGGCCCCCTACAAGGCGGGGGACTGCTGCTATCAGCTTGGGAAGCACCAGCAGGCGGTGGAGTTCTTCGACCTGGCCATCCAGCGGGGCCGCTACCGGGCTGCCTACTCCCGGGCCGCCCAGGCCTACAAGAAGATGGGGAATCAGGAAGCTGCCATAAAGATCCTGGAGACGGGGCTTTCCCACTACCCTGGGGACCCGTTGATGCGTAGCCTTGTCGAAAGCTATCGTTGACAACCTCTTCTCGGGTAGGTGAGTGAACATGCAAATCTCAATCATTGGGGCTGCCTTGGCGGCCGAGGTGGTGGCTTGGGTGCTGGGTCGTAAGGTGCTGCTGGCGGAGGGGTCGATGCTAGCCCCCGGGGCCCGGGCCAGGAAGGCTGCGGCGGTGCTGCTGCATGGCTTGGCGTTGTTCATTCTGGTGGGACCGGCCTTCCTGGGGCTTGCTCCTGCCGCGAAGTCCGGGGCGCCGGGGATCAGTTGGCTGCACAGCGTGGAGGAGGGCAAGGCCGCCTCCTTGGCCTCGGGAAAGCCGCTGCTGGTGGATGCCTCCGCCGTCTGGTGCGCCTCCTGTCAGCGCCTCAAGAAAGAGACCTTCTCCGATCCCAAGGTACACGAGGCCCTCAAAGGGTTCGTGACGGTGGACCTGGACATGGATGTTCCCGCCAACGAGAAGTACTACGAAGAGTTGGGCATCGTCGGGTTGCCCTGGGTGGGCTTCTACTCCCCAGAGGGGCAACTCCAACCCGCCCTGACCCTCAACGACTTTGAGGCCCCGGATCCCTTCGTGGCCAGGCTTTCCAAGGCCCGCGGGGAGGGTGGGGCGGTGGCCCAGGAGCGCGAACCGGGCCTCACGGACTGGCTCCAGGACAAGGGGTTTGCCCTGACCCTCCTGTTGGTGTTCGCGGCGGGCATTGCGGCCAGCCTCACGCCCTGCACCTATCCTGCCTACTTTCTCATCTTTGCGTTCCTCTCCATGGGGGGCTCGGGGGACGGGGGCTCGGGGCGGGGGCGGGGCTTCCTGCTCAGCCTCATCGTCGTGGCGGGCACGGTGCTGACCTATGTGGGCCTGGGCATCGGGGCCGCCTTGGGTGGCGGGGCCGTGGGTACCATCTTCGCCAATCCCCTGGTCATGGGCGCAATAGCCCTGGTCTTTCTGGTGCTGGCGCTGGCCAGCGCGAGGGTCTTCTCCTTCGCCGACTTCTCAGGCTTTCGCACCTTCATCTCCAAGCGCCAGCGCGCCGGGTTCCTCTGGGCCTTCATCTTCGGCACGGTCATGGGCGTCATCGTGGCCCCCTGCGTGGGCCCCCTCCTGGTGGCCATCTTGACCCTCATCGCCAGCGGCCAGGATGTGGTCCGAGGCGGCCTCCTGATGCTGTCCTTTGGCCTGGGCATGGGCGTGCTGTTTCTACTGCTGGGGGCCAGCGGCGGCATGATTCGCCGCTTCCTGCGCCCCGGGAAGTTTTCCGAGGCCGTGTCCGTGGTCTTCGGGATCTTCTTTGTGGCGGCGGGGCTGTTCTACCTCAAGGGCATTGTGCCCTGGAAGGGCTTCTTTGGGCTGCTTGGGCTGAGCTGAGGGCGAAAGCGGGGGCAAATTAGGACCGTCCCCGGTGGCGGGGCCGAAGCGGTGGCAAATCAGGACCGTCCCCTTTGGCGTTCGCGCTGGGCCAGGATGCGGATGCCTTCCAGGGCTACTGCGATGGTCTGGTCGATGGCGGCCTTGGCCTCGTCGGGGGGGGCGAAGGGGCGGTCGTCGCCTATGATTGCCAGGACGCAGCCGGCCAGGATTCCGCCGTCGTCAATCTGGCTGCCCACGGGGCGCAGGTCGTGGCCGTGGACCTGGGCCAGGGTGAACAGGTGGGAGGCCTCCATCTCGGAGGCCAGGACCCCGGCCACCGCCAGCTTCTGCATGTAGGTGCGGTTGTCTTCCCGGTTGGGACCCTCCCCGAACTCCCTTGCAAACAACGAATCCTTGGAATGGACGATGCCGCTGAACGAGTGATCCGCCACTCCCAGTGCCAGCGCGGCGGCCTCCAGGGCCTCCACGATGGTGTGGGAGGCCACGGCGGGGAACTCCACCGGCAGGTAGTGGCGGCTGGTGCCCTCATCCCTCACTGCTCCCGTGGCGATGACGATGCTGGGCACCCTCACGGCCTTGGGCTGGAGGCTCCCTGCGGTGCCCACCCGCAGCAGCCTGCGGGCCCCAAGCTTCATAAGTTCGGTGGCGATGATGTCCACGCTGGGGCAACCCATGCCGCTGGACACGGAGGCCACCTCCACGGGGGTGCCATCCAAGCCGTCCAGGGTGCCCAGGTAGATGTTGTGACCCCGATCGCTGGGCAGCACCCGGCCGTTCTTGAAGTGGCCGGCGATGGTCTTGGCCCGGCCGTCCGATCCAGGCAGGAAGACATAGCGGCCCAGGCCGTTGTTGCCCGCCAAGTCGGCGGGTGTGGCGTCAATGTGATGGGGCTTGAAGGGTCCTTCCCAGGTCATGGTGCCTCCGGGTTGTGAAAGGGGCAGTTGTGTTCAATGGCGTGGAGCCTCCGGTTGGCCACTGCCAACAGGGCCTCCGGGCTGTCGCTGGACTTGAGGAACTCAGGGGACCAGAAGGCCTGGTAGGCGGAATAGAACTCCCGCCGAAGGTCGGTGGGTACGCCCCTCCAATATTGATCGGCCAACACCTGGAAGGTCTCCCAGGTGTCGAAGCCGTTCTCGTTCCAGCGCTCCTTGAGGGCCTGCTTGAGGGTGCCGCCAGCCCGGGCCTGGGCCGCCATCTTGACCCAGAAGCCATGCACATCTTCCAGGTAAGCGGGTACATCGAAGGCCCTGCTGCCCGCGTCGTAGATGGCGCAGCGCTCCAGCAGATACTCGGGCTTCTCGTAGATGCTGAGGGCGTACTCGGGGCTGAGGATGGCGTCCAGCTTGACCAGATCCGTGCCCTGGATGGAGATCTTGATGGGGGTCTTGGAGTCCACCAGCCGGAACTTGCCCTCCAGGTAGACCACATGGGTGCCCTTGTAGCCCGGGTTGTCCTGGGAGAACAGGCCGTGCCAGCGCTCCAGGATCTTCTCGATCTTGTGGCATCCGATGGTGAAGAAGACCAGGCCCGAGGGCTTGATGCCCTTCTCCTTCATGACATCGAACATGACCTGCAGGCCGTTGTCCACGGTGACGCCGGTGGCCACCACATCGCCCAGGACCAGGTAGGCCCCTTGCGGGATGTCCAGCTTGCGGTACATGTCTTCCTTCACATGCCAGCGCCCGTCCACGCGGAAACGCTGGGAGCTCATGAAGCAGGTGGCGTGGGTGTTGGAGCCCACGGCGTCCATGAGGGCCTCCCGGAGGCCGAAGTTCAGGCTGCCCCGCAGAAAGTTGACGGTACACAGCTTGCAGGGGTCCGAGCCCTTCAAATCATTATAGAAGGGTGCGCTGCGCAGGGACTTGGTGATGGCGGCCTGCAGGGCCCGGGAGAACTCGACCCCCAGGAGGAGGGGCTCGTTGCAGATCTTCCGGGACTCCTCGGTGGAGACTATCCAGCGCTGGACATTCAGGGCGGTGTCAGAGGTGAGACCGTACCAGGAAGCCTCGGGGGTTTTCACATAGGGAGAGATGGTCTGTTGCATGGGTGCGTTCCTCCGATTATGGTGTCGCAGGCAGCCCGCAACACGGTCGGGCCCATCATAGACCGAAGCCGGTCGTGCGCAAGTTAGAGAGACAGGCTCGGGACTTGTGTTGACAATACCTGGGCTTTGTAGTAATCAAGCCCAGCGATTTTCTGGGGCGTGTCCGTGATGGGGCGTCGTCAAATGGCATGACTCGGGTTTTTGGTACCCGCTTTCCAGGTTCGACTCCTGGCGCCCCAACAGACGATATTGATGGAGGCTATCCAATGGAACTTATTGCAGTCAAGGCCGTGAAGAGAGGCGTGGAGCCCAAGGGTGCTGTCGGCAGGAGCAGGAAGGCCGGACAGATTCCCGCCGTCCTTTACGGCGGTGGCATGGACAAGCCCCTGGGCTTGTATGTCAGTGGCCGCGAGCTCGCCGCCATGCTGGACGACCCCAAGGGTCCTGTGCGTCAGTGCAAACTGGAGTTTGATGGACAGTCCCAGTGGGCCTTCATCAAGGACTACCAGATTCACCCCGTCAAGCGGACCCTCGTGCACCTGGACTTCCAGGCCTGCGTAGCTGGTCAGCCCGTCCGCGGTCGGGTGCCCATGAAGTACACCGGCACCGCCGTTGGCGAGAAGGCCGGCGGGCGTCTGTATGTGGCCGCCTTCGATGTGATGCTTGAGGCCGCCCCCGAGAACCTCCCCCGCGTCGTGGAAGTGGACATCACTCCCATCAACGCCAACGAGGTCCTCTATGTTGACCAGGTCAACTACGGCGAGGGCGTGAAGCCCGTCTCCAAGTGCCGCTTCCCCCTGGTCATCATCAAGACCCCGAAGGGCGCCGGCGCTGGTGAAGAAGATGGCGCTGCCGCTCCCGCCGCCGGTGCTGCTGCCGCTGCTGCTCCTGCCAAGCCTGAATGATCCTGGCCAGGCCGTTTCCCCATTGTTTCAGCACCTCATCATAGGCCTGGGCAACCCGGGCGATAAGTACGCCAAGACCCGCCACAATGTGGGTTTCATGGTGGCCGACCTGCTGGCCCAACGCCTGGATCTGTCCTGGCGGAACCACTGCAAGGCCCTGGTGGGCGAAAGCCGCCGGGCCGGCGGCCTGGTGGTGGCCAAGCCCCAGACCTTCATGAACCTCAGCGGTCAGTCCGTCGCCTCCCTCCTTTCCTGGTACAAGATTCCTGCGAAGGATACCCTCCTGGTCTATGACGACATGGACCTCCCCGCGGGGGCTCTGCGGGTCCGCCTGCAGGGGGGCTCGGCGGGGCACAACGGGATGGCCTCGGTGATCGAGCTTCTGGGGACCGAGGAGATCCCCCGGATCAGAATCGGCGTGGGCCGCCCCAATCGCGGGGCTGAGGTGGGCCATGTGCTAGGGGGGATTCAGGGGGACGAGGGGGTGCTGGTAGCCCGGGCCGTGGAGACCGCCGCCGACGCCGTCCTGTTCTGGGTCGAGAAGGGCACCCAGTTGACCATGAACCGCTTCAACCTCAAGGAGCCCAAGGAGCCCAAGCCCTTGGAGCCCGTGGCGGCCGCGGATTCCCCAAAAAAACCTGAGGCTTGAAGGTTCCGGTTGCGTTTAAAATTGTTTTCCTCGATACTCCACCGGCCAATTCGGGTGATAACCCGGGCCAAATGACAAACCGGGTGACTCCTTGCTCTGCATGGTGCAGGGCTCAAAGAACCGAAAGGAGGGCTGATGATCAAGTACGAAACATTGATGGTGGTCCGACCGGACCTCACCGACGAGGAGATCGGCGATCTTCATGGGAAGGTCTCCAAGCGCCTCGCGGACAAGGGAGGCATTGAAATTGCCTTCCAAAACTGGGGCAAGCGCAAGCTGGCCTACGAGCTGAAAGACAACATGAAGGGCGTCTACCTGTACTACAGGTACCTGGGCCTTGGCACTGTTGTGGCCGACATCGAGCGGCAGCTCTCCATCCTTGACCCTGTGCTGCGCTTCATCACCGTGCGCCTTGACGGACCCATTGATGCCCAGGCCTTCGATGTCGAAGCCGACCGGGCCGGGATCAATCCGTTTGGGGCCAGGAAGTCCACTCGCTCTGACGAGCGTCGGGACGGGTTCGGTGAAGAAGTTCGGGAAGGCGCCCCCGCTGAGGAGGCCGTAGCCGTTCCCGAGGTGGCTGTCGCCGAAGTGGCGAAGGACGGGGAGGAGGCATAACATGCACGACGGACAAAAAAGCGGCGGCCCCGGCAACACCGGCGGCGGGTTCAAGAAGAAGAAGTTCTTCCGCAGGCGCAAGGTCTGCCCCTTCTGCGCTGAGAAGACCCTCCAGATGGACTACAAGGACAGCGGTACGCTGGCTCGGTTCATCACTGAGCGGGGCAAGATCGTGCCTCGGCGGATCTCCGGCGTGTGCGCCAAGCACCAGCGGGAACTGGCCATGGCGATCAAGCGGGCCAGGATCGTGGCTCTGCTGCCCTTCACCACCATGAACGCCAACTGAGGGGGGTGAAAACATGAAAGTCATTCTCGTCAAGAATGTTCCCGGAGTTGGCAGCACTGGCGACATGCTGGAGGTCAAGCCCGGCTTCGCCCGCAACTACCTTATCCCCCGGAAGCTGGCCATCGCCGCGACCGTGGGCAATGTGAAGGCCCTGGACCACCAGAAGCGCATGGTGGCCGTTCGCATCGACCAGGAGCGCAAGGAAGCCCAGGATCTGGCGGCCAAGGTGGCCGGCCTCTCCCTGTCCCTGGCGCGTCACGCTGGCGAGGGCGACAAGCTCTTTGGCTCGGTGACCAACCGCGACATCGCTGATGCCATGATGGCCCAGGGTGTCCAGGTGGATCACCGCTCCATCAAGCTGGAAGAGCCCATCAAGGCCCTCGGGGTCTACACTGTCAGCCTCAAGCTGCACAACGATGTCAACGCCGAGGTCAAGGTCTGGGTTGTGGCCGCCGAGTAAGCGGTTCAGCTTCCCCCCTTGCCCCCCGGAGTCCCCCCATGAAACAACTCATCGAAATTCGAATGCGTTTCCCGGCCTCTGAACTGGAGGCCGCGGAGCACGCCTTTGCCGTGGCCGGCATGGCCTTCGCCGTGTTGGACGAGCCCGAACTTGGCCTCTCCCCGGACCTGCCTCCAGGGACCGTGGAGCTGGCCTTCTGGCCCCAGGAAGATGCGGAAGAAGAGCAGATCCTGGAACTGGAAGAGGGGCTGCCCCGGCGGGCCCTGTCGGTGGTTCGTAGCCGGGCCGGCAAGGTGGACTGGGTGGAGCGCTGGAAAAAGTACTTCCACTGGGAGAAGGTCTCCGAGACGCTGGCAGTGGGGCCCCCTTGGGAGACGCCTCCGGCGGGGATGACCTGGGCCATCATGATCTCCCCAGGGGAGGCCTTCGGCACGGGGAACCATCCCACCACCAGGCTTTGTCTGGCCCTGGCCCAGGAGGCCCTGGGGGCTTACGCCGCCAAGGGGCAAAGCCAGCCCTCGGTGCTGGATGTGGGCTGTGGGTCCGGGGTGCTGGGAATCGCCTGTCGCCGGATTGGCGCAGGGCCCATCGTGGGTACGGACATTGACGAGGCGGTGCTGGACGAGTGTGCCCGAAACTGCCTTTTGAACGACGCCCCCATGGAGGTCCTCACGGATCCCCTGGAGGAGGTTGCCGGTCGTTATGATCTGGTGCTGGCCAACATCCTGCCCAATACCCTCAAGTTCCTGGCCAAGGAACTGGATGCCCACACCGCCCCCAAGGGGGTCTTGGTGCTGTCAGGGGTGCCCGACAATGCGGCGGGATCGTTTCTGCCTTCCTTCCTGACCCTCCTGTCCAGACCTGCGTCGGTGACCGAGCGGGTGCTGGACGGTTGGTGGGCTGCCACTCTGAGCTTCAAAGAATGAACCGACCCCGGATCAGCCTGGGCGGCGGGGACTTCCCCCCCTCCTTTTCCCCTGCGGGGGAGGATGCCCACTACCTTGAGCGCGTGCGCCGGGTGAGGGGCGGCGAGGAGGTGGAGGTCCTGCTGGAAGATGGCCGCATCGGTCTGTATCTGATGGAATACCGTGGGGCCGCGCCTTTCCTGGTCCTGTCCCGGGAGCTTTCAGGCCGGCGTCTCAAGGGCAGACTGGTCCTGCTGCAGCCCCTGCTTCAGCGGGCCAAGCTGGAACTGGTCCTGCAGAAGGCCGCCGAACTGGGGGCCACTTCCGTGGTGCTGTTTGAAGCGCGGCGGTCCGTGGCTACCTGGCCTCCTTCGGAGAGGGTTCACAAGCTGGCCCGGGCCAGGACCCTGCTGCACGAGGCCTGCAGACAAAGCGGGCTCAACCCGTTGCCCGAGTTGGCCTTCGCCGGAAGCCTGGACGAGGCGTTGACCCTTGGGGAACCCGGGACGGGGGGCTTCTTCCTCTGGGAGGAGGCGGAGCCGGGATCAGAATCGATCCCTGGTTCCAGTCCCGACTGTTTGAGAGTGTGCATTGGGCCGGAGGGGGGCTTTGAGGAATCCGAGGTTGCTGCACTGCGTCAGGCGGGGCTGCTTCCCAGGCGGATCGGGACCCTGATTCTTCGGTCTGAGACGGCCTCCATCGCGGCCCTGGTGCTGGCCAATCTGGCCCTTGGCAGGTGGCAGGCGGGGGAGGAATAGGCCTTCTATTGGACTGTTTGATACGGCTGTCCGTCTTTGGCCTTGACAAGAAATGGGGGCTCAAATAGATTGCTGCCCCTGAAAGACCGTGTGTTGTCTGAACCCCCGATTGACTTGGGGATTAAAAAGGGAATTTGAAGGAGGTAATGGATCATGGGTTTTGGATGGAAGAGAGCAGTTCTTAGCCTTACTCTGCTGGTTGGTCTGACTTCTTGGGGCTGCGGTCCCAAGTACCCCAACTGCGACGACGACAGCAACTGCAAGGACAAGGGCGAGTTCTGCGTTGACAACATGTGCCGCGAATGCCGCGACGATGCTTTCTGTGCTGGCAAGGCCGGCGACGATTGCATGGCCTGCTCGGCTTCCTACACCTGCGACCGCGCCCCCGGCTGCTGCCACAGTGATGTGGACTGCCCCGGTGGCAAGTGCTGGATCGACCCGGGCGCCAAGGTTGGCTCCTGCGGTGGTGAGTGCCGTGGCAACGAGCATTGCCCCGCTGGCCGCGTGTGCCAGGGTGGCCGTTGCGTGGTGCCCGGTGGCGACTGCGCCCAGACCGGCTGCCCCAGCGGGCAGAAGTGCGTCAATGGCGTCTGCGACTGGATCTGCCAGCTGCAGAATGTCTACTTTGACTTCAACGAGTCCAGCCTGACCTCCGATGCCCGCCGCATCATGGGCCAGAATGTGGAATGCGCCAAGACCATCGGCGTTCCCCTGAGCGTGGAAGGCCACTGCGACGAGCGCGGCACCGACGAATACAACATGCAGCTTGGCATGCGTCGCGCCACCTCCGTCAAGCGGTTCATGTCCGACAAGGGCGTGACCGGCGGCAACCTGTCCACCATCTCCTACGGCGAGGATCACCCCGTGTGCTCCGATGCTGGCGAGAACTGCTGGTGGCGTAACCGCCGCGCCGAGACCAAGGTGAAGTAATTCTCCTGGTTCTCTGCCGCGCCTGCCCCGTCCCGTCTCCTCTGCATCAATCTTCGGTCAGCTTTCCCCTCCGGGGAGGGAGGCCTCAATGAAAAAAATCTCTTCGGCAATTGTCCTGCTCCTGGTCTCCCTGCTCTTGCAGGGCTGCCTGGTCACCATGGACAAGCACCAGGCCCTCTCCGCCCGGATGGAGGAAAACGAGAAGAACCTTGATGTGCTGGAGGCCAACGCCAAGCGCAACGATGAGCGCATCGAGAATGTGAAGACCTACTTTGAAGGCCAGCACACCGACCTGCGGGACCAGCTTGCCAATATCAGGGCCGACCTGGAGGAATTGAAGACCCAGGTCGCGTCGTTGAATGGCGGGCAGGAGTCCTTGCAGTACAAGCTGGACCAGATCATGGGGAATGTGAAGGGCCTGGAGGGGCGCATCGAGGACAAGCTGGCGGGGGACACCGGGGTGCTGCCCCAGGACCTGCCCCAGGACCCCGATGCCCTGTTTGCCTACGCCGCTGAGAAGTACGGCTCGGGGCAGACCAAGACCGCCATGGCCGTCTTCCGCGAGTTCCTGCGCCTCTACCCCGAGCATGAGAAGGCGGACGATTCCCAGTTCTTCGTTGGGGAGTGCCTGTTCGCCCTGACGCAGTTTGGGGACGCCATCACTGAGTACCGCAAGGTCTACGACCAGTATCAGCGTGGCGACAAGTTCCGCGAGGCGGTGCTTCGTATTGGTTTGTGCTACGAACGCCTCAACCGCTGCAAGAAGGCGGAGGCCATCTACAAGTTCGCCTACGAAGAGTTCCGCAAGACCCCCGAGGGTGCCAAGGCCAAGGAAAAGTCGGCCGCAATCAAGAAGACATGCAAGTAACAGCGAGGGCCGGCCGGCCGGTGGTAATCGGCGGCGGCCATGCTGGAGTTGAGGCTGCCTCCGTGCTGGCCCGAATGGGGTTTGCGCCCATTCTGGTGACCCAGCGCCGGGACCGCATCGGCTGGATGTCCTGCAACCCCTCCGTGGGGGGCGTGGGCAAGGGCCATGTGGTGCGCGAGTTGGACGCCTTTGGCGGGGTCATGCCCGCCGCCACCGATCGCTGCGGGATTCAATTCAGAAGGCTCAACACGCGGAAGGGGCCCGCCGTCCAGGCCACCCGGGTTCAGGTTGACCTGCGCCTTTATGCCCTGGAGGTCCAGCGGAGGCTGGGGGAACATCCGGGCCTCACCATCATTGAAGACGAGGTGGCCGGCCTGGAGTTCTTGGCAGGCAAGGTGGTGGCCGTCCGGTTGTTGCGCGGAGGCCGCCTGGAAACCCCGGCGGTGTTGGTCTGCACCGGGACCTTCCTGGGGGGCCGCATCTTCGTTGGGCTGGTAAGCCACAGCGCCGGGCGCATCGACGAGCCCTCCTCCGAGGGCTTCTCGGCCAGCCTTTCGGAGGCCGGCCTGAGGGTCATCCGGCTCAAGACCGGTACGCCGCCCAGGCTGGCCGCAGACAGCATTGACTACAGCCGGCTGGAGCGCCAGCCCGGGGACCAGCCGCCGCCTTTCTTTCACTGGGCCACCAGCGTGCCGACGCTGCCCCAGGTGGATTGCCACCTGACCGGCACCACCGAGCGGACCCACGAGATTGTTCGGGGGGGCCTGTCCCAGTCGCCTTTGTACCGAGGCCTGATCAGCGGGGTGGGGCCGCGCTACTGCCCCTCCATTGAGGACAAGGTGGTGCGCTATCCCCACCACGCCAGCCACCATCTGTTCCTCGAACCCACGGGCCTGGACTCCGGCGAGGTCTATCCGGCGGGGCTGTCCAGCAGTCTGCCGGCCCAGGTCCAGGAGGCTGCCATTCACAGCATCCCGGGGCTGGAGCAGGCGCGCATCCTCCAGTTCGCCTATGGCATCGAATACGATGCGGTGGATTCCCGGGGGCTTACGCCCGCGCTGGCCTGCCGAGGGGTCTCGGGGCTGTTTCTGGCGGGCCAGGTGAACGGCACCTCGGGCTACGAGGAGGCCGCCGGCCAGGGGCTGCTGGCGGGGATCAATGCGGGGCTGTGGCTGCGGGGCGAGGAGCCCCTGATCCTGGGCAGGTCTCAGGCCTACATCGGCGTCATGGCTGACGATTTGACGGCCACGGGGACGGACGAGCCCTATCGCCTGTTCACCTCCCGGGCCGAGTATCGCCTCCTGCTTCGAGAGGGGAACGCCGAGGAGCGCCTGGGAGAACTGGCCCGACGCCTTGGGCTGTTGACGGATGAGCACCTCCGCCACCTGGAACTGCGCCGCCTGGAACTGGCCCGGGGAGAGGCTGCGTTTCGGGCCACCCGGATTCCTGCCAGCCGGGAGTTGGAGGCCTTCGCGCTAAGGGTTGGGACGGCTCGCCTGGGGGAGGGCGCCACGCTGGCCGAGTTGCTGTTGCGCCCCGAGGTGGCCCTGGAGGACCTGGTCCCCCTGCATCCGCTGGCGGGCAGCTTCGCTCCGACCATTGGCAGCGAACTGGAGACCCGCCTCAAGTACGGCGGCTACATTGACCGGGAGGAGCAGTCCGCCCGGCGCCTGCGGGCAGCCGAGACCCTGGAATTGCCGCCGGATCTGGACTATGCGACAATCGCCGGCCTTAGCCGGGAGATCAGCGAAAAGCTGTCACGGCTCAGGCCCGCGACTCTTGGAGCGGCCATGCGTCTGCCCGGGGTCACGCCCGCCGCGGTGGGGGGCATCCTGGTGACGCTGCAGCACGGCCGGGGGCTTCGACGGGACAAGCTGCCGCCCATGGGGACGGTGGACAGGGAGAAGCTGGAATGATCAACTTTCTGCTGTTTGGATTTGCGGGGGCTCTGGGGGCCTTTTCCAGATATTGGATGTCCGCTGCCATCAAGGGCGCCCTGGGCCGGGAGTCCGTGCTGGCCACCTTCTCCGTGAATCTGCTGGGCTGCCTGCTGTTCGGCCTGTTCTGGGTGCTGGCTGAGGAGAAGCGTCTGGTGCCCCCGGGGGCGGCCACCATAGTCCTCACGGGATTCCTGGGCGCCTTTACGACCTTCTCGGCCTTTGTGCATGACTCCAACAGGTTGCTGGCCGAGTCCCAGACCCTCCCCGCCCTGGGGAACCTGGCAGGGCAGGTGGTGTTTGGCCTGCTGGCGCTTCAACTTGGGCTGTGGGCGGGGCGCAATCTGTGGTCGTGAACGGTCACCAGAGGTAGCAAAGATCCGGGCAGGCTTCGCAGAAGTCGTAGCAGCAGTCGTCGTTGCTGAGGCAGGCGTTGTCACAGTAACAGCTTCCGTCCAGGGAAGAGCCCCCGCAGCCCCCGTAACAGCTTGAGCCGCCCGAGCCGCCGTCGATGCACTCGCCCCCGTAGCCGCAGACCAGGCCAAAACCACAGGTGCCGCAGGAGCCGCCGCAGCCGTTCTCGCCACACTCCTTGCCGAAGCAGTCGGGGGTGCAGACGAACCAGGGGCACTTGGCGTTGCCGCCGGGCTCGGACTGCTGGGGGGACTCGGCGTCGCACAGGTAGAAGGGCTTGGTGGCGTCGCCCCAGGTGCAGGTCGTGTCCAGGGCGGGGTCGAGTTTGGCGCCGTCGGCGGCACAGTCCAGGACGCAGAGGCAGGAGGTCAGGCCCGCGGGGCAGACGGCCTCCAGCACATCGGGGTGGTAGGCCTGGGTGTCGCAGTAGTAGTTCACGGGGCCGGCGCAGCAGCCTTCAAAGGTCAGGCCCTGGCAGTTGCCGCTGACGGCGTAGCCACCGGCCAGGCAGGCGCCCAGGTTCTGGGGATCGAAGCACTGGTTCCCCAGGCAGGTCTGCCAGGGGGCGCAGTTGCAGCCGCCACCCTGGGCCACACACTGACCCGCGGTGCAGGTGGGCTTGGCCGCGGGGCAGGTGCCACAGGAGCCCCCGCAGCCGTTGGTGCCGCATTGACGGCCGGCGCAGTCGGGGACGCAGTTCAACTGGCACAGGCCGGCGCCATTGCAGATGGGGGCGGCGGCGGGGCATTTGCCACAGGAGCCTCCACAGCCGTCGTCGCCGCACTCTTTGGTGCCGCAGCTTGGTTGGCAGTTGTTCTTGCACAGGAAGTTCTCGCAGAAGGGGCGATCCATGGGGCAGGTGCCGCACTTGCCGCCGCAGCCGTCGTCCCCGCACTGTTTGCCCTGGCAGTTGGAACTGCACTCGCCCACGCAGACGCCCTGGGCGCAGTTGGGCAGCACCGGTGGGCAGTTGCCGCAGAGGCCCCCGCAGCCGTCGTCGCCGCATTCCTTGTTGGTGCAGTCAGTGGTGCAGTCCGCCGAGCACAGACCATTCAGGCAGACGGGGCGGTCCTCGGGGCAGGTACCGCACTTGCCGCCGCAGCCGTCGTCACCGCACTGTTTGCCAAGGCAAGCCGGGGTGCAGTCCTTGGCGCAGAGGCCGGCGTCGGTGCAGATGGGGGCCACCAGGGGGCAGTTGCCGCAGGAGCCCTGGCAGCCATCGTCGCCGCACTCCTTGCCGGAACAAGAGGGCTCGCAGGGCTGGTCCTCGGCCTGGCATTGGCCATTGTTGTCGCACACTGGCTTGTCGCCGGAGCACTTGCCGCAGGAGCCGCCGCAGCCGTCGTCGCCACACTCGAGGCCCAGGCAGGCGGGCAGGCAGGAGACCTCGTCGGCCTCATCGGTGGCGTCCTTTTCCAGGTTGTTCCAGTTGGTCGGGGTGTCCTGATCGAAGACGGGGACGCCTTCGGACTTGGTGCTTCCCTCGCCGCCGCAGCCGGGCAACAGGAACAGCGCCAGCAAGGCCAGTCCAAGGATCTTTTTCACGGCCCACCCCCCAATTTCCCTTTGACCCGCAACAGTTTATGGGAAATACATGGTCCCTGGCAAGGAGCAGCAATAATGAGAGATCCAAGACTGGACAGACTGGCGGCGCTGTTGGTGGGCCACAGCCTGGAGTTGAAGCCGGGGCAGCGCGTGTATGTGGAGCTGCGAGGGGGCGAGACCTTCGAGCTGGGCAAGGCCATCATCGAGGCCGTGACCAAGGCCGGGGGGGTGCCCCTGTGGCACTTCAACGACGACGAGTTCATCAACGCCTTCGCCTGCAACGCCGCCGACCCGGCCCAGTTCGAAAGCTGGGGCGAGCTGCACCGCGCCATGATGGAAAGCGTGGATGCGTACATCGGCGTCCGGGGAAACCGAAACCCCTACGAGGCCCAGGCCATCCCTGCGGACAACGAGAAGCTGTTTCGCAAGGCCTACTGGGAGCGGGTCCACAGCCTGCGAATCGAGTCCAAGCGTTGGGTGGTGCTGCGCTACCCGTCGGCGGGCATAGCGGTGATGGCGGGCATGTCCTGCCAGGAGTTCGAGGATTTGTATTTCAACGCCTGCCTTATGGATCTGGGCGCCCTGTCCCGGGCCATGGACCCCTTGGTGCGCCGCATGGAGGCCGCCGACCGCGTGCAAATCGCGGGCCCCGGCACGGACCTGAGCTTCAGCATCAAGGGCCTGAAGGCGGTGAAGTGCGATGGCCACCGAAATGTCCCCGATGGCGAGGTCTACACGGCGCCCATCATCGACTCCATGAATGGGCAGGTGACCTACAACATCCCCAGCGTCTACAGCGGCCGACGCTTCGAGTGGGTGCGCTTCGTGGTGAAGGACGGCCTCATCACCGAGTGGGACTCGGACCGCGGCCCCGCCCA
>CAZMEC010000055.1:0-16606 GCA_964565265.1 uncultured Myxococcales bacterium
ACGAAGGCCACGATGGCGGGGCAGGTGGTGCCGATGAAGCGCTTGCCGGGGTTGTCCTCCAGCAGGCGGGAGTAGCGCCGGGCCACGAGGTCCGCGCCAAAGGCCACCTCATAGACATGGGAGAAGCCCATGCGGCGCAGCAGGCCCACCACCTTGCTGGGCTTCATATCCGGGAACTCCGCGGGAAAACTGGGAGCTACGAGGGCCGCAGTTCGCTTGCCGTTGGCCAGCAGATCGTCCACCAGCTTCTGCTCGCTGAAGACCCGCTTGGCCTTCTGGCTGCAGACCTGGACGCAGTTGCCGCAGCCGATGCACCGCTCGGGCACCACCACGGCCTGGCCCCCCGCCACCTTGATGGCCTTGGCGGGGCACTCGCGCACGCAGGTGAAGCAGAGGCGGCAGCGCTCCGGGAGGGTGTAGACCAGATAGAATCGCCTGGACGGCTTCATTGGTACTCCTATCCCAGCACTTCGCGGCGGTGGTACTTGGTGTGCAGCAGCCGGTGGGACTCGTGCCCCAGGGGCTGGCCCAGGAATTCCTGGTAGATCCGCTGGATGTCAGGGTTGTCGTGGGAGGTCCGAAGGGTCGCCTCCTTGTCAATCTTGTAGAGGGCCTGGAGGCGGGCGCGGACCGGGCCGCCATCCAGGGCGCGGGGCTGGCCGCCGCCGTTGATGCAGCCGCCGAGGCAGGACATGACCTCGATGAACTGGATGCTGGTGTCGCCCTTGCGGACGCGATCCAGGACCTTCCGGGCCGCCATGAGGCCACTGGCCACGGCCACCCCGATTTCGGCGTCGCCGATCTTCACGCGCATCTCCTTCACGCGGTCCGAGCCGCGCACGGCGGTGAACTCAAGCTGCTTGGGGTTCTCCCCGGTGAGCATGCGGTGGGCGGTGCGCAGGGCCGCCTCCATGACGCCACCGGAGGCCCCGAAGAGCTTGCCCGCGGAGGAGCGGGTGCCAAAGGGGTTGTCCGCCTCTTCGGGCTCCATGGCGCCCAGGTCCAGGCCACGCATGCGGATGATCTTGACCAGCTCGCGGGTGGTCAGCACGGCGTCGATGTCGGGGACGCCGTCGGCCCCCTGTTCGGGGCGCTGGGCCTCGAACTTCTTGGCGATGCAGGGCATGACGGAGACGGAATAGACCTTGGCGCGGTCGATGCCCTCCCGCTTGGCCCAGTAGTTCTTGATGATGGCGCCCATCATCTGCTGGGGACTCTTGCAGGTGGAGAGGTTGGGCATGAGTTCGGGGTAGAACTGCTCGACGAACTTGACCCAGGCGGGGGAGCAGGAGGTCATCATGGGCAGGACGCCGCCGTTCTGGATGCGGTGCACCAGCTCGGAGGCCTCTTCCATGATGGTGAGGTCGGCGCTGAAGGAGGTGTCGAACACCCGGGCGAAGCCAATCTTGCGGAGGGCCGCCACCATGATGCCGGCCATATCCGTGCCGAGCTTGACGCCGAAGGCCTCACCGATGGAGACGGAGACGGCGGGGGCATGCTGGATCACGACCACCCTGTTGGGGTCCTGGAGGGCAGCGAGGACCTCGCGGATGCTGCTCTTTTCAACCAGGGCGCCGGTGGGGCAGACGGCCACACACTGGCCGCAGTTGACGCAGGAGGAGACATTGAGGCCCTCGTCAAAGGCCGTGGCCACCTTGGTCTTGCTGCCCCGGCCGATGAAGTCCAGGGCGGAGACCCCTTGAACTTCTTCGCAGACGCGGACGCACTTGCCGCAGAGGATGCACTTGTCCGGGTCCCGGGCGATGGAGGGGCTGGAGAGGTCCAGCTTGCCGTCGTTCTTCAGGCCCTGGAAGCGGCGTCGGTCCACGCCCAGCTCGTCGGAGAGGTTGCGCAGCTCGCAGTCGCCGTTGCGGCTGCAATAGAAGCAGTCGTCGGGGTGGCTGGCCAACAGCAGCTCCAGGATGGTCTTGCGGGCGTTGAGGGCGATGGGTGAGTGGGTCAGCACCTTCATTCCGTCAGTCACGGGGCAGGCGCAGGAGGGGACGAGGCGGCCCTGGCCTTCCAGTTCGACCACGCACATGCGGCAGGCGCCGGAGGGGAAGAGGTTCTCCAGGTGGCACAGAGTGGGGACGCGGATGCCAGCGCGGCGCAGGGCCTCCAGCAGCATCTCTCCGGGTTGGGCCTCGATGGTTCTGTTGTTCACTTGAATCTGCATGGTAACCCCCATCACTTCAGGAAGACGGCGTCGAAGCGGCAGGCTTCTTCGCACGCTCCGCAGCCGATGCACTTGTCTTCGACGATGTAGTGGGCCTGTTTGCGGGCCCCCACGATGGCGTCAACGGGGCACTTGCGGGCACAGAGGGTGCAGCCCGTGCACTTGTCCACATTGATGCGGAACTTGCGGAACTCCTGGCAGGCGCCGGCGGGGCAGCGCCGTTCGAACACATGGGCCTCGTACTCGTGGCGGAACCAACGGAGGGTGGAGGCCACGGGGTTGGGGGCGCTTTGGCCAAGGCCGCAGAGGCTGGTGGCCTGGATGACCTTGGACAGTTCCTCAAGCTGCATGATCCCCTGGAAGCGATCCAGGGCGTCGCGCTTGGTCTCACGGCCGCGACCGCGGGTGATGCTCTCGAGGATCTGGAGCATGCGCTTGGTGCCCTCGCGGCAGGGGATGCACTTGCCGCAGGACTCGCGCTGGATGAAGTCCATGAAGTACTTGGCGATGTCCACCATGCAGGTGTCTTCGTCCATGACCACGAGGCCGCCGCTGCCCATCATGGCGCCCACGGTCTTCAGGGACTCGTAGTCGATGTCGATGTCCAGGTGGCTGTCCGGGATGCAGCCCCCCGAGGGGCCACCGATCTGGACGGCCTTGAAGGCCTTGCCGTCGGGGGCGCCGCCGCCGATGTCCATGACGATCTGGCGGATGGAGGTGCCCATGCGGACCTCCACGAGGCCCGTGCGGGAGATCTTGCCCGAGAGGGCGAAGACCTTGGTGCCCTTGGAGGTCTTGGTGCCCACGGCAGAGAACCACTCGGCGCCGTTGCGCATGAGGACGGGCAGGTTGGCCAGGGTCTCCACGTTGTTCACGATGGAGGGCTTGCCGAAGAGGCCCGAGACGGCGGGGAAGGGGGGACGGGGGCGGGGCATGCCGCGCTTACCCTCGATGGAGTTCATGAGGGCGGTCTCTTCGCCACAGACGAAGGCACCGGCGCCCATCTTCAGCTTGATGTGCAGGTTCATCCCCGAGTCCAGGATGTTGTTGCCCAGCAGGCCCACGGCCTCGGCCTGGGCGATGGCGGCCTTGAGGCGGCGAATGGCCAGGGGGTACTCGGCGCGGATGTAGACATAGGCCTTGGTGGCGCCGATGGCATAGGCGGCGATGGCCATGCCCTCCACCAGGCGGTGGGGGTCACTTTCGATGACGGCCCGGTCCATGAAGGCCCCGGGGTCACCCTCGTCGGCGTTGCAGATGAGGTACTTCTGTTCGCCAGCGGCCTCCCGGGCGAAGCGCCACTTCTTGCCCGTGGGGAAGCCCCCGCCGCCGCGGCCCCGGAGGCCCGCCTTCTCGACCTGGGTGCAGACCTCGTCGGGGGTGTGGTCACGGAGGGCGTTGGCCAGGGCCTTGTAGCCGCCCCGGGCCAGGTATTCGCGCAGTTCGCCGGGATCAATCAAGCCGCAGTTTTCCAAAACCCAGCGGGTCTGGGGGGCGAAGAAGGGATGCTGGGCGATGCGGGGCAGGTCGGGCCACATCATCTCAGGGGCAGCTTCGTGCTGGCCCAGCAGGAACTCGGCGGGGATGCGGCCGGCGAACACAGCGTCCAACAGGGGATCCACCTGACTGCCGGTGATGGAGTGGAAGCAGAGGCGGGCCTTGCCGGGGAGTTGGATGTCCACCATGGGCTCAAGGGAGCAGATGCCGATGCAGCCAATCTCCACGATTTCGGCGTTCTTCTTGTGGCTTTCATTCCAGGAGCGCACGGCCTCCAGGGACTTGGAGGCGCCAGCGCCCAGGCCGCAGGTGCCCGTGCCCACGAAGATCACGGGGCGGGTCACATCGTCCCGGCGGAAGGCGGCGGCGGCCAGCTTGACCCGGGCCACTTCCTCGGCGGGGCCACCGCACTGGGGCCCCTCAAGCTGACAGCGAACCCATTCGGGGCAGGGCTTGTCGGTGCTGTGCCAGCAGCCGGACCAGGTGTTGATGGCAGTGTGGGTGTTGCAGTTACTGCACATTGGCCGCCTCCGCTTCGTGTCTGTAATTGGCCAGGATCTCCGGGATCTGGTCGCGCTTCACCCGGGCGTGGAAGTTGCCGTTGATGGCGATGACCGGGGCCAGGCCGCAGGCGCCGATGCAGGCCACCACCTCGAGGCTGAAGAGGCCGTCGCGGGTGGTCTGGCCGGGCTCGACCTTGAGCTCCTTGCGGAGGGCCTCAAGGAGATCCAGGGACCCCTTCACATGACAGGCCGTGCCGCGGCAGATCTGAATGTGGTAGCGCCCCTGCGCCTGGAATCGGAACTGGTTGTAGAAGGTGGCCACGCCGTAGATCTTGCTGGCGGGCAGGTTCAGGTGGCGCCCAATCCGGAGGATGGCCTCCCGGGACAGGAACCCGTCGGCCTCCTGGGCCTCCTGGAGAATGGGGATCAGGGCGTCGCGGCCCGCCTCCGGGTAACGAGAGAGGATTTCCTCAAGCTGACTGCTCATCAAATCACCGCCTTTTCCTTGTTGTGCTTGGCGTAGTAGGCGACTTTTTCCAGGCTCATGGTGATATCCATGTCCTCCACATGTACGGATGCGGGAACCTTCAGGGGGCAGGGGGCGAAGTTCAGCAAACCCCGCACCCCGGCGGCCACCAGTTTGTCGGCGACGGCCTGGGCGGCGGTGGCGGGTACGGCCACGATGCCCACGGTGATGCCCTCGGCCAGTACCACCTGGGCAAGCTCGGCCATGGGGTAGACCCGGCAACCCATGATGACCCGGGCGGCCTTGGTGGGGTCATTGTCAAAGCCCGCGGTGATGGCCAGTCGGGGGCGGCGGCCGGCGAAGAAGGCCAGGATGGCCCGACCGAGGTTTCCCACCCCCACCAGGGCAATGGTCTGGCCCTCGGGGGAGTCCAGGACCTCGTCAATGGCAGAGATGAGATCCTCGGTGGCGTAGCCCTTGTTGGAGGTCCCCATGGGTCCCAGCACCATGAGGTCCCGGCGCACCTGGGCGGCCGTGGCGCCGGCGTCGTGGGCCAGTTGGTGGCTGTAGACGAAACGAAGACCATCCTGCCGCATGAGGTCAAGCAGCCTGCGGTACAGGCTCAGGCGACCTACTGTCTTGGGAGGAATTCGCGTCATTCGTGACCTGCCTTCCAAATTGCCGCTGTGAAAACACTCACAGCGTGAATCGTTTCACAGCGCTTATTACGCAAGTTCCCTCACACTGTCAAGCAAGAACCGCGTTGGGGTCGGTTCCTGTCGGGGGGCGTTGGGGTCGGTTCCTGTCAATCACCTGACCAGGGGCACTGGTCCGAGGACCTCCAGGCCTTCTGGGCTGACGCGGCAGCGCAGGGCCAGGGCCTGAACTCCTGCCTTGAGGGCGCGGCGCAGGGCCTTGCCGTACTCGGGGTCGATGTGGTCGGCGCTGCCAAAGGCCTGGGCGTCCTCGCGCTGGATGACATAGACCATCAGGCAGCGGGTACCCTGGCGGGCCATGGCGGCCAGTTGGCGGAGGTGCTTGCGGCCGCGCTCAGTCTGGGCGTCGGGGAAGCGGGCCACGCCGTCCAGCACGAGGGAGACATTCTTGACCTCAATGTAGATGGGGCCGTCGGCGGTACTGACCTTGAGGTCGAAGCGAGTGTGGGGGCCGTGGGGGACCTCGCGCTGGACCTCCAGGGCCGGGGGCACGCCCGGCAGTTGGCCGGTTCGCGCCAGGGCGGCCACCAGGTCGTTGGGGGTGCCGGTGTGAACGCCAATCCAGCAGGTGGGGCCCTGGATGGCCAGCCAGGTGTGGGTGGTGCGGCGGGTCGGGGACGGAGGCTCGACCTTCAGCAGGGCGGGGGCGCCGGGGTGGAGGCAGCCGGCCATGCTGCCGGTGTTGGGGCAGTGGGCCGTGATGGCGGCGCCGTCGGCGGCGAGGAAGTCCGCCAGGAAGCGGAAGCGGCGGCGCAGGAAGGTGGCCTGGACCAGGGGGCCGGGAAAGGGGTGCCTCAAGAGTTGGTTCCCCCGCGCCCCTCCCGCCCAAGTTGGCGGTGCACCAGCGCCCAGTCGAAGAGCGGCCCCGGGTCCTGCTTGCGGCCTGGGGGCAGGGCGATGTGTTCGTGGCCGACGATGCGCGCGGTGGGGATGTGGTAGCGCGTGCAAAGGTCCCGCAGCAGGGCGAGGAGCGTGCGGTACTGGGTCGCGGTGTAGCCCCGGTGGCGGCCGGGCTGGAAGACCAGATCAATGCCGATGGCGAACTCGTTGACGGCGGGGCGGCCTGCCAACGCGCTGACCCCGGCGTGCCACGCCTTGCGGTCGTCAGGGACAAGTTGCAGGAGGCGGCCGCGGCGGGTGATGACATAGTGGGTGCTGGCCTGGATGGCGGGGTCGCAGAGGCGCGCCAGGGTGTCGGGGAGGTCCAGGTCGGTGTAGTGGATGACGATGGCGTCGATGGAGGCACCCTGGGGGCGCGGCGAGTGGTTGGGGCTGGGGAACCAGGCGGCTTTCATGGCGCAAGGATAATGCCGTGGGCGGCGCTAGCCAAGCTCAAAGGTGGTGACGCCGAAGATGCGGTCCAGGGGTAGGGCGGGGGCGGGGCCCAGGTACATGCGGGCGGTCTCGAAGACCTTGGTCAGGCCGTGGGCGGCGGCGAGGGCCAGGGCGGCGGCGTTGGGCTGGGGGACATCCAGGAAGACCTGGTCGCCCGCGGGGACGGAGGCGCAGAGCTGCCGGAAGAGGGCGTCAGCCTGGTCGGGTGTGGACGCAAAGAGGGGGCCAATCTTCCAGCCCGTGCGGCAGCGGCGGATGACGCCAAGGGCAGCCTGGGAGGCGGGGCCCGGGGCGGCCAGGGCGGTGGCCTCGGGCTGGGAGAGCCAGGCGCGAAGGAACTGGGGCCGGGGGAAGCCGAAGCAGAGGGTGTCCAGGGCGAGCAGGTCAGCGAAGGGTACCTGGGAGGCCGGCACAAATGGGCGGGAGGGGGCGCGGGGGAGGGCGGGGTTGGCGAAGCCGAAGCGGAGGTTGGCGTAGTGCCAGACGAAGCCCGAGCGGCGGTAGTTTTCTTGTTGTTCGACCACGCCGTCCAGGCCCACGGTGAGGCCCGCGAGGCGGGTGAGGGCGGCGGCGGCAAGGTCCCCGCCCAGGCCTCGGCCGCGAAACTCGGGCAGGACAATGTAGAAGCCCGAGAAGGCGAAGCCGCCTTGGTAGCGGACTGCGGAGATGCAGCCCACGGGGCGGCCCTCCAGTTCGGCCACGAGGAAGCCCTCGGGGTCCTGGGCGAGGAAGGCGCTGGCGTCGTGGAGGCCGGGGTTCCAGCCCTCTCGGGCGGCCTGGTCGATTGCCCAATCCAGGTCCCGGGGGGTGGCGAGTCGGATGACGGGCTTGGGAGACTTCATTGGCACCTCCTTGAGGGGACCCATGTTGCAGTCCGACAGGGGTGAGGCGCAAGGGGAAGAAAAGGCGCAAAGGAAAGTTGACCCGGGCGGGGGCTGCGCTAGACTCCACGCGTATATATCGCACGGTGTGGCGGGAGGGTTTCGTGAAAGACCAAAAAACGCGTGAGCTCAAGAGGCTGGTGCTTGCATCCCTGCTGACCTGCGGCCTGGCCGTGGGCTGCCTGCCGGACGAGCCGGTGGCGCCGCCGGATGCCAACTGCCCAAGCTGCGACACCTGCGAGGAACCGGACACCCTGCCCCCGGACACGACGCCGGATACGGCCCTGGACACCCTGCCAGATACGCTGCAGGACACGCTGCAGGACACGCTGGCGGACACGGTTGATACCATCGATCCGCTGGACACCGTGGATTCCGTCGACACGGTGCCGCCGGATACTCTTCCAGACACGCTGCCTGACATCTTCCCCTGTTCGGGGGAGGCCACCTGTGACACGGACGGCGTGTGCGAGGACGCGGTGGCGCTTTGCACCGTGGACGGTTGGGTCTGCGACTATGAGGCGCTGCCCTCCTGGGAGTCCAAAGAGGTCTCCTGCGACGGCCTGGACAACGACTGTGACGGCGAGACCGACGAGGCCCTGCCGATTCCCAAGGACATCTGCAAGACCAAGGGCATGTGCAAGGGGCTGGTGGTGCCCGTTTGCCAGATGCAGGACGGCTGGGCCTGCGGCTACGAGCAGGTGCCCGGCTACGAGGCGCCCGAGGTGACCTGCGACGGCCTGGACAACGACTGTGATGGGCAGACGGATGCCGCCCTGTGCCTTGAATGCGACCCAGGAGAGGGCCGCTGCCAGGGGTCCGCGCCCCAGGTCTGTGTGGACAGCGGCAATTCCTGGGAGACCCAGACCTGCACCGGCGGCACTCGCTGCCTGGGGCCGGGCGAGTGCACCGACGAGACCGACCAGGAGCCCACCGAAGGCACCACCGGCTACAAGGGCGACCCGAATGCCGTGCGCCTCACGGATGGCAAATGGGTAGTGGCGTGGACCGGCAGCGACGGGACCACAGATGGCGTCAGCTTCCGCATGTTCGGCGCCGACGGGGTTGCCCAGGGTCCGGCGGCAACGGCGAATCTGACCAAGGATGAGGAACAGTCCAGCCCGGCCCTGGCGGCCACCACCGACGGGTCCTTCATGATCGTGTGGCGGTCCTTCGGCCAGTTCGGCAGCGGCTGGTCCCTGGTTGGCCGGGTCTTCGGCCAGGATGGCCAATCGGGCTTCGGCGAAGGGGCCATCAGCCACCAGAAGGATTACATGGTTAGCAGCGCGTCAGTTCACTTCGTCGGTGGCCGTTACGCTGCCGTTTGGGAGGGTGGGGCCGACGAGGATCGGGATGTCTTCATTAGGTGGTTGGACGCGACAACTGGGATGCCGCTTGCTTCAGCTCAGGCCGTTGCGGGGACCGCCGGCACGCAGGAACGATTTCCTTCCGTCGCTCGACTGAATGCCGACACCTTGCTGGTTGTATGGCAACACAAGTCAGGCAACTACGAGATTCGGGCTCGCAAGGTCAGTTTTGGCTCGATGGAAGAGGCCAAGAAGCTTCAAAGCGAGTCGGGGCAGGACTACAAACAGCCCGTTGTTGCCTCAAATGGAAATATGTTTGCCGTCCTTTGGTTTGACGAAGGCACGCTGAAGTACTTTGCCAGAGTTTTCGATCCGCTGATGCAGCCCGTTGCCGCAGCAGTGCCTATTTCGCCCTCTGCCAGCAAAATTAACAGCATTGCCTTGGCGCCCGACGGCAAAGACGGCTTCATCATCATCCTCAACGGCTCGGACACCACGCCGGCGTCCACCAGGGTCATCCCTCTGAGCGCCGCTGGCGTCCTGGGTGTCTCGAAGAAGATCAAGGACACCGCAGTTTCCACCGGCGTCCAGGTTCGCGGCATCAACGGTGCCGCCGGCAAGTTGCTGATCCTGTGGGACGACACCATCTCCGCCACCAAACGCCTGTTCGGGCGCTTCACTTCCCTCGACCTGCTGTAGACACCAAGCCATTCACTTCCAGTTTGTGTAAGGTTCCAAAGCCCCCCGCCATCAGCCAGCACCCCTTCGTATTCCCCCGCCAGCCGTCAGCCACCTCCGGGGTGCCCAATGTCCCCTTCCAAATACCCTTCCCCCCGTGGGGGAAGGTGGCCCGAAGGGCCGGAAGAGGGCACGGATTCCACCGCCAGCCACTCGTTCGCCCTCTCCCTAACCCTCCCCCGGAGGGGAGGGAACCGGCCGGCCCGGCGCGAAGCGCCGGAAGAGGGCACGGATTCCACTGCCAGCCGTTACCCAGCACCCCTTCGCGTTCCCCCGCCAGCCCCACGCAAGCGTGCAGGGGGGCCAAGACCGTCCATATTGTCCATGATGTCCATGATGTCCATGCCGGGGCCCCCACCACCGGCCGCCGGGTTGGCGATCCGGGGCGTTCCGTGGGCAGCAGCGGCGCGCGTGTAATGTAAGGTCCTGACCCCTCACAGCACCAGGATGTAGGTCTCGCTGCGTTGGTAGATGTCGCCGTTGAAGGTGGTGACCAGCGCTGCCTTGCGGCCGCTGGGGGCCAGGTGGAGGGTGGCTTCCATTTCGAACCAGATGTCCGTCAGGACCACCCGGCCCAGGTCCTGTCTTCGGCCGTCCTCTCGCAGCAGGGCCAGTTCCAGGACCATGACCTTCTCGGTCTTCAGTTCGGCGCTCAAGGTCCCCGCCTTTGGAAGCTGGAACTCCCAGCGGGTGCGGTCGCCCCGGGACTGGCCCTGGATGGCCTTGTGCCGGAAGTTGTTCTGGGTCAGGTAGGCGGGGAACCTTTGCTTCTCCAGGCGGACCCCCCGGGGCTTGGCCAGGCCGGGGACGCTGCGGTCCGTGCGGTAGAGGTGCCAGCTCTCCTTGCTGCTGCCGTCGGTGTAGGTCCGCCTCAGTTTGTAGGCGTATTCCTTCTCGTCAGGGGAGAAGCCCCCGAACTCCATGAGGGCGTCCTTGAGGGCCGCTGCCGGCGCGGGTTCCGCTGCCCGCACTGCCCGCCCCCAAGCCCCCGCCGCCAGGAGCCCAGCGGCCAGAATCAGCGCTGCCGTGGCCAGCCTCCGTCCCATCATTTCCCGCTCCCGCCTTTCCAGGTCCACAGCAGATTCCCAAGGAAGTTCCAGGTCATGGCAAGACCAATACCCAGGGCTGCCGCCACCAGGTCGTCCACATTGCCAAAGTCCAGGGGCCCCAGCCTGAGCACGCCGATGATCTCGTTCTCCGTGGCCGCCAGCCAAAGGTTCACCCCGGCGAAGACCCCGAAGTTCACCCCGAACCCGATGAGACTGACCACATGAAAGCGCCCCAGCCGCGTGTACCAAGGGTTGCGGTGGCGCCGGTCCGCAAAGGTCCACAGGTCGTTCAGCAGGAAGTTGGACAGGATGCTCAGTTCCACCGAAGCCGCATAGGAGAAGTTCTTCGCCATGAGGGACTCGCCCAGCCCCGCGAACCTCGTCAGGAGGGTGTAGCACCCCAGGTTCACCACGACCCCCGAGGCCCCCACGATACCGAACTTGATGATTCTCTCGGCCAACAGCCGCAACTTCTCAGGGAAGGACATTGTTACCTCAAGTCTGCGAGCGCCCCGGGGGCGCCGCCAGGATATTGCCAGGGGCCAGGACCCAGTCCGGGTCCAGCACGCGCTTCACCGCCGCCAGCGCGTCAATCAACTCCGGGGTCATCATGTAGCCCAGGAAATCCCGCCTGGACTTCCCGATGCCATGTTCCCCCGCCACCGTCCCACCAAGCTCCACCGCCCGCCGGCACAGCCTGTGGGCCACCGCCCTTACGGCCGGCACCTCCGCCGCCTCGCGCGCGTACATAAATATATGCGGGTGCCCGTTGCCGATGTGACCGTAGCGCACCATGCAGTGCAAACCGGTCTCCAGCCTGGTGGCCTCCACGAAGCGCATCATCTCAAGGATTTGGGCCGGCGGGACGCAGAATTCCGTGCTGATCTTCACGCCCCCCTGGGGTCTGCAGGCCACGGCCATCCGGTTGCAGGTGTCGGGCACATGGTGGCGCAGTTCCCTGAACAGCTCGCGCTCCTTCTGGGTGAGGGCCGGAAGGGTCCAGTCCACCACCGCCCCAAGGGCCTCAAACGCCGGCAGCAGAGCCTCCAGCGTGCCTAGCAGGTCTCCCTCCGGGGCGTCCCACTCGGTAAAAAGTGCAGCCTGGGCTTCCCTTGGGAGGGAGGGGGCTTGGGGGTGGGCGGCCACCAGGTCCAGGGCCCAGCGGTCCAGCAACTCCACGCAGCCGGCCTTGGCCCCGGCGCCCGGCAGATCCCGCTGCCTGCGAAGCGTCACGGCGGCCTCCAGGGCGCCTTGCAGGTCCCGGAAGAACAGCATGGCCCCGAGGAAGGGTGGGGGGGCGTCCAGCAGCCGCACCTGCACCTTGGTGATGACCCCCAGGATGCCCTCCGACCCCACAAACAGGTCCACCGGATCGTGGAAGGCAAAGGGGCCAAAGGTGTTCTTGTCCACGGCGCGTCGCTGGTACCACCGCAGGTTGCCAGCCCCGTCGGCCACCTCCACGCCCTGGATCCAGTCCCGGGTCATGCCGTGGCGAAAGGACCGGGCGCCGCTGGCATTGGAGGCCACATTGCCCCCCACTGTGCATTCCTTCTCGCTGGTTGGGTCCGGCGGATACAGCAGCCCCTCGGCGGCCACCGCGGCCTTGAGGTCGGCGGTCACCGTCCCGGGCAGCACCAGGGCGGTCTTGCCCGCCCGGTCCAGGTCCAGCACCCCCGCCAGGCCCCGCAGGTCCAGCACCAGCCCCCCCTCGGGCCGGGCCGCCCCGGTGGTGGCTGATTGCAGTCCCACGGGCAGCAACGGCATGGCCTTTCCGCGGCACCAGGCGATGCAGTCCCGGATCTCCGCGGTGGATTGGGGCCGGGCCAGGGCCTCCAGGTGCCCCAGCACCCCGGCCTGATCTCCGCGGTAGCTTTCAAGCACTGCTGTCTCTGTGGTGACAAGGTCCGCTCTCATGGGCGCAATAGATAGCACTTCCAGGGCCCCAGGAGAAAGGAAAAGCGTTGTTACCGCCGCCCCGGTCTGATATAGATTCCAGCCGATATTGTTCGGAGGTAGCCAATGGAACTGGTGCTTATGGTCTCTGCTGTGGCCGGGCTGTTGCTGTCCCAGGCGTCCCTGTTTCAGGGCCTCTTCGGGGGCGGCAAGCTCAAGGAAGACCTGGACCTTGCTCTCAAGGAGAAGGAAGAGCTTGAGCGCCAGGCCGAGCGCGCCAAGGTGCGCCTGGACGAGCAGAAAAAGAAGGCCGACCAGTTGGCCCTGAAGATCGACGAGTACGAGCTTCGCCTCCAGGAGTTCAAAGACAAGGCCCGGAAGCACTCCGACGAGGTCCGCAAGCTGGAGCGCCAGTTGGAAGGCCAGAAGGACCAGGAGAAGGCCTCCGTGGTGCTGGCCCGAGAGAAGGACGAACTGACGGCCCGCCATCAGGCCGAGCTGTCCTCCATGAAGGGCAGGATAACCGATCTGGAGGCCCAGCTTGTGGCCCTTCGAAAGGACCTGCGGGAGGCCGAGGAGGCCCGGGGCATGGCGGAGGCCCGCGCCGGGGCTGCGGAGGCCGCCGTGGGACGCCAGGGCGGGGACAGTGCCAAGGCGGAAAGCCGGGCCGAGGCCCGGAAGCTGCGGGAAGAGTCCCGCGCCGCGGAGGAGGACCGCAGCTCCACCGAGACCATCGACCGGCTCCGGGAAAAGATCCGCGAGCGGGACCGCGTCATCCGGGGTCAGCGCCGCCTCATTGAGCACAACCGCCGGGCCTACCTCATCACCCAGCAGCAACTTGACATGACCCTGGACGAGATCTACTTCGAGAAGACCGGCAAGGCCCGCCGCGACACCAAGCTCTACCACGACCAGCACCCGGGCAATGCCCAGGCGCCCCGGCGTGATCCCTCCAGCGATCCCAGCCAGGAGTCCGGCAACGATGCCGCCAGCGAGGCCCTGGCCGAACTGGAAGCTCTGGCCCTGGCGTCCTCCGATGCCCCCTTGGAGATCCCCGCCTTCCGGACGCGCCCCCTGGCAGCCCCCGTGGAGGCCCAGCCCGAAGCCCTCGCCGAGACCCTAGAGGCCCCCGCTGAGGCCGCTGACCCGGAGGCCGGGAAATGATGAGACGCCCCCTTCACCTGCTGGCCGGCCTGACCCTCCTGGGCAGCCTCCTGGGTGGCCCCGTGCAGGCCGCCCCCAACCAAGAGCCAGCCGCCCCCGCGGCCCCCGTGGAAGAGGAGGGCTGGGGCGAGGAGGAGGACTCCGCCGCTGACCCCGCCGCCGCCGGGCCCACCCTGCTGGAAACGGCCCGGGCCGCCGCCGCCGGCGATTTGGACTCCTGGCAGAAAGCCCGCGAGCCCCGCTGGCCCCGGCTGGAATGGCACGGCTACATGCGGTTCCGCGCCATCCTTCTTGGGGACGCCGACCTGGACACCTACAACCCCGTGACGGACTCTGGGACCTCCTGGATTCGGCCCCCCCTGCACGACAACCTGATCAACTCCGAGGGCAGCCCCACCTTCGGCGGCAAGATGGGCGCCGCCAAGGAGAACACCCTGGGCTGGGCCGACATGCGCCTGCGCCTGGCCCCCGTCATCCATGTCTGGGACCGCGTGCGGATCGGCACCGAGATAGATGTCCTGGACAACCTGGTGTTGGGCTCCACCCCGGACTACGACTCCGACCGCATGACCCCCCTCATTCCCCTGGATACCTTCAGCACCAGCCAGGTGGCCCCGGTGGCAGGCATCAACTCCTACACCGACTCCGTCACGGCCAAGTCCCTGTGGGCCGAGTGGCTGCTGTGCTTCGATGATCGCGTGCGCCCCGACTCCTTCAACCTGGGCGTCCTCAAGGTAGGCCGCTTCGCCTTCCCCTGGGGCATGGGGATTCGCAGCCGCGGTGGCGACTATGACCGCAGCAACCCCGACCTGGACACCCTCAGCCGCCTGGCCGCTGTGGATGCGGACGGTGCCGACTGGCTGGACCGGGTCATGTGGACGGGCGCCTTCAGCGGCGTCAAGGCCTCCCTTGGCTATGCCTTCATCTCCACCGGGCTTGGGTCCCAGCAACTGTCCACCTGGCCCGGCGTCCCCTACGACCTGGACCAAAGCGACGATCTTGGCCAGTTCGAGTTGGCCATCTACAGCCGCCCGGACAGCGCCAGCGAGTTGGAAGCCCGCCGCATGAAGCTGTTCTCGGGCGTGCCCGTGGTGGACTATGGCCTCTATGTGACCTTCCGCCAGTGGCGCAACGAGTTGCTGGGCGGCGACTGCTGCCAGCCTGGGGATCTGGACTGCAGCACCTGCTTCGACAAGATGACCCTGGCGGCCCGCGACGGCTGGCTGCTGACCCCGGACCTCTGGGTTCGCGTGGACGCCCGCCCCGCGCCGGGACAGCGCTTCACCGCCCAGGCTGAAGGGTTTGTGAACTCCGGCTCCGTGGCCCACGCCGCCGTGGTCGGGGAGACCGAGGATTACGCCGTGGATGTGCTCAGTTGGGGCGCCGCCCTGGAGACCCTCTACTGGATTGACAAGGTGGGCTTTGGCCTGGACTTTGGCATCGCCTCCGGGGATGACGCCGAGATCTTTGACACCAAGACCACCGGCCGGGGCCGCTTTGGCAAGGACGGCAAGTCCACGCTGGGATCCTTCTCGCCGGACTATCGCCCGGACCTGCTGCTCTACCGCTATGTCATGGGTGGCGTCTACAACACCGCCTATTTCAAGCCCCACTTCCGCTTTGATCTGCTGCCCACCGAGGAGAACGCCCTGGGCGGCACCGTCAGCGTCCTCTACGCCATGACCGTGGATCCCAAGGGCTACCCCGGGAATTCCCGCAACCTGGGCCTGGAACTCGAGACCGGTGCCTTCTACGAAGAGAGCGACCGCCTCATCGCGACGGCCACCATGGGATTCCTCTTCCCCTTCGGGGCCCTGGATCGTCCCCAGGGCTTCCTGGATCCCACCGCCCCCTCCGCTACTGCGACCTGGGCCTGGACCATCCAAACCCGACTCAACTTCCTGTTCTAAGGACTTTTCTCTTGACCCGACCGCGGGGCGCAACTATCCTGCGCCCCGGTTTTAGACCACTGCCCGGAGACATTCATGACCCGTTCGGAACTCATAGAAGTGCTGGCCCAGAAGAGCGAGATTTCCAGGGAGAAGGCAACCCTCGTGGTGAACTGCGTCCTGGACTCGATGGTCAAGGCCCTGTGCCGCGGCGAGCGCATTGAAATACGGAACTTTGGCAACTTTGTGGTGCGTGAGTACGACTCCTATGTGGGTCGGAATCCCAAGTCCGGCGTGAAGGTCATGGTGCCCAAAAAGCGGGTGCCCTTCTTCAAGGCCGGCCTGGAACTCAAACGCATGGTCAACGGAGAGGATGCCTGAGCTTCACCACCAGCCCCGCCCGGCCAGCTTCGCCGAGGCCCTGCCTGACGGTCGGGTCCGCTGTGTCCTTTGTCCCCATGAATGTGTCCTGAAGGAAGGCGCCCGGGGCCTTTGTCAGGTTCGGGAGAACCGCGGTGGCAAGCTGTGGTCCCTGAGCTGGGGAAGGGTGGCCGCCCTGGGGCTGGACCCCATCGAGAAGAAACCCCTCTATCAGTTTCTGCCCGGCACCCAGGCCCTGTCCTACGCCACCGCGGGCTGCAACCTCCACTGCGTGTTCTGCCAGAATGCCCATCTCTCCCGGGCTGACGCGGCGGTCCTGCCCCACAACTGGCTGGAACCCGAAGAGTTGGCGGCCACCGCCCAGGCCCACGGCGCCGCCTCCATCGCCCACACCTATTCCGAGCCCATCGTCTATTTTGAGTACGCCCTGGAGGTGGCCCGGGCAGGGCTGGCCCTGGGAATCCCCTCGGTGCTGGTCAGCAACGGCCACATCAACCCCGCCCCCCTGCGTCAGTTGGCGCCCTTCCTGGGGGCCGTGAACCTGGACATCAAAGCGGGCAGCGAGGCGGTCCACCGGCGCCTCACGGGGGCCGCCCTGGCCCCGGTCCTGG
>CAZMEC010000056.1:0-16598 GCA_964565265.1 uncultured Myxococcales bacterium
ACGCCGTGACGGCCTACAACATCAAGCGGGAGGTCTTCCCCAGCAACCTCATCGCCAGCTTCTTCAACTTCGCCGCCGCTCAGCTCCTCGAGGCCACCCAGTCTGAGGCCGAGCGCAGCGCCCCCAAGGTGGCCTTCTAAGTGAACTTCTTCGAGCACCAGGACCGAGCCCGACGCAGCAGCGCCTGGCTGATCTTTCTATTCATCTTCGCGGTGGCCGCAGTGGTGGGGGCTGTGGGGGCCCTGGTCTACTTCGTCACGGTGGGCAGCGACCAATTCCGCCCGGAGGAGCCCATTGAGATGGCGCTGGGAGCCGCCGGCCTCACCCTGTTCATCATCCTTGCGGGGACCGCCTTCCGGTTCCTGGTCATGCGGGGCGGCGGGCGCCAGGTGGCCGAGGCCCTGGGCGGTCGGCTGGTTGTGGGAGACACCCAAGACCCAGAGGAGCGCCGCTTCCTCAACATCCTGGAGGAGATGTCCCTGGCCGCCGGCATCCCCAAACCCCTGGCCTTCGTCCTCGATGACGAACCCAGCATCAACGCCTTCGCCGCGGGCAGCAGCCCCGAGAACGCAGTGGTGGCGGTGACCCGGGGCACCCTGGTCCAATTGAACCGGGATGAACTCCAGGGCGTCATCGCCCACGAATACAGCCACATCCTCTTTGGCGACATGCGCCTCAACATGCGCATCATGGGCCTCATCGGCGGCATCATGGCCGTGGCCACCATCGGCCGGATACTCATGCGGGCGGCCTTCAGCGGGCGCCCCCGGCGACACAGCAAGAACAACGCCGGCGGCGTGATCTACCTGGGGCTGGCAGGTCTGGCCCTCTTCCTCGTAGGCTACATCGGCGTGGCTGCCGGGCGCCTCATCCAGGCCGCCCTCTCCCGCCAGCGCGAGTACCTTGCGGATGCCTCCGCAGTGCAGTTCACCCGCAACCCCCAGGGCATCGCCGGGGCCCTGCGCAAGATCGGCAAGAAGTCCCAGGGCTCTCGCATCAACAGCGCCGGCGCTGACGAGGCCCGGCACATCTTCTTCGGGCCCGTCACCTCCTGGGCCGTGCTGGCCACCCATCCACCCCTGGGCGAGCGCATCCGCCGCATCGAAGGCACCCCCGGGCTGCCCGACGATGTGGGCGGGCCGCGCCTCTCCGTCACGGGCCAGGTGGTGGGCGACGAGGGAGAGACCCAGTTCACCGGCGGCCAGATCATGAGTGCCCTTGGGGGCGTGGGGGCCCGTGGCGGCAAGGCCGCGCTACAACCCCTGGCGGGCGAGCAAGGCCACGAGGTCCTCAAGCCAACAGTCACCCCCCGGGCCGCCATCCTTCGCCAGAACCTGGTGGAGAGGTCCTTGAAGAATCCCCTGGGGGCCATGGGCGTGGTGGTGGCCATGCTGCTGGACAAGGACGAGACCAAGCGCGCTCAGCAGTTGGCCATGCTCAAGGGCAAGGCCAACCCGGTGCTGCTGCGGGAGGCCGCGATCCTGGCTGCCGAGGTGCTGCCCCTGCCCCAAGCCCGGCGCCTGGCCCTCTTGGATCTGGCCCTCCCCGAGATCCGAAGCCTCTCCCTGGAGCAGCGCTCCGGCCTCACCGAGGTGCTCTGGTCCCTGGCCAATGCGGACGGGGAGGTGGATGTCTTTGAGTTCTGCGTCAACCGGATTGCCCGCCGGCGCTTGGGAGTGGATCAGGTGGACCTGAATCAGGCCCGCAAGCGCCTCTCCAAGATGGCCTTCCAGACCTATTCCATGGCCGTCCTGGTGGCCCTGGGCCAGCACGGCCACAGGGACCCCCAGGTGTCCCGGGACTCCAGTGCCGCCGGGGCCGCCGTCATCTACGGCAAGCGCCCCATCCCGAACTACTCGGGAGAAATCAACCTGTCCGCGCTGGACAAGGCCCTGGATGCCCTGGCCAACGCGCCCGAACCCGCCCGCAGGCTGCTGTTGGAGGCCTGCACCAGGTGCGTGCTGCATGATGGCGTGACCACCCTGGAAGAGTCCCAACTTCTTCGCTCCGTGGCCACCGCCCTGGACCTCCCCGCCCCCCCCTTCGTCGCGAACCGGGAGGCCCCGTCCGCAAATGCCTAGCCTGCTGCTGCTGCTGCTGAGCCTCCTGCTTGCGGGCCCCCTGAAGGCCGAGGAGCGCAGCCGCGTCACCTTCATCCCCGTGGGCGCCCCCTTCTACACCCCGGATACCAGCTTTGGCCTCGGCGGCTATGTGGTGACGGTCGTGGACCCGAAGCAGTGCTGCCCCAACCGCGTCCCCGACGAATACAGCGGCTACGCGGCCATCACTGCCAAGAGGCAGGTCATCGCCGGGTTCACCCCCACGGTCTTCTTCCTGGATGGGTTCCTGAAACTCAAGGGCAAGTTGGAAGGGGGCCGCTACCCGACCTATTTCTGGGGTGCGGGCCCGGACAGCCGCCCCGAGAACAAAGAACACTATGTCCCCCTGGAGTTGCTGGCGGAGGCGGAGCTGCTGTTTGCCCTCGCCAAGGGTTTGTACCTGGGCCCCGCCGTCCACGGCCGCACCGTGGAGATGCTGGCCCGCAAGCCCGGCGGCCTCCTGGAGACCAGTGGCCTCCCCGGTGCCGAAGGTGGCCTGGAGATGGCCCTGGGCGCCCAGCTCTCCTATGACAGCCGGGACAGCATCTTCTATCCCTTGAGGGGCTCCTACCTGGAGGGCACCTTCCACTGGGGCGACCGCCTCCTTGGCGGAGACCACCGCTACCAGCGCCTGAAGCTGGACCTGGCCCACTTCCTGGGACTGGGTGGCCGGCATGTGCTGGCCGTCCAGGGGCTGGTCATCGTGGGAGGCGGAGACATTTCGCTGCAAAGCATGGGGAGTCTGGGCGGAAACAAGATGATGCGCGGCATGTATCAGTATCGCTTCGTGGACCGCAACAGCGCCGCGGCCCAGCTTGAGTACCGCTTCCCCCTCTTCTGGCGGCTGGGGGGGGTGGTGTTCGGGGGCCTGGGGGAAGTGGCCCACGACCTGTTGGGCTACAGCTTCAGCAAGCTCCAGTACGCCGGTGGCACGGGCCTGCGCCTGATGCTGGACAAGGCCGCCCGGGTGAACCTCCGGGTGGACCTGGGCGTGGACGCAGAGGGGATACCGAACTTCTACATTTTGGTGAAGGAGGCGTTTTAGAGGGCCGATCCGCTCCCTACGGTCGCGGCTTGGACGAACCAGCCTTGCGTTCCTAGCCGCGCACGAAGTAAGCGGATCCTGGCCTGTTTCTTGACGCTCCCCTCGCCCGTGCCACAATCCGTCCCCTGCCCCTTTTGTCCTGGGAGGACCCGTACCATGCCGTGCAAGACCTGCAAGCCGACCAAAGTCAAGGTTGACCAGGAAACCCTCGACCTGCTGATGGACCGGGCCCGGGAGGCTGCCAAGGCCGCCCACTGCCCCTACTCTGGCTTCCATGTCGGGGCCGCCGTCCTGGCGGGGGGCAAGGTCTTCACGGGCTGCAATGTGGAGAGCGCCAGCTTTGGACTCACCGTCTGTGCCGAGCGCGTGGCCATCTGGAAGGCTGTGTCGGAGGGCTTCAAGTGCATCGACGCCCTGGCCTGCTTCACCCCGGACAACACCCCGGAGACGCCCCGCCAGGGCCGCATGTCCTGTGGGGCCTGTCGCCAGGTGATGGCCGAGTTCATGGCCCCCGGCGCCCCCGTTTATCTTGATGGAGTGGGAGTCCTGACCATCGAAGCCCTCATCCCCGACGCCTTCATTCTGGAACCACGGTAGCCCTACAAAGCCGCGAACGCAGTGAGCGGATCAGACTGATGGGACCGACACTCTAGGGTCTTTCGCAGATCACCGGGTGGACGCCGTTGCAGGAAATGTCGTTCCAGGCTCCGCTTGCAAAGACCTGCGCGCAGTCCTCACCGCCGCTGTCGTTGGGTTCCCCGAAGGCCCAGGAGGAGAAGGTGATCTCCTCGCCGCTGAAGTCTGCCCATTGGCCCTCCGAGGCGCCGTCGCTGAGGCCCAGCCAGGCGTTATTCAGCCCGCTGTTGTTGAGGACTGTCTTGACCCAGTAGTTCTCGCCCTCGTCGTCTATCACCAGCAACTTTCCGTCCCAGGAGGCGCAATAGTCCCGGGCTGCCTGCAGCGCGCCGCCGTAGGGGCACAGGAGATACTCGCCCTGGCTGGACTGGAGCTGCTCGCAGGCCCAGCAGCCCGTGTCGTCGGCCAGGCCATTGCAGTCCTGATCCACGCCGTCGAAGCAGTCTTCAGGGGCGCCGGGGAACACGCTGGCGAGGCCGTCGTCACAGTCGTCGCCGCAACGGGCAAAGCCGTCGTCGTCGCCGTCCAGGGTCTCCAAGCAGGGGTCCTCACAGACCACTGGATTGGCATCGCCGCAGGTCACATCATTCCAACGGCCCCAGGACCAGTACTCGCCGCAGTTCTCGCCACCGCAGCAGTTATTGGGCTCGCCGTCGGCCCAGGAGAAGTAGGTCTGCTGGCCGCCCAGCACCGTGGTCCAGACGCCCTCCAGGCTCTCGTCGCTGATGCCCAGCCAGGCCTCGGAGAAGCCGCGCTCATCCATGGTCTGACGCAGCCACAGGTCTTCGTAGGGGCCGTCCAGGACCAGCATCCGGGAGCCATATTCCTGGCAGTGGGCGTCGGCGTCCGCGTAGTTTCTCCGGTTGGTGCAGAACAGGTAGCGGTGGGGCCCGCGCCATTCCTCGTCGCAGTCGGGGCAGTTGAGGCCATCGTCGGGCACGGAGTTGCAGTCCTGATCCTTGCCGTCGCCGCAGATTTCCAGGGCCCCCACATGGATGTCCCGGTCCGTCTCGTCGCAGTCCAGGCTGCACACGAAGCCGTCCCCATCCTTGTCCGCGTTCTCGTCCAACAGGCAGCCGATGGCCTCCGCCAAATGGGTCTTGCGCCCCAGCAGGAAGTCGATGGTGGCCTGGACGGCCCACAGGAAGTCCTCATGGGAGTACTCCTTGCGCGGGTCCCACAGCACCGCATCGCTAAGCTGCGTCATCAGCGTCTGGGCCTGCTGTTCCAGGGCCAGCACCGGCACCACCTGCAGCAGCAACCCCAGAGCCCGCTCGTAGTCGCGCCGGCACTGGGTGTGGCCCATGCAGCGGGCAAACAGTAGCGAATACCCCTGGAAATAGTCCCGGGCATCCCCGAAGGTCTGGTCCGTCCCTCCCGGCCACATGGTGAACTGCCCCTGGTCGTCGCTGTGGACATAGTAGTTGTTGATGGTGGGGGCGTATCCGTCCCAGTGGCCGATGTATTGCTCCACGGCCCACATCTTGATGAACTCCGAGACATCCGCCACCTGCGCCAGGGCGTCGTACCAGCCGTCGCCCTCCAGGTTGGCGGCCGCCACAAGCCCCCCCAGATCCCCCCGACCATCCTCCTTGCCCTCATCCATTTGCAGGACCTCAAGCTGGGCCGGCACCAGGTCCTGCCCGTACTCGCCCTCGTACAGATGCCCCGTCCCCGGGAAGTAGCGGGACGCCAGCACATCGTCCTGAGCCTCCAGCACTAGGTACAGCCCCAGGTCCGCGCCGTTCAGCCGCACCCGCGCATAGCCCGTCCCCGGCGCCGGCACTCCCATGGCCGCAAACATCCGGTAGGCCAGCACCTCGTGGATGAAAGAGGGGTCCTGCACCATGTTGTTCAGGGTCAGCTTCTTGAGCCCCAGGAAGCGCGCGTCCGGGTCCGCAAAGGTGAACTTCACCTTGAGGGCCGCCTTCTGATCCAGGGTCCGAAAGGAGCCCGCCTTGCCCTTGATTCGCAGCCCCACCGTGAAGGTGTCCGCAGGCAGCCCCTCGCCGGTGGCCTTGAACTGGCCCGTCACATAGGTCCGCGGGTCGGCCCAGAGGGCATCGATGGAGGCCTGGGGCATGGTCAGGTCCAGCTCCAACAGGCGCCCGGGGTTGAACAGCAGGGTCTCCAGGTCCGGGGCCGCCACATTGGCCGCCTCCGGGGTCGGGCTGTTGGGCAGCAGCTTGCCGCTGGCCTCGGGCAGGCGCCCCAGGGACAGGCTTTTCATCACGGGCAGCAGCCTGGCCCGGTCCAGTTCGTTCCCCTGGTCATCCCGCAGCACCAGGACCCCGCGGCCACAGCGCAGGGCGGCTCCGTCCCCAGCATCCGCCGCCTGGACCAGCAGCCGCTGCCCAGGAAGCAGGCTTGTAGTCACGGGGAGCGCGAGGGTCCAGGGCTGCTGCCCCGCCCCCAGGCCCAGTTCGGCCTCGGCAAGTTCGTAGGCCAGCGAGAAGCCCTCCAGGGAGAGCTCCGCGGCGCCCCCGTTAAGCAGTTCGACCCAGTCTCCGTCCCGGCAGGCCAGCTCGTTGATGAGCAGCGACGGCGCGGCTACCTGATCCGCCTCCAGGTCCCCCGGCAGGCCGTCACCGCTGGCGTCCCCCAGGTCCACGCCGTCCCCCAGGTCCACGCCGTCCCCCAGGTCCACGCCGTCGCCCAGGTCCACGCCGTCGCCCAGGTCCGCCCCCTGGCCATCCTGCCCGGGCGCCCCATTGTCCCCCGACGCGGAGCAGCCCCCAGCGGCAAGACCCAGGGCAAGCAAAAAGGGGACGAAAAACCAGACGCGACGGAAGGTACTCATGGCCGGCTCCGGGGGGACGAGGTTGACTTCGGGGCCGGATTTTAGTGGAAACGCACGGGCACCACAAGCGAACGGTTGCCCGCCACAAAGGCAGGCCCGCAAAGCTGATGCACGGACGATTCCCCTTGGGTATACTGCCGCCGTTGCAACCGAGGCGAGGGCCTCTCGAACCCGGAGATTGACCCATGAAGACGACGCTGCTGACGCTGCTGCTGGCGGCCTCCCTGGCACTTTCAGGGCTGGCCCAGGCCCAAACCCCCAAGCCGCCCAAGCCCCCCAAGCCGCCAACGCGCCCCGCCAAGCCGACGCTGGCGCCACCGCTTGAGGCGCCCCTCCCTGAGGTGCCCACCAGCCTGCTGGGGATGAAGGTCAGCTCGGCTGCCTTCAAGGAGGGCGAGGTGATCCCCAAGGACTTCGGCTGCCTTGGCCGCAATGTGTCCCCGGCCCTGACCATCCTGGATGTGCCCGCGAATACCAAATCAGTGGCCCTGCTTCTGAACGACCCGGACGCCCGTGGGGGCAGCTTCGCGCACTGGTTGGTGTATGACCTGCCGGTGAAGGAGATGGTCCTGGCGGAGGCCCAGCCCAAGACCAACAACCTCCCCAAGGGTGGCACCCAGGGCCGCAATGACTTCAAGAACATCGGCTACGACGGCCCCTGCCCGCCGGAGGGCTACCACCGCTACGAGTTCACGGCCTACGCCCTGGACAGCCTCCTGGGCCTGCCCGCCGGGGCCACCCGCGCCGAACTTGAAAAGGCCATGAAGGGTCATGTGTTGAAGCGCGCCACCCTGATGGGTCGCTACTCTAAAGACTGAACTCGACCACCCGCCTGCCCCCCGCCGTCTTCGCCGAATACATGGCCTTGTCTGCCAGCTGCACCAGCGACACGATGTCTCCGGCGTGGTCCGGGAAGAGGGCCAGCCCGATGCTAGCCGAGATGGAGACGGACCTGCCGTCCAGTTTGGTGACGGCCTCAATGCTGGCGATGATGCGGCGGGCCACGGTCACGGCCACGGAGGAGTCCACCAGGTCCGGGACCAGCACCAGGAACTCGTCGCCGCCAAAGCGGGCCACCCGGTCACTGGCGCGCACCGAGACGCGCAGGATGTCTCCAACGCGCCGCAGCAGTTGGTCCCCCAGGGCGTGGCCGTGGGTGTCGTTGACCTTCTTGAACCCGTCCAGATCCATGAACAGTACGGCCAACTTCTTGCCGTGGCGGCGGGCCCTCTCCAGTTCGCCGTGGAGGAACTCGTTGAACATGGCGCGGTTGGGCAGCCCCGTGAGGACATCGTGCATGGCCAGGGTCAGCAGTTCCTTCTGGTAGCAGCGTTCCGTGGTGACATCGCGAAGCATCAGCAACAGGCCGGCGGCGTTGCCGATGCTGGGTGAGACCTGGGTGATGCGACACTGGTAATGGGCCTCGGGGCGACCCTCGGGGGTGAAGACCAGGTCGTGGACGCCGGGTTCCAGGGCTACCAGCATGGGGCCCAGGGGGGCAGGCAGGGTCTCCAGGGGGCGGCCGCTAGGAAGGGGGCCGGGGGGAAGGAGGTCCGCGAAGGCGGGGTTCAGTTCAACGATGCGGCGGCGGCCATCCAGGATGAGGACGGGGTCGGGCATGCACTCGAAGACCTTGTCCCGGGCCATGGGGACGATCTCCAGCAGCTTGTAGCGGCGCAGGCCAAAGAGGGCCATGGCGCCGGACACGGACAGGGCGAAGGGCGTGTAGTCGTGGGCCGGGAGGGCCTCGAAGCGCAGCACATAGAGGAGGTTGCAAACCAGGGGCAGGGCGCCCGCCAGGGTCAGCAAGCGGGGGGGCCGGCGAAGAAGCCCGGGGGTGGTCAGCCAGGCCTCCAGACTGACCCAGATGCCGGTGACCAGGACGGCGCCCGTGTAGGCGTAGAAGACCCAGAACCAGCGGCCATACTCAAGCTGCAGGATCTGCTCGCCGTCAACGGTCACCAGGGCCGTGGTGGTGTAGATGAGGTCGTGGGACTCGAAGGTCAGGGCCAGCACAGTGGTGACCAGGGGAATGGCCAGGAGGGCCAGCACGCTCTGTCTGCCGACCCAGCGGTCCTTGCCCATGTACCGGGACACGAACAACAGCCAGGCGGGGGGAATCCAGGGGATGGCCAGGTAGCTCAGGCGGGTCCAAAGCAGGCGCTGCTCCAGCACCAGGTCGGCCCTCTCAAAGATGGCCGTGACATTCCAAAGGGCCGCCAAGGCCATGGCAATGCCAAGGGCAAAACTGCCCGGGATGACCCGCCGGCGCAGGGCCTCCGCCGCAACCAACAAAGAGAGAAAGGCACCCACCGACAGGGGCACAGCATAAGCAGCATCGGCGAAGCCAAAAGGTTCCATGGCCAGACATTCCAGCAGTGATTGCCGCACTTTTCTACACCCTTGGAACCAAAAGGCAAAATCCCCACCAACACCCCACCCAGCCCGTCCGAACCCCGACCGCAAGGGAGGGGGTTGCCCGCTGTCCGTCCGAACCCCGACCGCAAGGGAGGGGGTTGCCCTAATGGTCCCGGCCAGTTAGCATCCACCAGTCCAGCGGCCACCGGGGCCGCCCTCCGGAGGTGCCCCATGGCTTGGCTTTTTCTTTTGTTGGCAGGACTGCTGGAGACCGTCTGGGCGGTGGGCCTCAAGTACAGCGACGGCTTTCGTCGGCCCCTGGCCTCCGTCATCACGGCCCTGGCCATGGTGGCCAGCATGTTGCTGCTGGCCCGAGCGGTCCGCGACCTGCCGGTGGGCACCGCCTACGCGGTCTGGGTGGGTATCGGAGCCTTCGGTACGGCCCTTTGGGGCATCTACGCCTTCCACGAGCCCGCCTCCGTCCCTCGCATCCTCTTCCTGACCCTGCTGCTGGTCTCCATCGTGGGCCTGAAGCTGACGGCCAGCCACTAGCGGCCAGCCACTGACGGCCAGCCACTAGCGGCCAGGCCCAGGTTGCCCCTTGCCTTTTCTCCCCCCGGGCGCATAATGCCGCCGTTCTTTGACAAATGGGGGCGATCTGGTCTCGACGGGGGAGATCTCGGCCGTATGCCGCGTGTCGGGCAGTCCACGCAAGCTCGTCAAAAAAGTGTGGAAAACCAAAAGTGCCAACAACGCACTTCCTCTGGCTGCTTAGTTAGCCACGTCCGATGAGGGGAGGTCCGTGACCTTCAAAGGGCGCAATTTTCGCGGAATGGGCCAATGGGGCGGCAAGGTCCCCAAAGGCTGACACTTCACCTTGTACTTCTCACTCAACGCCTGCCGGTAAGGGGCGTTGCCTGGGGTTTCAGTTCGACAAATTCCACCGGCTACACATGTAGAAGCTGCGTTGCCAAGCTCCTTCGGACCCGGGTTCGATTCCCGGCGCCTCCACCCTTCGTCTCTCAAAAAGACTCTCTATGCACCCCCGCGCCTGCTGCGCGGGGATCTCACCAACAACGCTCATCTCGGCCAGCCCCCAGGCCGTGCGGCGTGTTTCGACCATCAACGACAACCCGAGTTTCATCAGACCCGCTGGTCCCTCCTCGGACCCATTTTTGGGCCTTTTCGGCCTATTATTCTCTCCGATTCTCCCCGGGTCTCAAGACCCACCCCCCGGGTCTGATGAATTTCCCAATAATTACCTCGACCGCTTTGCAGGCCGTCCGGAGGCACTTTTCGGCCCTCCCTCGGCCAATTTATGAGTTGTAGACCCGTTCGGTATGCGGTCGTGGCTGAGGAAATCAGAACCCCCCGGCCCAGGCCGCCCGGCCAGCCATCTTTGACAGACTGTTCCAGTTTAGTTTCACTTGGATCTGGCGCACCGGAAGCCGATGGCGGAGGAGAAGTAATCTAGATTGACCCGGCCGCGATCCGACACGCGCAGGAAGAAGACGCCGGCGCCGTAGTTGACGAAGGTACCCCCGCGTGCCACCCGGTCGGAGCCGCTAACAGGACCCTGTGGGTTCGTCTGGGGGTCAGCGCTGTAGCCCCCGTAAAAATCGTTCGTCCATTCCGACACATTCCCCAAGATGTCGTACAAGCCATAGGCGTTCGGGGTCTTCCACTTCACCGGATGCTTCTGGCTACTAGAATTGTCAGAGTACCAAGCTATGCCGCCCAGGCAGGAATCGTCATATCCGCAGTAGTACTTGGTCGTAGTCTTCCCGCGCGCAGCATATTCCCACTCCGCCTCGGTAGGCAAGCGGCCTCCCACTGCCTGGCAGAAGGCCTTGGCCTGGGACCTAGTGAGGTTCTCTACCGGCATATCTGCCCCATTTGCTCCGTTGTAATGGGCTGATGGATTGCTGCCAATGACGGCCAAATACTGCCCCTCCGTCACTTCGGTCTCCAGCATCTCAAAATCGGAAAGGGTGACCTGATGTGCTGGATTTTCATCCCCCTTACATTCGGCATCTCCCGGCGAACACCCCATCTGGAAGGTTCCGCCCGGAATTGACTTCCACTCGTTTCCAAGTGCATCAAAGTCAACGACGCAGGTGCCGTAAGGGCTGCACTTCTTGCCCGCCCCACATATTCCGCAACTTCCCCCGCAGCCGTTGTATCCGCAGACCCTGCCAATGCAGTTTATGTAGCAACAAACCCCAAAGAAGCAGACACCGTCTGGGCAGGCTAGCCCATCCGAGAAGACCCCTCCATCGCATTTGCTCTTCGTACATGTTTCGCCTACGGTGCAAGGATCTCCGTCCTCACAAGCTCCGTCTTCCGGGATTGATACATGGGTACAAGACTGGTTGACCAAACTGTCTGTCGTGCATGGATCGCAGTCATCGCAGGATCCATCCAACTTGCCGTCGCAGTTGGCATCCAGGCTGTCTCCAGGGAGGTCGGCGGCGCAGGGGTGGATCAGTGCCTTGGAGTCGTCGCAATCCTCGCCAGCGGAATCCTTGGACGCATACCCATCCCCATCTGCATCAACGCCATCCAGGCCGTCGCAGTTCTGGTCCTTGCTGTCGCCAACGGTGTCAACCGCGGGCGGGTGTACCAGCTTGTCCGCATCGTTGCAGTCGGTTCCTTCGCAGGCTTCGGCAAGGTACCCATCGCCATCCACATCGCAGTTGTTGACCTTGACGCTGACCTGGGCCTCCCCGGTCTCGTCCAGGGTGTTCGAGGCCACCACCTTCAGCGTGTGGACCCCGTCCGATACCGTGGTGCTGTCCCAGGCAAACGAAAAGGGGCTGATCGTGGCTGCCTGCACCAGGTTTCCGTCCACCAGAAGTTGCACCTGCTTGATGTCAGCACCGTCGTCTTCAGCCTCGGCCTCCAGCAGCACCAGGCCGGTCAAGGTCGTGTTCGGGGCTAGTGGTTTGCAGGTACCGGTGCTGCAATCGGCCAACTCCACCGTCACTGGATAGTCCACGAAAACGGTGATTGACGCACTTGATTCCTGACCGCTTCCGTCAAACACCACAGCCAGGATCTCGTGGCTGGCCTTCTGATACGGCGGCTGCCAGACGAAGAACGGCGAGGGCAGAGAACTGCCACCAGAATGAGTCTTCACCTGCTGGCCGTCGATCTTCAAAACCACAAGATCCCGGGAAAGATCGTCACTGGCGCTCAAGCGAATTTCGGTTTCGCCGGTGAGCTTGGCTCCGTCAGAGGGCTGGGTGATGGAAACCACGGGTGCGCGGTCCACTAGGAAACTGGAGGACTTGCTGGTGATATTACCGGCCCCATCCTCAGCGCTGACCGTGTAGTCCCAGTCGCCCGCCTCGAAGCCGCTGGAGTCAATATCCACCACGAAGGGCGATTCAAGCATGGTGAATGGGCCCACCGCGCCGGACACCACGACCTTTCGGACCACGAAGTTGTCAGTGACCTCGAAGTCCAACCGCGCCGTCTTGTCGTGCGGCTTGGTCGGGACAGGCCCGAGGATATTCAGTATGGGCTCGGTCCGATCCACCGTCACTTGGATCTGATGCTCGGCCTTCTGGTTGCATTTGTCGTAGGCAACGACCTTCAACGAGTGGCTGCCCTCAGCGGAGTCGGCCGTGTTCCATTGAGCCGTGAAAGGCCCGACCGATAAATCCGCGATCTTCGAATCGTCCACGAAGAACTGGACCGGACCCAAGCCTGTACCGTCGGAGGCTTCAGCCACCACATCGACCGCCCCAAGAACAAAAGAGTCGGCCACTGGGGCAGTGATGACCACATTGGGCAGATCGTCGCACCCGGTCAAGAGATTGACCATTGCCTGGTCCTCACCTCGATTGCCGGCTCGGTCGAAGGCCACGGCCAGAATGGTGTAGGTGCCTGCGGCAAGACCCGCGGTGTCCCACTCGTACTCGAAGGGAGCCGACGACAGCACCTCTAACTCCTGGTCGTCCAAGTAGAGTTCCACCCGGTCGATGCCGTTGCCGTCGGAGGCGTCCACCTGGACAGCCACCTTGCCCGTCACCGAAGCGCCGTCCTCGGGCAGGACCAACTCCACAATCGGTGGAACCTTGTCCTCAATGATCTCGTCCCAAGTGTCTTCGGACACCTTGACCTCAGCATCCGAACCTAGATCTGCCGCTTGGTCCCTGGGCGCCACATCCTTAGGGGCCAGACCATCGCCGGCTTCCATGTCGGCCTTGGCAATTGAATCCTGGGTCTGGGAGTCAACGCCTAACAGGCTGCCATCCGGGTCGCCTAAGCCAGCATCACCTCCACCACATGAAACCACCACAGAAACCAGGACCAAAGCAACGACGCTGCGGCAAAGCCTATCGACCATGACCACCACCAATTGATTGATGTTGCAGGAGTGACGGTGGCACAAAGCTGCGCTGCAAACAAGGGATTTACTGGCAGAAAAACGCCCGAAGGGCTCTCGCCCCCTGCTCGTCCCACCTGGCGGGCACCCCGCCCTTCAGCCCCCGGACCGACAGCCCATCGGGCTCCTCCCCGGCCAGGATGGCCTCGACCGTCTTGGGCGCCAGCAGGGTCAGGTGCAGTTGCCGGGCGAGGTACGAGCCGTCGATGCCCACCTCCTTGGCCAGGGCCAGAATCGATGGGTATTTGCCCGTCTCCATCAGGTCCCGCCAACGGAAAGCGCGCGCCAAGGCGAAGACGAAGGTCTTGTTGGCTGACGGCGCATCCAGGGGGTTCTCAGGGGGCAGGACGATCTCGCGGCGCCCGCCGCGCTTCTTGAATCTCAGGGGGATCGTCACCGTATGGTTTCCCCCTCCCCCGCCCCTGGCCTTCCGGCCCCGGCTGGGTTTCCCAGCATCGTCGTCAACCAGCAGGCCAACCACCGACACGACCCCGTCGCCGCACATGACCAACTCCAGGCGGTCGGCATAAAGGGTGGCCTGCTCAATCACGGTCTGCACCAGGCGCTGCTGCTCGCCGGGGAAGAGGTTGTCCCAGATGTTGTCCAGGACCGTCAACTCCCTGCTGACCGCCTCCGGCGCGGGCTCCTCGGGGCCAAGCACCGCAAGCTGCTCATCCAACTCCGCCAAGCGGGTTTGCAGCGCCTCCTTGTTGCGGTCCAGTCGATCCAGCTCGCCCCGAACGAAAGAAGTGTCGGCGGCCCTCAAGGATTGCACGAGTTGCTGGCCGCAGGCATTGATCCCCGCCAATTCCTCTTCGACCTTGAAGCGGGCCACCTCGACAGCCCGGTACTCGTCGTTCTGCTTGCGGCGGATCGCGCCCAGCGTCTGCTTGATCACCTCCGGCGACCGAAACACCCGGCGCAGCCGCGCCTTGACCGCATCCTCAATGATGCCCGCCGCGACGCTCTTCACCGGGCAGTTGTCGTAGGCAGTGCTGGAGGCGTTGTGGCAGACATAGTACCGGTACTGCCGCCCGTGGCGTTCGGTGAAGTGGACCGCCATGGAGGTCCCGCAATGCCCGCAACGCAAGATCCCCTTTAGCAGCCCCGGCGTCTGCGACCGGTTGCGATTCCCGCGAGTCCTGGCCGGCACGGCAATGGCCTTCTGCACCTGGTCCCACAGTGCCTGATCGATGATCGGCTCATGCTCGCCGGCGTAGATCTCGCCCTTGTACTCGACCTTCCCGATGTACAGCGGGTTGCGCAGCATCCGGTAGATGTTGTTCTTGTGCCAGGTCTGGCCCGGGCGTTTCGTGCCCTTCTTGGTGACCCACCCCTTGGTGCGGCACCCGGTGTCGTTCAGTTCCTTGATCAGCTTCACGGCGCAGCCCAGCTCCAGGAAGCGCCGGAAGATCTGGCGCACCAGCAGGGCCTCCCCGGGGCTTACCACCAAGCGCTTGGCCAGACGGTCCACATCGTACCCCAGCGGCGGCACGCCTCCGATGTACTTCCCCTTCTTCCGGGTGGCGGCGATCTTGTCCCGGATGCGCTCCGCGACCTGCTCGCGCTCGAACTGGGCGAAGGAAAGGAGGACATTCAGCGTCAGCCGTCCCATGCTGGTCGTCGTATTGAACTGCTGCGTCACCGCCACCAGGGAGACCTTGTGCCTTTCCAACTCCTCCACCAGCTTGGCGAAGTCCAGCAGACACCTGGAAAGCCGGTCTATCTTGTAGATGACGATGATGTCGACGCGCCCGGCCCGGACATCCCCCAGGAGGCGCTGCAGCGCCGGGCGATCCATGTTGGCGCCCGTGTAGGCCCCGTCGTCGTACCTGTCCGAAAGGGCAAGCCAGCCCGCCGCCTGCTGCGACCGGATGTAGTTCTGGGCCGCCTCCCGCTGCGCGTCCAGCGAGTTGAAGTCGTTGTCCATGTTCTCGTCGGTGGACTTGCGCGTGTAGATGGCGCAGCGCACCGGCGCCGGCGTGACCATCGCTGTCGTGGAGCCTCTTGGTCTACCTGCCATCGTCAGCCCTCCTGGTGACCGTCGTCTTGCCAGCGCCGCGCAGGCCAAAGAAGGCCGGGCCATTCCACCGGGTGCCGGTGATCTCCATGGCGATGGGTGACAGCGACTTGTATGGCTTGCCCTGGAACTCGTACCCGCCGGCGATCACCGTCACGGTGTACCGCTCGCCCTGATAGTCCCGCACCAGCAGCGTCCCAGGCACGATACCCTCGGCCGGCGGCTTCGCCTTGGGTCTGGCATTGGCCCGCCCCAGCTCGTCGTAGCCCCCGGCGTCCAGCGCCAGATTCAGCCTGGTCTGCGCATCCTCGCCCAGCCCGCCGTACGCGAGTTCCTGGATCCGGTACGCCAGGCGCTTGACCAGGAAGGCCCGGTTGTAGCCGGGCGGGTCGGTCATGAACAGCTCCGTCCACTTCCGGTTCAGGTCCGCCAGCGGCATCGTCTCCAACTCAGCCAGCTGCTTGATGAGGTTAGGTTTCATCGTCTCGGCCTCCATCTACCAGGCCTTCCGGCCTCGGAGACACCTTCCCTCTTGGGCCCACATCATCAAGGCCTTTCCGTGCCCGGCCGCAACCTTTCTCGCCGGCCTGGAGCCTCGCCCGCAAGTGGCGCAAATAGCCCATGGCTAGAAGGTCGGCGACGGCTTCGAGGGGCTCGGGCTGGGTGGAGGGAAAATCACGCATGACGGCAGCCCCATTTCTGAAACACCGTCGCGATGTGCAGCTCCATCCGGTGCATGGATTCCAGCGCCACCTGGGGCTCTGTGCCCTGGCTTTCGAACACCACCATTTCCTTGGCGTCACGCAAATGGTCCAGCGCGCCATTGACCAAACCCCGCGCGTCGTCTCCGTCCAGCACCAGCAGCGCAAGGGCCTGTTGCAGGAACTCGCTTTTCGGAAGGCAGGTGCTGCCCTCCTCGAGGACCTTCTTCATCGTGAACAACAGGCCCGCCCGGAGGCGGTTGGGATTGGCCTTGGCGGTCCCGGCTTTGAGGGCGACCTCGTCGGCCTTCCGAAAGCCAAAGCCATCGACCTTCTCCATCAGGATGTACGGGTTGTCCTGCACGACCCGCACAGCGGAATCTCCGAAGGCGTCGATCAGCTTGTCCACCTGGTACGGGGTGAGCCCGTAACCCGACAGGATGGTAATGGCATTGGCCTGCTCCCGGCGCCGCAGCCATTCCTCTCTGACTCCTTGGGCGATCTCCGGCGTGATGCCGCGGATCTCTGTCAGGCGCTGCGGCGTCT
>CAZMEC010000057.1:0-3816 GCA_964565265.1 uncultured Myxococcales bacterium
GCTGTTGGGGGAGGGGTGGACGGTAAGCGAGGCCTGTGAGTTCCGGCCCCTGCGGGGGCAGGTGCCGTTCATCGCGGACTTCGCCTGCCGGGGGCCCCGCCGGGAGGTCCAGGTGGAGCTGCTTTGGCCGCACCGGCAGCGAGGTCTGCAGGCCTACCTGAAGGTGCTGGCGGCGGAGCGCCCCGCAGGGGTGATTGTGTGCGTGATCAAGCCCGGAGCGAGGGACAAGAAGGCGGCCCAGGCGGCGGCGGCGGCGTTCCCCGGGGTGGTGCTGTGCAGCCGCCGGCCGTCGGCGCAGGAGTTGGCCAAGCTGGTGCTGGCGTAGAAGATCCGCTTGCTGACGCGCGCGGTTCGGACGGACTGCCGCTTGCTGACGCGCGCGGTTCGGAAAGGCCAGCCGAACCGAACCGCGACTGTGAAGGAGCGGGGTCTAGGCCTTGGAGATGCGGTTCAGGGCCTGGGCGTCCACGCTGTAATCCTTGGCCTTGTTGGCCAGGAGGTTGTAGCGGAGGATCTTGGCCACCGCCTCCACGCCGTCCTTCCAACCAATCTTCTTGCCCTCGGCGTAGCTGCGGTAGTTGTAGGACACGGGCACCTCCACCACGCGAATCCGGGGGATGCGGGCCAGCTTGGCGGTGACCTCGGGCTCGAAGCCGAAGCGGTGGCTCTCCAGCTTGATGGCCTTGATGACGGGCGCCCGGAAGACCTTGTAACAGGTCTCCATGTCCGAGAGGCGCAGGCCCGACAGCACATTGGACATCACCGTCAGGAACTGGTTCACCCGGTAGTGCAGGCCCCGGCTGCTGCGGGTCTCCTTGGAGATGAAGCGGGAACCGTAGACCACATCCGCCCGGCCCTCCAGGATGGGGGCCAGCAGGGCGGGGTAGTCCTCGGGGCTGTATTCCAGGTCCGCGTCCTGCACCAGGATGATGTCGCCACTGGCCTCCGCGAAGCCCCGAGCCAGGGCCGCCCCCTTGCCCATATTCTGCGGCTGCCGGAAGAAACGGATGCGCGGGTCCCGGGCCGCCAGCCCTTCGGCAATGCGGGCGCTGCGGTCCTTGGAGCCGTCATCCACCAGGATGATCTCGTGGTCCTGGGGGGCGTTGGCGGTGACCCGCGCCACGATGGTCTCCAGGGTGGCCTCTTCGTTGTAGACCGGGACGACGACGCTAAGCTTCATGGGACCTCCCAACATCAGAAGGGCAACTCCAGGGGCTTCCCCCGGGCCCCCGAACATCTTGCCAGTTCTTCCTCGGCGGCGATCTTGTTGAAGATGGTGGAGACCAGGTGCTCCAGGCGGCTGCCCTGGCCGTAGTTGGCCTCGGAGACGAAATTCACGCGGCGGTCCTCCAGCAGTTGCTGGGCGGCCTGGCGCTTGTCGGCGCGGTCGGGGGTGTGGACCGCGATGGAGTAGCCGCCCTTGTCCTTGACCAGCTTCATGCAGGGGATGTCGGACTCGCCATCGCCAATGTAGATGAAGCGGGAGAAGGGGATGGGGCGCTGCTCCTTGGGGATGTAGCCGTTCACCGCGGCGCTGCTGGACAGGTCGAAGGCCGCGCGGTTGATGCGGAACAGGAACTGGGTCTTGGTGGTGTAGTTGATGGCCATGGCCGGCCACTGGGCCACGCCCTGCTCGTCGTAGATGAACGAGCAGGCGAAGATGTGCTTGAACTGGTCCTTGATGCTGGTGCCCTCGATCATCTCCTTGAGGCCCGATGAGATGATGTAGTGCTCAAGCAGCAGGCCCTGGGCGCGGGCCAGCTCGTTGACGCGGGGGAACCAGGTCTCCACGCCCTCGAACAGCTTCACCGTGCGGCCAAACTCCAGGAAGGACTGGCGGGTGATCTCCACGGTGCCCGAGGCCTTGGCCTTGTCCAGCATGAGCTTCATGTAGGACAAGATGGGGTCGGCGCCGTGCTGCCGGGACAACTGCTGGGCCGCGGACCAGAAGTCATGGGGGGTGATGCCCAGGTCGGGCAGGAAGTCGTACTCCTGCATGTTGCCCGCCGAGAGGGTCCCGTCGAAGTCGTAACAGATGGCCACCTTGGTCAGTTTGCCGCCCAAAAGAATCGCCTCCAAGCCAGTCCAGGCCGCCAAGGTAGCATTGGATCGCGCGGGTGACAACTACGGGCTTGGCAGGGAGGGGGCGCGGGGGAGGCCGGGGGGCGGCGTGCTGAGGGTCACCAGGCCACGCGGTTCCAGCATTGGGCGGGGAGGCACTGATCGGGGGTCATGGCCTCGGCCGTGTCGGTGGTGACGCAGCGATAGTCGTGGTTGCCCTCGTTGTCGCAGTTGGGGAACTCGGACCAGCGGCAGGAGGAGAGGCAGCAGGGGCAGTGCTCCTCGCAGATGGCTGAGGGGTAGCCCCCACAGGGGCAGTCGGCCCGGCAGCAGCAGGCGCCGGTGACCTCGCTGCCATATTGGGTGAGGAAGGTGGACTCGCCCAGGACCTCAATCGTGGCGAAGCGCTCGCCGGTGCCGTCGAAGGCCTGGGCGTTGTAGACCACGGTGCCGCTGCCGATGCCGGTGGCGCCAGAGACGATGGTCAACCAAGGGGCGGTGCTGACGGCGGTCCAGTCCAGGCCCTCGGCGGTGGTCACGGTGAGGGTGCCCTGGCCGCCTTCCTTGGGCAGGTTCACTTCCCTGGGTTCGAGGGTGATCCGCAGGGAGCCGGCGGCAACCATTCCGATGATGAAGGATTCGCCTTCGGGGTTCTCGGCGATGGCTGCGGTGACAGCGTCTGCCACCAAGCCCAGGCCAGCCTCCACGGCGTCGCCGACCTGGGCGATGATGGCCGCCACGGCGGGGGCCGCGAAGGAGGAGCCGCACTTGCCGGGGGCGATGCAGCCCTTGTACCAGGCCACGGCGCCGTGGAGGGTGGGGTCGTCCACGCGGGTGGCGTAGGCGCCGTCGTTGCCCCCCACGAAGAGGTGGTTGGCGGCGGTGCCGTCGGCGAGCTGTTTTTGGCGAATGAGGCCAAAGGCCTGGGAGACATCCTGCCCGGAGTTGCCGATCTCCTGCACCAGGATGAAGCGCTTGCGCTGGGCCGGGTCCAGTTGGTCATTGGTGGCCTTGAGGGCCTCGTCGATCATCTCCGCCATGCAGTACCAGTTGGACTCGTAGTCGGGGTCGCCCTCGCCGCCGGCGTTGAAGGACAGGTTGGCGACCACATTCTCGCCCGGGGCGAAGAGGGCCGCGCCCGCCTGGATGGCGACCACGCTGGCCACCAGTTTGTCGCCGGGGACGGAGCCGTTGGCCAGCACCGGGAGCTGGACCCGGGCGGACACCGTGCCGCCGTTGTCCAGGACGGTCTGGTAGACATCCTGGCCGTGGTTCTCGCCCTGGAAGTCGTTGAAGTCATCCAGGACCACCACGCCGGGGCCCACATTCAAGGGAATGAACTTCTTGACGGGGGCGCCGCCGGCGGAGACGCAGTCCTCCACCCAGCAGGCATTGTCGATGAGGACAGCCTCGGCCTGGCCCCGGGCGGAGGCCACATTGGGGACCGCCAGGCGAAGTGAGGGGGCGCTGGCGCGGAGGGCCTGGATGAAGGCGCCCTCCTGGGTGGGGGCCACCTGGACCAGGAAGAATCGCAGCCGGGGGATGGTCTCCAGGATGGTGCCGCCCTGGGTGGTGATGGCGGCCTCCAGGTCGGCGGTGCTGGGGGCCGGGACGGCGTCGGTGCCGGGGCCAAAGATCAGCAGCACCTGTCCGGGGAAGGCCAGGACGCTGCGGGCGGTGCCGGCCTGGTCTTGGTAGGTCACGGGGGAGGGGGTGGGGTAGGGGCCGGGGAAGTTCACCGAGCCGGCCAGAAGG
>CAZMEC010000057.1:3826-10839 GCA_964565265.1 uncultured Myxococcales bacterium
GGGGGGGGGGGGGGGGGGGCCGGTGGGGGTTTGGGGGGGGCGGGGGGGGGGGGGGGGGGGGGGGCCGGGGGAAGTTCACCGAGCCGGCCAGCAGGTCCGAGCCCTCGGCGCGGTCCAGGCCCCCCGAGTCTCCGCAGCCGCCAAGGCCAAGCACCAGGAACAGACAGAGCAGCAACGACCAGTGAGTTCTCATGGTTTCCTCCGTGGTGACGGGGCGATAGTAGGCCGGTCTTGAGGGGATTTTCAACGCCTACTGAGATTAGGACCGTCCCTGACCCTGAGCACCCAGATTGGACTACCCTTTGCCTGGACTCCTGGGGTACAAAGGGGTCTGCAATCTGCCCAAGGGAGGCCCCCATGGCCACTAGCGAAAGCACGATGGAGTTCTTGATGGATCAGCTTGCGGGCCTGCCCGGGGTGCGGACCCGCAAGATGTTTGGCGAGTATGCCCTGTACCTGGACGAGAAGGTCGTGGCGCTGATCTGCGACGACCAGTTGTTCGTGAAGATCACGCCTGAGGGCAGGGCCTTCGTGGGCGCGAATTACGAAGAGGGCTTCCCCTATCCCGGGGCCAAGCCGGCCATGCTCATCGGGGCCGAGGAGTTGGACAACGACGAGCGCCTGGGTCAGTTGCTGCGCCTCACCGCGGCGGCCCTGCCGGTGCCCAAGCCCAAGCAGCCCCGGAAGGCGAAGGGCGCGGCCCGGTCGCCTCGGCAAGCCACGAAGGGAGCCACGCCGTGAAGAACCCTTTGGCCCCTGCTGCGTTCCTGCCTGCGGCCCTGGCGGCCCTTGGCCTCCTGACCTCCTGCGGCACCACCACGACGGAGCGGCTGCGGCTGCCCGAGCTTCAGACCGTGGAGCGAGTGGACCTGGGCAGGTACCTGGGCCTGTGGTACGAGATCGCCGCCTTCCCCCAGAGCTTCCAGAAGGGCTGCACCGCCAGCAATGCCACCTACACGCTGCGAAAAGATGGGCTAATTGGGGTGCTGAACAGGTGCCGAAAGGGCGGCCTGGAGGGCAAGGAGTCCAAGGCCGAAGGGGTGGCCCGGGTGGTGGACCGGCAGACCAACGCCAAGCTGGAGGTCAGCTTCTTTCGGCCCTTCTGGGGGGACTACTGGGTGATTGATCTGGACCCCGACTACCAATTCGCGGTGGTGGGGCACCCCAGTCGGGACTACCTGTGGATCCTGGCGCGCCAGCCCACCCTGCCGGAGGAGCAGTACGCCGCCATAGTCCAGCGCCTGGAGGCCCAGGGCTACCAGACCGCCCGCCTCGTGCGCACCCTGCAGCCCGCCACAACGAGACCATAATAGGGTCGGTTCCATCCACGCTCCCGCTCCCGTCTCCTGCCCCTTGCCAATGGTGGCCCATCCAATAGAATCAGGGCCGCAAGTCCGCGTAAACTTCCCCCGGGGGGCATCCATGAGACTGGCGTTCGCGTTGGTGGGTCTGCTGTTGTTTCTGGGGGCCTGCGGGGCTGGGGGCACGGCGGCCGGGCCTGGAGGGGACGCCCTGACGGATGGCCTGGACGCAGCCACCGACCTGGGCCAGCCTCCAGCGGATCAGCAGGCGCCCAAGGATGGGGTCTCGCCGGATGGGGCCCAGCCCGACGGGCTGGAGCTGCCGGATGGTGGCCTGGACGGGACGGACCTGGGGGACGGGGCAGACCTGGGCCCTGGCCCGGACGCGCTGGACACCTGGCTGGACACCCTGCCCGACACCAGCCCGGACACGGTGCAACCCTGCGGGGGCCTGTGCAGTCCCTATCAGCACTGCAACGAAGACCTGGACCTTTGCGAGGCCAACCCCCTTTGCCAATGGGACTTCTGCGCCGGCGTCCCCGAAGGGACCCAACGCCTGGAGCCCGCCCAGGGGGTCGTCTACATGGATCGCTACGAATGGCCAAATCAGGCCGGGGCAACGCCCCTTGGCGGAGTGGCCACCCAGGCCCAGGCCGCCCAGCTTTGTCAGGGTCTGGGCAAGCGCCTCTGTGCCGCCGGCGAGTTGGCCTTTGCCTGCTCCCCGGGGGGCCAACTTTACCCCTACGGCGACCAATACAGCGCCCCCACCTGCAACACCGAGTTCCCCTTCGCCCTGGACCCCTGCGGGGCCAACGCCGACTGCCACGCCGAGGCTGTCCTGGTCTACGATCTGGTGGGCAACCTGGCGGAGTGGACCGCCGACGGCAGCCTCTTTGGGGGCTCCATGAAGGATGGCACCAAGGCCGCTTGCACCCTGCTGGTGGCCGCCGGCGCCCTGGTGGACCCCTCCCTGGCGGGCCTTCGCTGCTGCCTCTCGCCCACGGATGATGGGGACGGGGACGGCACCCAGGCCAGCCTGGACTGCGACGACCAGGACCCCGACCTGCACCCCGGGGTGGCCGAAATCTGCGACGGTCTGGACAACGACTGCAACGGCTTTGTTGACGACCTGGAGGACCAGGACAGCGACCACTGGAATGTCTGCCGCGACTGCGACGACACCCTGGCCCTGATCCACCCGGGGGCCGAGGACCTGGTGGGGGACAACATCGACGCCGACTGCGATGGCCTGGATGGCACGGACGCGGACCTGGACGGCGTGGTGGCTGTGGCCAGCGGCGGGGCAGACTGCGACGATGCCAACCCCGAGGTGAAACCCGGCGCGGCAGAACTGTGCGACGGCCTGGACAATGATTGCAACGGCACCAAGGACGACGGCCTGGGAGACACGGTCTGCAAGGACGACGACGCCTGCACGGTGGACGGCTGCGACTCCGCCACCAAGACCTGCACCCACACGCCCCGCGCCTGCGACGACCAGGACGCCTGCACCAACAACGACTGCGACCCCGCCACGGGCTGTCTGAACAGCTCCAAGGCCGCCGACTGTGACGACCTGAATCCCTGCACCGCGGACTCCTGCGACAAGGCCAGCGGGGCCTGCCAGCACGACGCCGTGGAGGGCCCCTGCGAGGACGCCAACCTTTGCAGCACCGGGGACTACTGCCAGGATGGACTGTGCAAGGGGGGCGCGGGGGACCGGGACTGCGACGACCAAAACGACTGCACCGACGACACCTGCGCGGCGGCCCTGGGCTGCCAGCACCAGCCCCGGGACGGGGGCTGCGACGACGGCGTGCTCTGCACGGAGGGGGACCAGTGCCAGGCCGGCACCTGCGTGGGAGGCCCGAACACCTGCGCCTGCAACACCACTGACGACTGCTGGCTCCAAAACGACGCCGACTGGTGCAACGGCGTCCTCTACTGCAACAAGTCCAAGAACCCCGCCGTCTGCGAGCTCAAGGCCGGGTCCGCCATCTCCTGTCTGGGGACCCTGGACAGCTTCTGCGAGGCGGAGGTCTGCGACCCCCTGGATGGCCTTTGCAAACTGCGCCCCCGCCGTGAGGGCGAAGACTGCCCCAGCCCCTGCACCGTGGGCCCCGTCTGCCAGGGCGGCCTGTGCAAGGGCCAGGCCTGCGCGGCCCTGGACCAGACCTGCGTGGCGGGGACCTGCATTCCCAATGCCTGCGATGCCGGCGCCCGGATCTGCGACGGCAACTTCTCCTACCGCGTGTGCAACGCCGGCGGCACCGGCTGGTCCGCGCCCCTGGCCTGCGGCGGCGGCACCTACTGCGACCAGGGCAACTGCCAGGCCCAGGTCTGTACCCCGCTGGCGGCCACCTGCCTGGGCTCCCTGGCGGGCACCTGCAACCCCACCGGCAGTGCCCTCGAGGCCGGCTTTCAGGACTGCGCCACCCTGCCCGCCACCCCCTACTGCAAGGCGGGCCTGTGCACCGCCTGCGTCCCTGCCTGCGCCGACAAACAGTGCGGCGACGACGGCTGCGGCGGCGTCTGCGGGGTCTGCGCCGGGGGCTTCCAGTGCAAGGACTCCAAGTGCGTCTCGGAGGGCTTCCTGGCCATCCCCCCGGGGACCTTCTGGATGGGCAGCCCGGCGGGCTGTCCGGCCCCCGCCGGTTACCCTGGCGCCTGCGCCGCTGAGACCGGCCGCGGTGGCGACGAGACCCTCCACCAGGTGACCCTCACCCGGGCCTTCGAGGTGCAGGTGACGGAGGTCACCCAGGCCCAATGGAAGGCCGCCTTCGGGGGCTGGAACTCCAGCGAGTTCAAAAGCTGCGGCGACACCTGCCCCGCAGAGGCCATGACCTGGCTGGACGCCCTGGCCTATGCCAACGCCCGATCCGAGCAGGCAGGGCTTCCAGCCTGCTTCGTCCTGGCCGACGCCAAGTGCCTCAACGGCGCCTCCGTCGGGGGGGCCTACAAGAACTGCCTCAACGGGACAGCCTACGGGCTGGCCGTCGCCACGGTCACCCTGGCGCCGGGGCTGAACTCCATCTACGAGTGCAAGGGCTACCGCCTGCCCACGGAGGCCGAGTGGGAGTACGCCGCCCGGGCCGGCAGCAACGCCGCCTTCTACACCAGCCCTGGGAACAACGGCGCCATCACCCAGCCCGCCTACACCCCCCCGGACCCCAACCTGAACGCCATCGGCTGGTACGCCGGCAATGCTGCCGCCTCCTACGCCGGGGGCTACGACTGCAGCTACACCACCCCCGCCATAGGCCGCTGCGGTCCCCAGCCGGTGGGCTCCAAGGCCGCCAATGCCTTTGGGGTCAAGGACATGCTGGGCAATGTCTTCGAGTTCTGCTGGGATGTGGGGGCCCAGTATGGGCCTGCGCCGGTCACCGATCCCCAGGGCGCCTCCTCGGGGATGGACCGGGTGTTTCGTGGGGGAAGCTGGTACAACTCAGCGGCCCTGTGCCGGGCGGCCGTCCGCCTGACCTACGCACCGCACAGCCGCAGCAGTTCAGTGGGCCTGCGCCTGGTGAGAACGCTCTAGCCGGGGTTGGCCTCCAGCAGAATCTGGCAGTCTGCCGCTGCCTGGCAATCGGCGGACTCGGCGTAACAGCGCCAGAACGCCTGGGTGGCTATGGCGCAGAAGTCCATGCTGTCTGGCGGCACTGGCAAGCCGCACTGCTTCATGGCCTTGACATACTCGGCGCACAGGACCGGATAGGTGGTCTCAGCCGCATCCAGGTCAGCCGGCAGGTCCAAAGGCAGGTCCACCGTGGCGTCCAAGGTCAGGTCGGAACTCCCATCCGAGGCCAGGTCCGTAGGAGCGTCCCCAGAAAGGTCCCAAAGGGCGTCTCCATGGGCGCCGTCTGCGGCGATGTCCTGAGTCCCCCCGTCGGTCGCCCCAGGCCCGGCGCCAGCGTCCTCCTTGCAAGACAAAAGCCCCATTGCCAGTGCCAATCCAAGAAGGAGGACAGCCCTCATTGGGCCCTCCCTCCGGCAACCGTGAACGCCCGCAGCAAGGCTGACCCGCCGAGGATGATCAGGGGCGCTGGCTTGCGCTGTTCCTATCCCTGGATCTGCATTGAGTTCTTCGCGAAAAGCAGGCTCTTTCACCGGTCCCCCTCTCAACAGCCCAATCCAAGCCGCGCTCGGACCGCTCCGCCGCAGCAGGGCAATCAAGATTCAACACACCGATGGGATTCTCTTGGCGCCCCCAGGAGGACTCGAACCTCCGACCTCCGGTTTAGGAAACCGCTGCTCTATCCACCTGAGCTATGGGGGCAGATGGACCGGTGTAGTTTCTATCGGCTGGGGCCCCTTGAGTCAAGCGAAAAGGCCGGAGAGGGACCCCAAGGGGCTGGGTCACAGCCACCCCTTCTTCCTGAAGAAGCGCAGCATGAAGAGGGCCGCCACCACCATCAGGGCGATGGCTGCCGGGTAGCCGTAATCCCAGTGCAGTTCGGGCATCTTCTCGAAGTTCATGCCGTAGATGCCGGCCACGAAGGTCAGGGGAATGAAGATGGTGGCGATGATGGTCAGCACCTTCATGACCTCGTTGTTCTGGCGGTCGGCCAGGGCCATGGTCAGCTCCATCAGGGAGGCGGACTGATCCTTGAGGCCCTCAAGGAAGTCCAACAGGCCGTTGCAGTGGTCCAGCAGGTCCCGGTAGAAGGGCTGCACCTCGGGGGTCAGCAGGGGGAACTGGTCGGTGATGAGGCGCAGCAGACCCTCCCGCAGGGGCTGGATGCTGCGCCGAAGCTGGTTGATCTCCCCGCGCAGCTTGTAGGCGACCTCCAGGCCCGAGGGCCTCTTGGCCAGCAGTTGCCCCTCCAACTTGTCCATCAGTTCGGCCAGGAAGTCCGCCGCCACGAAGTACTGGTCCACCACCGAGCCCAGCAGCCGCCGCACCAGGTAGTCCGCGCCCAGCCCTCGGATGCGGCCGCTGGCGTTGACGATGGACTCCCGCACCGGGTCAAAGACCGGGCCCGGTCGTTCGTGGAGGGTCAGCACCAGCCCGTCGGCCCAGATGAGGCCCAGGTGCTCGTAGGTGAGCTCCCCTTGCGCCCGGTCCAGGTGGGCCAGCTTGGCCAGCGCAAAGACCCGGGTGTCGGTGCTCTCCAGCTTGGGGGAGTGTTCGGTGTTCATCAGGTCTTCCAGCACCAGCGGGTGCAACTGGAAGGCGGTGCCCAGGGCCTGCATGGTCGCCGCGTCGTGCAGGCCATCCACCTCGAACCAGGACACCAGCCCTTTGCTGGTCGTGGCGCTGGGAGGTGGCACCAGGGCCTCCTCCATGGTGGTGGCGTTGTAGCGCAGCATGCGCACGGAGGGCACCAGGCTGCTGGCCTGGCCAATGTGAATCAGCGACCCTGGGCTGGTGCCCACCTTGCGCTGCTTGGCGCGGAGAATCTGTTTGCGTTTCATGTATCCCCCCCCGGCGACGGCTGCTGGCATGGGTGCAAGAGTTGCACGGGGGCCGGGGGGTTGCAAGGAAGGATGTGTTCCGGGCAGGAGGTCCGGGGTCCCTTCTTCCATTAACTAGCTTCCCAGGCCCGGCATAGGAGGGGTAACATGCGCAGGCCGCCAGCCTTGGGGCGGTGAAACGGAGGCCGCTGATGGTTCGTGGGGTTTGGTTGTCGTTGGTGATTGCGCTCGGCCTTGGGGTTGGGCCCCTGGCGGCGCAGGCTTTGGCCCCCTCCTCCCCCGCGCCCCCTGCCACCC
>CAZMEC010000057.1:10939-16539 GCA_964565265.1 uncultured Myxococcales bacterium
GCCCTTGGCCTGTCCGAGTGCATAGCCCTGGCGTTGGAGAACAACCCCCGCACCTCCGCGGCCTGGGCGGCCTACCGCGCGGCCTCGGAGCGCGTGGGAGTGGCGAGGGCCCAGTGGTGGCCCCAGGTGCAGGCCGGGGGCTCGGTGGGGGCCAGCAAGCTGTCTGGAGGCAACCTGCCAGGGAGCCAGGAGGGCCTGTCCAGCAGGGCCAGCCTCAGTGTGAGTTGGCTATTGTTTGACGCGGCCCGGGGGGCCCGGGTGGACGCGGCGCTGGCGGCGGAGGATGGCGCCCAGCAGGCCCGGCGGGCGCTGCTGTTGGACCTGGCGCTGGAGGCCCGGGAGGCCTTCATGGGCGTGCAGGGGGCCCTGTGGTACCAGGCCGCCGTGGAGGAACTGGTGACCCAGGCGGACTACCAGCATCGGCTGGCCTCGGCCCGCTTCGAGGTGGGGCTGGCGCGGCGCTACGATGTGCTGCAGGCCCAGGCGCGGCTGGCCGAGATGGAGGCCCAGCGAAGCACGGCGGCGGCGGCGCTGCGGCAGGCGCGGGGGACCCTGGCCCGGACCCTGGGGCTGGATGTGCGGCGGGCGCCCGAGTTGCTGCCCCTGGAGGAGACCCCGGCGGAGGCCCAGGTGGCCGAGCTAGATGACCTGCTGGAGGAGGCCCAGGGGGCGCGGCCCGAGCTGGCGAAGGCGAAGGCCCAGGTGGCCCAGGCGCTGGCCCAGGCGGGGGTGGCCCGGGCGGGGCATCTGCCCACCGTCAGCGCAGATGCGACGCTGGCCCGGGACTGGGATCGGGACTGGGACTCGCGGGACAGCCAGAGCGCCACGCTGGGGCTGACCATTCCGTTGTTCTCGGGGTTTGGGACGGTCCACTCGGTGCGGGCGGCGCGCTACGACGAACAGCAGGCCCGGGCCGAGCTTGCGGGGGCCGTGAACGACATCCAGTTTGAGGTCTGGGCAGCCCACAGCGGGATCGCCGAGACCCGGGAGGCCCTGAGGGCCAGAGACAAGGTGCTGGAGGCGGCCACCGAGGCTGCGGCACTGGCGGAAGAGAACTACAAGCTGGGGCTTGGAAGCATAGTGGAACTGCTGGACGCGCAGGCCTCGAGGGCCTCGGCCAGGGTGCAGGCGCTGCAGGCCCGGATTGACTGCTACCTGGCCTTGGCGCGATTGGACAAGGCCGTGGGGCGGGTGCTGGCGACTCCTGGAGGTGCAAGATGAAGCTGCCTTGGAAGTGGATGGCTGTGGGTGTGGCGGTGTTGCTGGTGCTGGGCTTGGGGGCGGCCAAGCTGCTGGGAGGCAAGGCCGGCGGGAAGGCCGCTGCGGGGGCCGGCGCGACGGCGCGGGTGGAGGCCAGGGATTTTGCCCAGTCGGTGCTGGCCATTGGCACGGTGAAGCCCAAGGTGGGGGCCCAGGTGAATGTGGGCGCCCGGACCTCGGGCAAGGTCCAGAAGCTGAATGTGAAGATCGGCGACACGGTCAAGAAGGATCAAGTCATCGCCGTCATTGAACACCGGGACCTGGAGGCCGAACTGCAGGCGAACGAGGCCCAGGTGGCCTCGGCCAAGGTGCAGATTGAAAAGCTCAAGGCCCGGCGGGACGCGGATGCGGCGCGCTTTGAGGCGCTGCTGGCCCAGAAGAAGAGCGAAGTCTCCAGCCAGCAGGCCCGCCTGGATGCCATCCAGCTTCAGGGGAATGCAGGGCTGGACCTGGAACGGCGCCGCCTGGAGTCCGTGGTGGCCCAGCTTCGCGCCCAGCTTCAGACCCAGGAGGCGGCCATCCAGGAACAGGAGGCGGCCTTCCAGCTTGCGGACAAGGATCGCCGGCGCATGGCCTCGCTGTTTGAAAAGGGCATGCTGGCCGAGCAGTCCCTGGACAAGGCCAAGGCCGAGCGGGAGGCGGCCCAGGGGCGGCTCAACTCCACCAAGCGGCAGTACGACTCGGGCAAGGTGAAGCTGTCGGAGGAGGCCTCCGTGCAGGAGGAGACGGTCAAGCACGCGCTGACCAACCTGGAGCAGGACCTGGCCGTTCAGCAGATGGCGCTGGAGCAGGCCCGGGCGGGGCTGGAGCTGGCCCAGAAGGAGGCCGAGTCGGCGCTGGTGTCGTTTGATGCTGAGATCTCCGTGCTGGAGGCCACCCTGCCCAAGCTGGAGGCCCAGTTGGATCAGGCCAAGACGAGGCTGAGCTATGCCACCGTGCTGGCGCCCATTGACGGCGTGGTGGGCACCATCACGACCCAGGAGGGGGAGACGGTGGCCGCGGGCTTCAGCTCGCCCACCTTTGTGACCGTGGTGGACCTGGCGCGGCTGCAGGTGGATGCCTATGTGGACGAGGTGGACATCGGCAAGGTCAAGCCCGGGCAGGAGGCCAACTTCACGGTGGATGCCTTCCCGGACCGGGACTTCAAGGGGCGGGTGGTGGCCATCTACCCCTCGGCGGTGCTGAAGGACAATGTGGTCTACTACGATGTGGTGGTGGATATCGTGGACGAGTTTGCCGGGCTGCTGCGCCCGGAGATGACCGCCAATGTGTCCATCTATTCTCTCAAGAAACCGGGGGCGCCGGGGGTGCCCGTGGGGGCCCTGGTGCGCAAGGACGGCAAGAACTTCGTGCAGGTCGTTACGGCGGGCAAGGCCGCGCTGCGCGAGGTGACCGTGGGTATTGAGGAGGAGGACTTCGTGGAACTCAGCGCCGGGGTCAAGGCCGGCGAACAGGTGCTGCTGCCGGCGGCCAAGAATGGCGCGGGCTTCCCCCATCCCCCGGGGGGCGGCGGGCTCATGGGCGGCGGCATGATGGGAGGCCCCAGATGATCCGCCTGGAGGGCCTGGAGAAGACCTATCGCAACGGCGGCCTGGAGACGCGGGTGCTGCAGGGCATCGATCTGACCGTCAAGGAGGGGGAGTTCGTGGCCCTCATGGGCAGCTCGGGCACGGGGAAGTCCACCTTGCTGAACATCCTGGGCTGCCTGGATGTGCCCACCGGCGGGCGCTATCTGATAGATGGCGTGGAGGTGGGCGGGATGGACGACGCCGAGCGCAGCCGCGTGCGCAACGAGAAGATAGGCTTTGTGTTCCAGCAGTTTCATCTGCTGCCACGGGCCGACGCGCTGACCAATGTGCTGCTGCCCCTGGTGTATGCCCGCAGCTATCCCAAGGAGGCCAAGGAGCGGGCCCGGGGGCTGCTGGGGCTGGTGGGGCTACATGACAGGATGCACCACACGCCGGGGCAGCTCTCCGGGGGGCAACAGCAGCGGGTGGCCATCGCCCGGGCGCTGGTGAATCAGCCGCGGCTGTTGCTGGCGGATGAACCCACGGGCAATCTGGACCGCAGCAGCAGCGCCGAGATCATGGAGCTGTTCCGGCGCCTCCACAGGGCGGGCAATACCATCATCATGGTGACCCACGACGAGGGCATCGCGGAGAGCGCCAGCCGCGTTCTGCGCATGAGCGACGGCCGGATCGTCGCCGACGAGGTCCGGCACCCATGAAGCTGTGGCGCCTCATCCGCCAGGGCTTTCAGTCTCTGGCGACTCACAAGCTGCGGTCCTTCTTCATGATGGTGGGGACCCTGCTGGGGGTGGCCTCGTTGACGGTGGTGACGGGGCTCAACGAGGGCGCCCGGGCCCGCATGGAACAACGCATGGAGGGCTTCGGGTCCAAGGGCATCCGGGTGCGGGCCGGAGGGGGGCGCCAGCATGTCATGGGCATGCGGGCAGCCTCCATGAAGCTGGACGATGTGAAGGCCATAGCCTCGGCCGTGCCGGGGATTGAGGCCATCAGTCCGCTGGTCCGCATCATGGACGCGCTGATCCGGGTCGGGGCCCAGAACCGGCAGGTCATGGTGTTTGGGGTGGGCAGCCAGTTCCCTACTGCCTACTCGGATACGGTTGTGGAGGGGCGCTTCTTTTCGGCGGACGAGCTGAACCGCATGTCCCGGGTCTGTCTCCTGGGGCCTCGGGTGCGCCAGGAGTTGTTCGGCGAGGTCAACCCTGTGGGCAAGCGGCTCACCATCAACCGGGTCAGCTTCCAGGTGATCGGGCTGCTGGACAACCGGGGGGTCTCGCCCCGGGGGGACGACCTGGATGACCGCATCGTCATTCCCGTCACCACGGCCATGAAGCGGGTCTTCAGGCTGGACTACATCCATGTCATCATCATCCAGTCCCAGTCCGAGGACCTGCTGGACGCCCAGGTGACCCAGATCTCGGAGATCCTACGGCGGCGCCACCACATCACGCCGCCGGAGGAGGACGACTTCATGATCATGACCGCCACCCAGGCCATGAAGTTCCGCATGCAGGCCATGGGCTCCATCACGCTGCTGCTGGGGGCGCTGACCATCCTGAGCCTCATCGTGGGTGGGGTGGTCTTGATGAACATCATGCTGGTGTCGGTCTCCGAGCGCACCTCGGAGATTGGGCTGCGGCGCGCCCTGGGGGCCTCCCAGCGGGACATCTATTTCCAGTTCCTGGCGGAGGCCGTGATCATGACGGTGCTGGGGCTGGGGGGCGGGACGCTGCTGGGCCTGGGTACCTTTGGACTATTGCAGGCGCTGATCCCCGAACTGCCCCTGGCCTTCTCCCCTTCCGGGTTTGCCATTGCGGCCCTGTCCTCGGCCCTGGTGGGGGTCGTCTTTGGCAGCTTGCCGTCCCGGCGGGCGGCGGGGCTTATGCCCGTGGAGGCCCTGCGATGAAGCACTCCCAGAACATTGGCCTGTCGGTGAAGCTGCTGACGGCCCACCCCCTGCGCACGGTCCTGAGCATCTTGGCGGTGGTGCTGGGCGTGGGGATCCTGTTGGTGATGGTTTCCATTGGGGATGGCATGCGGGCCAGCATCCGGGAGCTGTTTCGCGGCATGGGGACCAATCTGGTCATGGTGAAGGCCGGGAAGCTGAAGCACTTCGGGGGGCACGCCCACACCGAGAGCATCTCCACCTCGCTGGTGAAGCGCGATGTGGAGGCCCTGCGCAAAGGCTGCCCGGATCTGGTGCGGGCGGCCGGTGGCGTGATGCGGGATTCCAAGGTGCGCTTCGGCAGCATGGTGACCCAGACCTTCGTGGAGGGGATGGAGGCCGACGCCTTCCTCATCCGCAACATTGAACTGGGGGAGGGCCGCTTCTACGACGCCGACGAGGATGACGCCCGGCGGCCCGTGGCGGTGCTGGGCCCCACTGTGGTGAAGAATCTCTTTGGGGAGGCCCCCGCCCTGGGCCAGACCGTTACCCTGGGGAACCTGCCCTTCCGGGTCATTGGAATAACCAAGGCCAAGGGCACGGACGAGGGGGGCCGGGACCAGGATGACATCGTCTTCGTGCCTCTGGAGACGGGGATGCGGCGGCTGTTCAAGATGACCTGGGTGGAGACCATCTTCCTGGAGGCCTCGGGGGAGGACCGGCTCTACGCGCTGGAAGACCAGGCCAGCACGGTGCTGCGGAAGCGCCATCGCATCGGCCCCAAGGAGGACGACGACTTCACCATCATGAACCAGTCAGCCCTGCTGGAGGGCGCCCTGGAGGCCTCCGACACCATGACCAATCTGGTGCTGGGGGTGGCGGGCATCTCCATGTTGGTGGCGGGCATCGGCATCCTGGCGGTGATGCTC
>CAZMEC010000058.1:0-10406 GCA_964565265.1 uncultured Myxococcales bacterium
GCTTCGGCCTGAACACCAAGTACTTCAAGGAGTACCACGAGGCCATCGACGCCGGCGTGCTGCCCATGAACCGCGGTTATGTGCGCCCCCCCGACGAGCAGGCCCGCTGGTCCGCCCTCCTGCCCATCAAGAACCGCGAGATCCTCAAGGGCCTCTTCAAGATGAACACCGGCCGGGATGTCTACGAGGTCTTTGGCGAACGCCTCCGCCTGCTGGAAAAGTGGGGCCTTGTAGTGAACGAGGACAAGAAGGTCGTGCCCACCACCACGGGCCGCTTCTTCGCCGACGAGATTGCCCTGCAGTTCTACTCCCCGGCCTTCCAGCCCTTCCCCCGGGAGGACTACACCGACGGCGAGTTGAACCCCTACACCACGCCCATCAATCTGCCCGGGACCTCCGAAAAATGAAGCCACTGGCCCCAAGCCTGCTTTCCCTGACCTTGGCCCTTGCCCTCTTGGCTGGGGGGGCTGGGGGGGCCGGCGCCGAAGAGGCCCCGGTGACCTTCATTGAGTCCGGCCCCTTCTCCGCCACCCTGGGGGTCCACAATCAGGTCCCCCCAAAGAACAAGAAACGCACCTTTGAGGACAGCGCCCGCCTGGGCCACCTCCAGGTGGAACGGGTGGTGGAGGCCATGGCGCTTCAGCCCGGCCAGCGGGTCCTGGACTTCGGGGCTGGCTCGGGGGTCTTCACCTTCCCCATGGCCAGGAAGGTCGGGCCCAAGGGCACAGTGGTGGCCACGGAGATCCAACCCGGGCTGCTGACCATGCTGGCGGACGACGCCAAGCAACAGGGCCTTCCCTGGGTCACCCCCGTTCAGGGGCAGGTCGCGGACCCTGCCGCCCCCCTGCGCGGTCGCACCTTTGATGTCGCCCTCCTGTCCTCGGTCTACGAGTTCCTGCCCGATCCCGAGGCCTTCCTCAAGGACCTCTTGGCCGCCCTGGCGCCGGGGGGCAGGGTCATTGTCATCCACCCCAAGATGATTTGGGGCTTCAACCTCTACAACGCCCCCGACGCCTCGGCTTTGGTGAACCTGGCCCAGCAAACCAGGTTTCAGCATCCCCTCATTCGGCGCCTCTCCCCCCGGACCCTGGACCGGCTTCGCTCAGATCAGTGGGCCAATGACCTCCCGGCCCTCCAGCTCATGCTGGCCCAGGACCTGAACCGCATCCTGGAGGACCCCTCCCTGTTCCTGGACGCCAAGGGTTTCCATGCGGCCGCCAAGCGGGACAAGGACGCCATCTTCCGCATCCTGTTGCCCCATCAGGGGCGCCTCCTGGCTCTGTTGCTGGCCCTCCACCCCGACCTCTTCCTGGAGCCCGGCCACAAGGTGGTGCCCCCGGAGGACCAGGTCGTCTTGACGGTGAACTGGCTCCTGGTGAGATCCCTGATCCGCGGCGGCGATGCGGAGGGCGGGGGAGGCTTTGGCCGCTCCTTCCTGGCCGATCCCAAGGAGATCTCCGAGACCATGACCAGGGCCGGCTTCTCCAGTGCCACCAGCTATGACTTCCTGGCTGCCTACGATTTTCTGGTTTTTACGAAGAAGTAGCCCAACCGTTCCCGAAGGCCACCTGGCCCCCAGGCCCAAGCTTTCCTAGCCGCGAACGAAGTGAGCGGATCGGCCTAGTTCCCTGCCAGGGCTGCGGCCATGCGCCGGTCGGTGGTGCGGATGTGCTGGATGAAGCGGTCCACAATCAGCATGTGCAGGCGCATCGTGATCTCGCGAGTGGCGCCCTTCTGGGTGGCTTCCTTTTCAATGGAGGCCAACTCCTTGCGAAAGTAGTCGTGCTCCGAGCGATGGGAGGCCAGGCGCTCGTAGCCCGTCTTCTCCATGAAGCCTTCCTCGGCAACGAAGTGGTAGAAGACATAGTCCTTGAGGAAGGTGAAGGCGGCCATGTATTCCTGGTAGCCCGGCAGCGCCTGGTCGCTGTTGATCATGTCATAGGCGCGGCCCAGCAGCTCGCGGTGCTGCTCATCGATCATGTGGTTTCCAGTGACCAGACTCACATCCAGCGTATACCCCATCGACAGCCCCTCCTTGTCAGCCAGCTTTCAACGCCACAGGGCCCGAATATAGGCGAGTTTTTCTTCCAACGAAAGCGCTTTTGAAGAGGGTAAGGTTTGCCAGGATTCGGTTCGGCGCTAGAATCGGATGCCTCAACAATCAGCCCCCAGTTTTCGGAAGGGAAGACCATGAGCCGTCTGACATTCTCGTTTGTCCTCTTGGCGTCGCTGTTTGTGGCAGCCTGCGCGGCCGAGAACCCGGGCGGGACCGGGGACCTGGGTGGCCCCGGGGACACTCTGTTGGGGGATGCCCCTCTGGTGCCTCCAGACAGCCTTCCGGACGCCGAGGGAGAACTCTCCGATGGCCCCGGGGCTGACCTGGGCGACGGGGACACGACCCAACCTAAGGACACCGCTGTGGACCCCGACACCGCGGCTGATACGGCCGCTGACACGACTGCTGACACGGGTGCTGATACCGAGGTCCAGCCCGAACCCAAGCCGCTGCTGGGCTGGGTGCCGCTGGTGGAAGGCGCCCTGCCCGGCACGGCCCCCGCGGTGACCATGAAGGAGAGCACCACCAAGGGGGCCCTGGTCAACTTCGGGGTCCCGGGCTTCACGGCCAGCGAGGTTGAACTGGACGGCCAGATCTTCCACCACCTGGTCATCCCCGGCTACGGCAACTCCGGGACCCAGGGGCAGCCCGAACTGCCCGTCCTGGGCGCCCTGGTGGAGATCCCCTTCAATGTCACCATCAAGCCCACCATCTACAAGTCCGACTGCATCTTCCTGGGCCACTATCGGGTAGCACCAGCCCAGCCCCCAAGGATGCGTTCGGAGACCGAGCCGGACTACAATGACCCCTCCTACCTGCCCGCCGACTTCGAAGAGATGGCGCCCCTGGCGCTGGACCAGGAAGTCTACGCCACGGACGCCCAGATTCCCGCGGCCCTGACCTCCATCGAGCCCGGCGATGTGGGCGTGCTGCGCGGGCACAGGCTGTTGGTACTGCGGGCCAATCCCCTGCGCTACAACCCGGCCACGGGGATCCTGGAGGCCTGCTCGGTCATTGAGATTCGCCTGGAGTTCGACAAGTCCGCCCTGGTCCAGCCCCCTCCCCTGCGCCTGCGCAACGACGACCTGGAGACGGCCCTGGACTTCTCGCTGCTGAACTACTTCAACCCGGTGCGCCTGGGCGAAGACCTTGCGCCCCCCAACCAGACCTTCGGCTGCGACTACCTGATCCTCACCCACGGCGACTTCTACGACCCCCTGGACCCCCAGAATCCCGTGATGCGCCTGGCCGACTGGAAACGCCACAAGGGCCTACGGACCATGGTGGTGGACATCGCGGACCTCGCCGAGAACCCCACCGAAGCGGAGATCACTCAGTACATCAAAACGGCCTACGAGGAGTGGGGCATCCCGCCCAGCTACATCCTGCTGGTGGGGGACTCGGAGTTCGTCCCCACCCATCATGTCACCAGCCACGACAGCCACACGCCGGACCTCATCGGCAGCGACAACTTCTATGTGACCGTGGACGGCAACGACTACTTTCCCGACATCTACATCGGGCGCCTCTCGGTGGACACGGTGCAGCAGGCCACCGCACTGGTGGACAAGATCCTCGCCTACGAACAGAACCCTCCCCAGGCCGGCGCCTTCTACAACACTCACCCGCTGGTGAATCTTTTCGAGGACGCCCGCCCCGACCCCGGCCCGCGGGGAGGACCCGACCAGGGCAACGGCCGAGAGGACGCCACCTTCCGCATCATCGAGTTCGCCCAGGAGGTCCGCAGCTTCCTGACCGGCCTGGACCGCACCGTGAATCCCATCTGGGCCTTCAGCGGACGATTCGCCGCCGGCCCCCGCTGGTACGAGGATGGCACAGGTATGCCCGCCGCCCTCACGCTCGCCGGAGACCCGCCGGCCACCCCACCCTTCCCCTGGGACGGTGACAAGGCAATGGTGCTGGCGGCCTTGAACGCGGGCGCCGCCATTGTGGCCTTCAACGGCCACGGCGGCCGGCAGTCCTGGGGCAACCCCGCGCTGCTGACCACCGATGTCACCGACGGTGCCATCCAGTCCCCAGGCCCCGTGTCCGTGTACCTCAGCTACGCCTGTCAGACGGGCTGGTTCGACAATGAGACGGACAACCCAGTGGACACCGCCGTTCGGGCCGGCAACCAACCCACCGAGGCGGCCGCCGAGTGCCTGCTGGAGGAGTTGACCAGGCTACCCAAAGCCGGCGCCGCCGGGGCCATCGGCTCCACCCGCATAAGCTGGGCCCAGAACGACTTCATGTACCTGGGGGCCTACAAGGGGCTGTACCCGAGCTTCAACCCCAACCCCCCCGGAGGTGGCGCCCTGCCCGAGATGGACCTCCAGCCCGTGCGCCGCCTGGACCCCCTGAACCTGTTCGCCAAGATCTACATGGCCCAGCGGCTGGGCGACAGCGACGGCCGCCTGCGCACCTTTGAGATGTACCTGGCGCTGGGCGACCCGGAGATGACCATCTGGGCGGACAAGCCCCTGGAATTGACGGTCCAGCACCCCGCCTGTGTGGGCTCCACGGGCACCCAGGACTTCCTGGTGCAGGTGACGGACCAGGCCTCCGGCCAGCCCCTGCGTGCGGCTCGCGTGGCCGTGACGGACGCCAGCTCCATCCTGGTGGCGGGCACCACGGACCACAGGGGCCAGGCCCGTCTGCATCTGCATATGCCTGCAACTGGCACTCTGGACCTGACCGTGACCCATCTGCTGTATCGGCCCTACCTGGGCAAGCTCAAGGTGACGGACGGCGGCGCCTACTTCAGCCTCCTGACACCCAGCAGCGCCATCCAGGGCCAGGCCGTCTCCGTGGCTGGCGCCGGCTTCCTGGGCAATGAAGAGGTGACCCTGACCCTTGGGGCCACGGCACTGCCCATCGCCACCGCCTCCAACGGCCAGTTCGGCGTGGGCACCCCGCATTCCTTCAATGTGCCCGTGCCCTTCGACCTGGGGCTGCACAACCTGACGGCCCTGGGCAAGAACTCCCAGCGCTGCGCCTCCGAGGTCTTGGAGGTACGCCCCGACACCGCCGTCGACCTGTACACCTACGCAGCCACCGACTCGTCCACCTGGCACCTGCGCCGGGGGGACAACCCCTCCTGGAACAGCCCCAACATCACCCTCTACGACCCCGACGGCAACGCCGTGGGCTCCAACAACCTGGAGGTAGGCACCACCTACACCGTCCGGGTGCGCGCCTTCAATGACGCCGATGTCCAGGCCGACGGAGTACGCTTGGCCCTGAGTTTTGCGGACTTTGGCGTGGGCCAGCCGGAGAAGCTCTGGGAGGACGCGGGCCTCAGCGAGGCCACCTCCGTCCCCGCCCGGGCCGACGGCGTGCTGGAGCTGACCTGGACCCCCATCAAGACCGGCCACCTCTGCCTGCGCGCCGAAGTCATCTACGACGGAGATGTGGACCAGGACAACAATGTGGGCCAGGAGAACTGCCATGTGGGCCGCACCGCGTCCCCCGCGGAGGCCGAGTTCCTGCTTTGGAACCCCACCGATCACCCCGCCATGGTCCACCTGGAGCTACGCCAGCTTGGCCGCGACGGCTTCCCCGACGGCCCCCTCTGGGGCAGTGCCATCGTGCAGCCCGATCCCCAACTCCTCCTCCCCGGGGACAGCCGCCTTGCCAAGGTCATCATCGACCCCGCCCTGGCTGACGGCGAGGTCCCCGACGGCACCCAGGTGGAGTTCGCCCTCACCGGCTACATCAACGGCCAGCCCATCGGCGGCGCCAACTTCGCCATCAACAAGGGCCCCTGCCCCCCGGGTGGCTGCCTGGCCGGCTGCGTCGCCGACTGCCTGCTGCGGGCCTGCGGCTGGGATGGCTGTGACGGTCTCTGCGGCCAATGCGACGCGGGCCAGTGGTGCAACGGCGGCGTCTGCGAGGTGCCTCCCCAGGTGAATCTCTGCCCCCCGAATCAGCACGACGGCGGCCTGGGTGACTGCCTTTCCCTGACCCAGTGTACCTTTGGCTTCAAGCTGGCGGAGGACGGCACCTGCGAGCTGGAGCCCTTCCACCTGCCCTTCCTGGGCACCACCGCCACCAAAGAGGGCGTGGCCGCCTGGTGGGCCGATGGCACGGGCCTGGAGCCGCTGGGCGACGGGCACCCCATCCCCGCCCCCTACGACACCTGCATTGCCCCCTCGGGCCTCTACGAACTGGCCGACGCCTACCACTACATTGCCTCGCCAAGTTACCCAGCCGGCGCCCCCATCAGCCCCACCTCCCCCGGCTCCGCCCACATGGTCACGGGCATCACGGGCTTCCCCAACTTCTACCGGGCCATGTCCACCTTTGGCATCACCAAGGGCGAGGTGCGCTTCTCTTTTGGCTACATGACCCTGGGCGACGATGTGGAGGGCGAGGACTGGACCTTCGTGGGCAGCGTGGAGACCCGCCTCTACACCGGCGGATCGTTCACCCTGGGCATCCAGGGCAAGCCCGCCGTAACCTGCACCATGCCGCCCCTCACCATGGTCATCGACTACAAGACCCCGGCCAGTTGCTTTGATGACACCATCGCCATCCGGACCGCCGACGCCCTGCCCGCCGACTGCCAGGATGTCTCCGCCGGCTCCCCCGCGGCCACCCAGGCTGCCGCCAAGGCCTTCCTGGCGGACCTCGCCCTGGCGGGTTCCATCCACGCCGTCATGTCCAGCGTCCAGCCCGCCTACAACGAATCCTTCCAGGCCGCCGGCCGCAAAGGTGGCTACTTCAACATCGCCAACATGGCGATAGAATAGCTGCCGCGACCCGCCACGCTTGACACCCGCCTCCCCACGAATAGGCTGTACCCCAAACGCCGATTTGGTTCGGAGGTTGTTGGATGAACGAGACTCAAGTGCGGTTTCAATGCAGACAGGGGCTGGAGCTGCCTTTGGGGCAGGCCCCTACCCGGGTCCTGGAGGGTCCTGCCGCCTCACGCCTCGCGGTGGTCACGGAGGACTACCAGGGTCTGAGGCTTCGGGTGCTGGTGGAGGAAGGGGCCAAGGTCCAGAGGGGTCAGGTGCTTGCCACCTCCCGGGACGACGAGCGGATCCGCGTCTGCAGCCCCGCCTCGGGTATCGTCACCGAGCTGAACCGCGGCGAGCGGCGGGCCCTGCAGTCCATCGTCATTGAGGTCGCCGAGGTGGGCAATGCCCCCGAGGTCCAGTACGAGACCCTGCACGCTGCTGCCCGGCTTGACTCCGGCCCCGCGGTCCGGGACTTCCTGCTGGAGACCGGCCTTTGGCTGGCCCTGCGCACCCGCCCCTATTCCCGCGTCCCCAAGCCCGAGCAGCGCCCCGCGGCCCTGTTCGTGACCGCCACCGACACCCACCCCCTGAGCCTGGACCCGGCCCCCCACCTGGCCCCCCGCCTCGCCGACCTGGAGCGTGCCCTGCGGGCCCTGGTGCTGCTGGTGGATGGCGCCCCGGTGTATCTTTGCGTGGGGGCCTCGGGGGCCCCGGCGCTCACCTCCCTGACCCTCCCCGGAGTGCAGGTCGTCACCTTCACCGGCCCCCACCCTTCGGGCACCGTGGGCTATCACATCCACTGCCTCAAGCCCGTGAACGACAAGCGCGCCGTCTGGCATCTGGGCTGGCAGGACGCCCTGGCCCTGGGCCGGGCCCTGGAGACGGGTCGCGTGCCCCAGGACCGCCTGATCAGCGTGGCCGGCCCGGGCCTCACCGAGCCCGCCATCCTTCGCACCCGCCGGGGCTTTGCTGTGGACTCCCTGCTGGCCGGACGCCTCGCCCCGGGCACCCAACGAGTAATCTCCGGTTCGGTCCTGGAGGGCCGCACCGCCGCCGGTCCCCTGGCCTTCCTTGGCCCCTTCCACCAGGCCCTCTGCGCCCTCCCCGAGGACAATCGCCGGGTGGGGCTGGGCTGGCTTCGGCCGGGACTTCGCAGTTGGTCCGTCCTTCGGGTCCACGCCGCCGGGTTCCTGCCCATCCGACACTTCGACTTCACGACCTCGTCCAACGGCAGCGGCCGCAGCATGATCCCCTTTGCGTCCTTCGACGGCCTCTGGCCCTTTGACCTGCCCCTGCCCTTCCTCCTGCGGGCCCTGCTGATGGAAAACCTGGAGGAGTCGGTGAAACTGGGCTGCCTGGAACTGGACGAAGAGGATCTGGCCCTGTGTACCCTGGTGGACCCCGGCAAGAACGACTATGGCGCGGCCCTCCGGCGGGTCCTCACCAAGCTGCAGAAAGAGGAGGCCCACGAATGAGACGCCTCTTTGACCGTATCGGCGAGAACTTCTCAGCGGGAGGCCGCTGGCACAAGCTGGAACCCCTGTGGGAGGCCATCGACACCTTCGCCTTCACCCCCGGCAAGGTCACCACCGGCAGGGTCCACCTGCGGGACAGCGTGGACCTCAAGCGGGCCATGATCACCGTGGTCATCGCCCTCATCCCCGCCATCCTCTTTGGCCTCTTCAACGCCGGCTATCAGTCCCACCTCGCGGTGTCCCGGGGGGCCTCCCTGTTGCCCGATTGGCAAAGCGCCCTCTACACCGCCCTGGGCTTCGCGGGCAACGACCTGTCAATCCTGGCCTGCCTGGTCCACGGCCTGCTGTACTACCTGCCCGTGCTGGTGGTCACCTTCGCTGTGGGCGGCTTCTGGGAGGTGCTCTTCGCGGTGGTCCGCCGCCACGAGGTGAACGAGGGCTTCTTCGTCACCGCCATGCTCTTCCCCATGATCCTCCCCGCCGCCATCCCCCTGTGGCAGGTCGCCCTGGGCATCAGCTTCGGCGTGGTCCTGGGCAAGGAGGTCTTCGGCGGCGTGGGCATGAATGTCTTCAACCCCGCCTTGGTGGGTCGCGTGTTCCTGTTCTTCGCCTACCCCGGGGACATCTCCGGCGACGCCGCCTGGGTGCCCGCCCTCACCTCCGGCATTGATGGCGTCTCCGGCGCCACCTACCTGGCCGAGATGAAGGCCCAGGGGCTGCCCTTCCTGGCCCAGCAATCCTGGACGGACGCCTTCCTGGGCTTCCGCGCCGGCTCCTTCGGCGAGACCTCCACCCTGGCCTGCCTCCTGGGCGCCCTCCTGCTGGTGGTAACCCGCGTGGCCTCCTGGCGCATCATGCTGGGCACGGTCCTGGGGCTGGCTTTCATGGTCACCCTCTGCAACCTCGCGGGCTCCACCACCAACCCGGCCTTCGCGGTCCCCCTGCACTGGCACCTGGTCCTGGGGGGCTTCGCCTTTGGCGCGGTCTTCATGGCCACGGACCCCGTCAGCGCCCCCTTCACTCCCTGGGGCCGCCTCATCTACGGATTCGCCATCGGCGCCCTGGCGGGGCTGGTCCGCATCATCAACCCGGCCTACCCCGAGGGCATGATGCTGGCCATCCTCCTGATGAATGCCTTCTCCAACTTCATCGACTTCTTCTTCGTGAGGGCGAACCTTCGGCGGAGGGCAAAACGCTATGAAGCGTAGCAATCTTTACACCGTCCTGTTCACCGTCGCGGTCTGCGGCGTCTGCTCCGTCGGGGTGACCCTGGCAGCGGTCATGCTGCGCCCCGCCCAGGAGATCAACAAGCGCCTGGACCGGCAGATGATCATCCTGCGGCTGGCGGGCCTCGTGGCCCCCGACGCCCCCGCCAATGCGGCCCTGGCGGACGGCCTCTTCCAGAAGCACATCGAGACCGCCTTCGTGAAACTGGAGGATGGCAGCCTCCAGACGGACCTGCCCCCCAAGGCCCAGGACCCCCAGGCCGCCGCCAAGGACCCGGAACTCAGCCGGGAGGTGGGCGAGAACCCCGCCAAGGTCCGCCGGGTGCCGCTGTACGGACAGGTGTTCCTGGTCCGCGTTGAGGGCAAACTGGAAAAGGTCCTCATTCCCGTGTCTGGCATGGGCCTTTGGTCCACCCTTTACGGGTACCTGGCGCTGGCCCCCGACGGAGACACCATCAAGGGCCTCAGCTACTACCAGCACGCCGAGACCCCGGGCCTGGGCGGCGAGGTGGACAACCCCCGCTGGAAGGCCCTCTGGCTGGACCGCAGACTGGCCGATGCCAAGGGCCAACTGGCCATCTCCGTGATCAAGGGCAAGGCTGGCCCCGCCGCCGCCGACCCCAACCGGGTGGACGGCATCTCCGGGTCCACCATCACCTCTCGCGGCGTCCAGCACATGCTGCGTTTCTGGCTTTCTGAGGCCGCCTACGGCCCCTTCGTGGCCCGCCTGAAGAAAGGGGAGATCCAATGAACCCCAAGGACAGAAAAGCTCTGTTGCATTCCATCTACACAGCCAACCCCATCACGGTGCAGGTCCTGGGCATCTGCTCGGCCCTGGCCGTGACCAGCAAGCTGGAGACCTCCCTGGTGATGGCCCTGGCGGTGACCGCCGTGACGGCCTTCTCCA
>CAZMEC010000058.1:10506-16434 GCA_964565265.1 uncultured Myxococcales bacterium
CTGCCCCTGGTCACCGACGGCGGCTGGTACAAGCCCAACGGCCTGATGGTCCTGTCCCCCGCGGCCTTCTTCATCATCGGCCTGCTCATCTGGGCCCAGCGCACCCGCAACCCCGACCTGCAGGAAAGGGACTAGGTCATGGAACACTACCTCAGCCTGCTGCTCAAATCGGTCTTCATCGAGAACATGGCCCTGGCCTTCTTCCTGGGCATGTGCTCCTTCGTGGCGGTGTCCCGGCGCATCGAGACGGCCATTGGCCTGGGCGTCGCCGTGACCTTCGTGCTGGGGGTCACCACCCCCCTGAACCAGTTCCTCCTGGAGTACCTGTTCAAGCCCGGCTCCCTCACCTGGATCTCCCCCTCCCTGGCCTCCGTAGACATCTCCTTTCTCAGCTTCATCTCCTTCATCGCCACCATCGCCGCCGCCACCCAGGTTGTGGAGATGTTCATCGACCGCTTCTCCCCCAAGCTCTATGGCGTGCTGGGTGTCTTCCTGCCCCTCATCGCCGTGAACTGCGCCATCCTGGGCGCCGCGCTCTTCATGCAGGAGCGGGACTACAACCTGGGTGAGGCCACGGTCTTTGGCTTCGGCTCCGGCATTGGCTGGACCCTGGCCATCATCGCCCTGGCCTCCATCCGCGAGAAGATGTCCTACAGCAATGTCCCCGCGGGCCTCAAGGGCCTGGGCATAACCTTCCTGATCACGGGGCTCATGGCCATGGGCTTCATGATCTTTTCGGGCATCCAGCTCTGATTTCGCAAGAGGGGTTCAAATGCAACTCGTCCTCATAGCTGTCGCCGCCTTCATCGGGATCATCGTGTTGCTGGTCCTGCTGCTCCTGTGGGCTCAGGCCCACCTGATCCGCCGGGGCAACGCCCGCATCACCATCAACGGGGACGCCGACCGGGCCCTCTCCGTGGCCACCGGCTCCACCCTCCTTTCGACCCTCAAGGACAACGGCGTGCTGCTGCCCTCGGGCTGCGGCGGCAAGGGCACCTGCGGCACCTGTGCCTGCAAGGTCACCGCCGGCGGCGGCAGCATCCTGCCCACCGAGGCCGGCATCATCCCCCCCGCCCGGATCAAGCAGGGCTACCGCCTGGCCTGCCAGGTGAAGGTCAAGGACGACCTGGCCCTCCAGGTGCCCCCCGAGATCTTCTCCGTGAAGGCCTGGGACTGCACCGTGCGCAGCAACCGCAATGTGGCCACCTTCATCAAGGAACTGGTCCTCGATCTGCCCCCCGGAGAGGAGGTCCCCTTCCGGGCCGGTGGCTACATCCAGATTGAGTGCCCCACCCACCGCGTCGCGTACCGGGACTTCCAAATCGACCCCGAGTACCGCGGCGACTGGGACCACTTCAAGCTCTGGGACCTGGTCTCCACCTGCAACGAGCCCGTCGCCCGCGCCTACTCCATGGCCAACTACCCCGGCGAGAAGGGCCTCATCATGCTGAATGTCCGCATCGCCACGCCCCCCGCGGACAAGCCCTCCGTCCCCCCCGGCTTCATGTCCTCCTACATCTTTGGCCTCAAGCCCGGCGACAAGGTCAGCATCAGCGGCCCCTACGGCGAGTTCTTCGCCAAGGACACCCAGCGCGAGATGCTGTTCATCGGCGGCGGCGCCGGCATGGCCCCCATGCGCAGCCACATCTTCGACCTCTTCAAGCGCGTCCACACCACCCGCAAGGTCTCCTTCTGGTACGGCGCCCGCAGCCTCCGCGAGTCCTTCTACAACGAAGAGTTCGACGCCATCGCCGCGGCCAACCCCAACTTCCAGTGGCACCTGGCCCTCTCCTCCCCCCAGCCCGAGGACAACTGGACCGGCTACAAGGGCTTCATCCACCAGGTGGTCCTGGAGCAATACCTCAAGCAGCACCCCGACCCCGAGGGCATCGAGTACTACCTCTGCGGTCCCCCCGCCATGCTCAAGGCCGTCCAGAAGATGCTGGATGATCTGGGCGTGGCCCCCGAGATGATCGCCTTCGACGACTTTGGCAACTGAGATGACCGTGCCCTCGTTCTTTCCGAACCCCGACCGCAAGGGAGGGGGCTGTCCCATTGGTCACCCCACCCCCTTGCTGGCGCGCGGGGTTCTGATTTTTGGGTTTTGCCTCCCCCTCCTGCTCCTCCCCCTCCCTACCCTTGCCGCCGGCCCGGTGCAGCCCCTGGAACTGCGCGGCGAGGTCTTCACCACGCTCTACACCATCAAGGTGATACCGGGGGCGCCGGGGGTCACGGCCGACGCCCTGGCGGGGGTCCTGGATACCGTCACGGCCCGGGTCAACGACCGCCTCTCCCGCTATGTCCCTGGCTCGGAGTTGGACCGCTTCAACAAGCACGGCGCCGGGCAGCCCTTCCCCCTTTCGCCGGACCTTCAGGCCATGCTGGACATGAGCCGTGAGGTCCACGCCCTGTCCGGCGGCGCCTTCGACCCCACGGTGGCCCCTCTGGTGCGCCTCTGGGGCTTCAACGATGGCCAGCCCCTGGAGCACGAGCCCGCCACCGACCTGCTAGCCTCCACCCGCGCCCTTGTGGGCCTGGACAAGGTCACCAGCCCCAGCCCCGGCGTCGCCGTCAAGGCCGCCGCTGGCGTGGAGTTGGACCTCTCGGGCATCGCCAAGGGCTACGCCGTGGACCTGGTGGCCGAGGGCCTGGACGCCCTGGGCGCCAGCTCCTACATGGTCGAGATCGGCGGCGAGGTGGGCTGCAAAGGTGAGGGGCCCGGGGGAGGACCCTGGCGCATCGGCATCCAAAGCCCCACCGACGACAGCAACCTTCAGCGGGTCCTGGGCATCAACAACCTCTCCCTGGCCACCTCCGGGGACTACCGCAACGGCTATGTGGTGGACGGCAAATACATCTCCCACACCATCGACCCCGCCACGGGCCGCCCCGTGGGCCACGGATTGGCCTCCACCACGGTCCTGGACCCAAGCTGCGCCCGGGCCGATGCCCTGGCCACGGCCCTGACGGTGTTGGGCCCCGACAAGGCCCTGGCCCTCTGCGAGCGGCTGGGCATCGGCGCCTACTTCATGGTCCATGACGGCCAACAGCTTCGTTACTCCGAGAGCAGCGCCTTTGCGCGCCTCACGGCGCCCCCCCAGGCCCCCCCCAATCAGCCCCCGCAGGCAGCGCCTTTCTGGGTCTTCCTCATCGGTGGGTTGGTGTTCCTGGTGGCGGTGGCGCTGATCTCGATTGGCGGGATTCTCGGGAAGCGCACCCCCCTCAAGCGTCATTGCTCGGAGGTGATGTGCGAGGTGTCGCCGGAGGGCGAGCGGCGGCAGTGTTCGTGCTGTTCGCAGCAGGGGCCCAGGGGCGGCTCCAAAGAGGGCTGAGGCAGGGGATGGCGGCGCAGGGGTTGGGGCCGAGGCTTGGGCGCCCGGCCCCGGGCCAGCAGGGTCACCAAGGCATAGGCCGCCGAGAGTACCAGGATGATGACGGCCCCACTGGGCAGATTCCACCAGAAGCTAAGCACGATACCCACACAGGAAGAGGCGCCGGCAAACAGCGTCCCCAGCAGCATGGAGGCCCAGAGACGCCTCGTGAAGCGTAGCGCCATGGCGGCGGGAAGGGCCAGCAGGGCGATGACCAGGATGATGCCCACCACCCGGGACAGCAGCACCACGGTGACCGCCACGGCCACCAGATAGGCGTTGTAATAGAGGCCCACTCGGACCCCCTGGATGCGGGCGAACTCTTCATCAAACGAGGTCAGGACCACGCGCCGGTAGAACAGGACGGAGGCCGCCAGCAGCGCCAGGTCCAGGGCCCCCAGGGCCAGGAACTCGCCCTTCCCCACCAGCAGGATGTTGCCAAACAGGTAGGTCATCAGGTCCTCGGAGTAGCCCGGCGTCAGGGCCAGGAAGACCACACCCACGGCCATGCCAAAGGCCCAGAGGCCGGCACTGATGGTGTCCTCTTTTTCGGGGCTGCGGCGGAAGACCTGGCCCATGAGCAGGGCCACGAAGAGGGCCGACACATAGGCCCCCCACATGGGATCCAGGCCCAGACCCGTGGTGGCGGACAGCCAGGACACGAAGCCCACGCCTCCAAGCACGAAGTGGGAGACGGCGCCCGCCAGATAACCCATGCGGCGGCTGACCATGACGGCCCCCACCATGCCCGCCGCGGGGGCGGCCAGGAGGGCACCAAGGAGGGCTAGTTGCAGCAGCCCCGACTGGAGATAGGCCTCAAGCGCCACCGGGCCCTCCGTTGGGCTTGCCCCCAGCAAGGTAATGATCATGCAGCACCCGCTTCATGTGGGTGCCATAGATGCGGCAGATCTCTTCCTCGGCGGCCTCCCCCGTGGGGTGGATGGCGGCGCTGCGGTTCACGCACAGGACCCGGGCGGCCCCGCCGTACACGAAGTTCATGTCGTGGGTGACCATGAGGATGGTGGTGCGGCCCTCCCATTCGCGGAGGATGCCGTGGATGCTCTGCTGGGAAGGGAGGTCCACATTCGCCGTGGGCTCGTCGAGCAACAGCAGGCGGGGCTCGCCGGCCAGGGCCCGGGCAATCAACACCCGCTGGCGCTCGCCGCCGGAGAGGGCCCCGAAGGGCCGCTGGGCCAGGTGCAGCAGGCTGAGGCGAGAGAGGAGTTCATCCGCCTGGTGCTTTTCGCTGCGTCGGAAGGGTCCCGTAAGCTTCATACCAGACTTTAGCCCTAGCATGACAACATCCCGAACGCTAAGCGGAAAATCCTGCATTCCAGCGAAGCGCTGGGGCACATGGCAGACCAGCCCGGGCAGGGTCCCTGGGGGCTGACCAAACACGGAGACTCGGCCGCTGCTGGGGGTCAAGAGGCCCAGGGCCAGGTTGATGATGGTGGTCTTGCCGCCACCGTTGGGGCCCACCACCGCCGTGAAGGAGCCTTCCTCCAGGCGGAAGCTGATACCTGCAAGGACCTCCAGGCCCTCGTAGCCGAAGCTGACCTCGTCAAACACCAAAGCGTCCATTGTCTTCTCCGTCACTTGGGGCCCGCCCCCTCCCCTGCGGTGGGAGCTCCGTCATGACCGGAGAGGGCCTCCACCACTGCCTTCGCGCTACCCCTTAGCACCTCCAGATAGTCCCCCGCCAGGGGGTCCGCCTGGATGGCGACGGCGTCCAGTTTTCCGGCAAAGCTTCGCGCCCCACCGGCGTACTGGGGCTGGACCAGGATGCCATGCGCATGATCGTGGGCGGCCTCTTGCAGCAGGCCGTGAACCTGGGCGGCGCCGGGCTCCTTGCCGCCAATCCCCAGGGAGACCTGGGTCAGCCCGTAGCGCCGGCAAAGATACCCGTAGGCGCCGTGATACACAAAGACCTTTTCGCCCCGGTGGGGCGCCAGCAGCGCCTCCAGTTCCAGGTCCACGGCCTGGATCTCGGCCTGGAGCTTCGCCAGGCGCCCGTCAATGGCCCCAGCCTCCGCCGGGAAGACCAGTTTCAAGGCCTCCGCCGTGCGCTTGGCAATGTCCAGGCCCTCCAGGGGATCCATCCAGTAGTGCAGGTCCAACTCGTCCTCGTCGCCGGGCAAAAGCGTGCGCCCCACCGAAAGGTCCACCACCTGGGGCCCATCCTCTCGGCCCCCGAGGCGGGCCGCAAGGCGTTTTTCGAAGGGCATGCCAGCGATGATCATGAGGCGGGACCCCAGGGTCTTGGCCACCGAGTCGGGCAAAGGCTCGTAGCTGTGGGGCGAGGCCCCAGCCGGCAACAGCGAACTGACCTGCAAGCCCTCAGGCCCCAGCCGCTCCACGAACCAACCCAACACCGGCAGCCCCACAGCCACCGAAGCCCGCTGGGCCCCCAAAGGCCCCTCCGCACCCCGGCAACCCGCCAGCAACAGCGCCAAGACCAGCCAAGCCCTCAACAACCCGTTGATGCCAAAGTTCATGCAACCCCCAAAAAGAACGCCGCGACAATATATACGCGATACCCAACAGCGCCAAGCCCCCC
>CAZMEC010000059.1:0-16289 GCA_964565265.1 uncultured Myxococcales bacterium
ATTTCGTGGAGATGCCCTCCCAGTTGATGGAGTCCTTCCCCTTCAAGAAGGAGGTGCTGGGGCGTCTGTCTGGCCTGTACAGCGACCCCGCCCAGAAGCTGCCCGACGAGCTGTTGGACAAGGCCCTGGCCTCCCGGGGCTTCAACCTGGGGTGGCAGTACTCCCGGCAGTTGTTGCAAGGCCTGTTTGACCTGGAGATCCACACCACGCCGGGCCCCGTGGATGTGACCCTGTTGTACGACCAGATGTACCAGGAGAACCTGGGCCTGGAGCCCCTGGCGGGAGGCCACTTCCCGGGGACCTTCGATCACCTGATGGGGGCCTACGACGCGGGCTACTACGGGTACCTCTGGGCCGAGGTCATCAGCATGGATGCCTTCTCGGTGTTCGAGGAGGCCGGCGTCTTCGACGCCACCACCGGCGACCGCCTGCGCCGCATGGTGCTGGAGCGCGGCGCCATGGAGGACCCCAATGTCATGATGGAGGACTTCCTGGAACGCCCCCAAAGCAACCAGCGCTTCCTGCAGAAGCTAGGCCTCGACCAGGACTGAAACAAGCCAGCCATCCAAGCCGCGCGCGAAGCAAGCGGAACTCCGTTCGGGTTCCCGTCCAAGCCGCGCGCGGAGCAAGCGGATCGGGTTCCCCGGTCGCCGCCGCCTCTGGTCGCTCGCTCTCCGGACAGCCCCATAGCCTGGCGTTCGCCAGGATGGGGCTTCCTCCGCGCTCCCGCCGGCGGCCAGGCTGGAGTTGGACGCCGACACTCCAACACTCCGACACCCCCAACACCCCGACACCCCGGCACCCTCATCCGGCACCCTCATCCGGCACCCTCATCCGGCCCTTCGGGCCACCTTCCCCCGGGGGGGGAAGGGAATTTGGTAGGGGCATTTGCGGGTCGGTGGGGGCGGGCTACAATTCTTGCCCTGCGAGGTGACCTGATGGGCGGAGTTGGACAGGCTTGGGGCAGGTATCTGAATCGGCGCTTGGTGACGGCCTTTGCCATGGGCTTTGCGTCGGGCCTGCCTTTGATGATGACCGGCAGCCTCATGCAGGCCCGGGCCCAGGAGGCGGGGGTCAGTCTGGCGGACCTCGGGTTGTTCTCTTTGGTGGGGCTGCCCTACACGCTGAAGTTTCTTTGGTCGCCGCTGTTTGACTCGCTGGTGCCGCCGCTGCTGGGGCGCCGGCGGGGCTGGCTGCTGTTGTTGCAGGTGGCTTTGGCCTTGGGGCTCATGGCCCTGGGGCAGGTGGGGCCGGGGCTGGGGCCCGAGTGGGTCCAGGCCTTGGTGCTGACGGCCTTCGCCGTGGCCTTCCTGTCCGCCTCCCAGGACATCGTCATTGACGCCTACCGCCGGGAGGACCTGCTGGAGCACGAACTGGGCCTGGGCTCGGGCTACTACATGTACGGCTACCGCCTGGGCATGTTGCTGGCGGGTGGCGGCGGCATGATTCTGGCGGACGCGCTGCCCTGGGCCGTGGTCTACAACCTGTTGTCGGCGGCGCTGATTCCGGCCATGTTCTTCACCGTGCTGGCCCCCGAACCGACGGTGCCTGTGCGGGAGGTGCGGGGCCTGCGGGGGGCCGTGGTGGAGCCCTTCCGGGAGTACCTGCGGCGCCCCCACGCTTGGGCCTTCCTGCTGTTCATCCTTCTATATAAGGTTGGGGACAGCATGGCGGCGGCCCTCACCACCCCCTTCTTCATGGAGATCGGCTACAGCAAGGCGGCCATCGGCACGGTGGCCAAGCTGTTTGGCTTCTGGGCCACCCTGGCGGGGGCCTTCGTCGGCGGCGTCTTCGTGATGCGCCGGGGCATCGGCCAGGGCCTGTGGGTCTTCGGCCTCGCCCAGATGGTGTCCACCCTGGGCTTCTCCCTGCTGGCGGGGGCCCCCGTGGCGCTGCCCTGGCTGGGCGCCGTGGTGGCCCTGGAGAACCTGTGCAGCGGCATGGGCACGGCGGCCTTCATGGCCTTCATGGCCAGCCTCACGGACAAGCGCTTCACCGCAGTGCAGTTCGCCCTGCTGACCAGCCTCATGGGCGTGCCCCGGGTGCTGCTGTCCTCGGGCAGCGGGTTTCTGGCGCAGGGTCTGGGCTGGTTCTGGTTCTTCGTGTTCTGCACGGCCCTGGCGATTCCCGGGGTGTGGATGGCCAAAAGGTGGGGAAGAAGCGCAGTTCGCGGTGCTTGACAGGGTTGGATTCTAAACGGTAGTTTAACGCCCACTGAAACTTTGATTCTGCCAACAGGACTCACCATGGCTGAGGAACTTCAGGGGCTACTTAATCGCATCAAGGAAGAGGGCATCACCAAGGCCGAGGCCGAGGGGGCTGCGCTGCTGGCCAAGGCTCGGGCTGAGGCGGCGGCCATTGTGGCCCAGGGACGGGCGGAGGCGGAGGCCCTGCGGGCGGCTGCGGGCAAGGACGCGGCGCTGGCCAAGGAGAAGGGCGAGGCGGCCCTGAAGCAGTCGGCCAGGGATGTGCTCATTGGGCTGCGCAAGAGCCTTGACAGCGAGCTGACCCGCACCGTGGGGCTGGCCGTGGAAGAGGCCCTGGGGCCCGAGGTGCTGGTGGGCATCCTGGATCATCTGGTCGCGGCCTTTGCCCAGCGGGGCGGGCGCGTGGAGGGCCTGGAGGTGCTGCTTAGCCCCGAGGACCAGAAGAAGTTGGAGGCCCTGGTGCTGGCCCGCTTCAAGGACCGCTTGAAGGGCGGCGTGACCCTGCGGCCCGTGCCGGACATCGCCGGGGGCATCAAGGTGGCGGCCAAGGGCGACGCCCTGTTCTTCGACTTCACCGCCGGCGCCATCACGGAAAGCCTCTGCGCCTTCGTCAACCCCAGGATCGCGGCCCTCATCCGCGAGGCCGGGGAGAAGTAGGCGAGATGGGGCCCATCTTTCACTATCTGGTGGCCTCGCTGCCGTCCCTGCGCCTGGGCGAGACCCCAGGCCTTCGCAGCGACGACTTCCTGGAGGTGTGCGGCCGCTACCTGGAGCCCGAGCAGCAGGAGATCCTGGTGGGTGCTGGGCTGCTGCCGGCCCCCCCGGCCCCCGAAGCCCCCCACGAAGCACTTAGGGGCTGGTACGAGTTTGAGACGGACCTTCGCAACCACCTGGCCCGGGCCCGCGCCGCGCGCCGCAAGGTGGACGCCGAACCCTTCCTGCGCCCCGAGGGGAACCTCTCCTCGGACATGGAGCGGGCCGTGGGTGAGGCCCTGGACCAGTCCAACCCGGAGGACGGCGAGCGCCGCCTGGACGAGCTGCGCTGGAGATTTTTGGAAGATCTGACGGTGGGACACCCCGCCGACATGACGAACCTGCTGGCCTACCGGCTGCAATTGCTGCTGGCCGAGAAGTGGGTGGACCTGGACGCCGACCAGGGCCTCGCCCGTCTGGAGCAGCAGGCCGAGGTGCTGAGGTCGGCCCTGAAGGTGGAGTGACAAAAGGATGGAGACCCAGAAGACCGGCAAGGTGGTTGGAGTCAACGGCAACATGGTTACCGTGGCCTTTGAGCACCATGTGACCCAGAACGAAGTGGCCTATGTCCAGGTTGGCCAGCAGCGCCTCAAGTCCGAGGTCATCCGCGTGCGGGGTCGCAAGGCCGACATGCAGGTCTTCGAGGACACCAAGGGCATCCGCGTGGGGGACCTGGTGGACTTCTCCGGGGATCTGCTCTCCGTGGAGCTGGGCCCGGGCCTTTTGACGGCGGTCTATGACGGCCTCCAGAACCCCTTGAACGAGCTGGCTGAGAAGTCCGGCTTCTTCCTGAAACGAGGCCTCTACCTGAAGGCCCTGGATCGGGCGAAGAAGTGGAAGTTCACGCCCACGGCCAAGGTGGGCCAGACGGTGGACGCCGGGGTGGCCCTGGGCTGGGTGCCGGAGGGCATCTTCCAACACCAGATCATGGTGCCCTTCGCGTTCCGCGGGAGTTGGGAAATCCAGTGGATGCTTGGGGACGGGGACTACCCGGTGGACACCGTGGTGGCGCGCCTCGCCCAGGGCCGCGAGGTGCGGGAAGTCACCATGGTCCAGGTCTGGCCCGTGAAGATCCCCATCACCGCCTACGCCGAGCGCCTGCTGCCCACCGAACCCCTGGTCACCCAGCAGCGCATCATTGACAGCTTCTTCCCCGTGGCCCGGGGTGGCACCTTCTGCATCCCGGGGCCCTTTGGCGCCGGCAAGACGGTCTTGCAGCACGCCCTGGCCCAGTACTCCGAGACCGATGTGGTGGTGGTGGCGGCCTGCGGCGAGCGGGCCGGCGAAGTGGTGGAGGTGCTGCGCGAGTTCCCCCACCTCAAGGACCCCCGCACGGGCGGCACCCTGGCGGACCGCACCATCATCATCTGCAATACCAGTTCCATGCCCGTGGCGGCCCGCGAGGCCAGCGTCTACACGGCGGTGACCCTGGCCGAGTACTACCGCCAGATGGGCCTCCATGTGATGCTTCTGGCGGACAGCACCAGCCGCTGGGCCCAGGCCGCCCGCGAGATGTCGGGGCGCCTCGAGGAGATCCCCGGCGAGGAGGCCTTCCCCGCCTACCTGGAAAGCCTCATCGCCCAGTTCTACGAGCGCGCCGGCGTGGTGCGCCTCAAGGACGGCCGTGGCGGCTCGGTGACCATTGGTGGCACCGTCAGCCCCGCCGGCGGCAACTTCGAAGAGCCCGTGACCCAGGGCACACTGAAGGTGGTGGGCTGCTTCCTGGGCCTGTCCCGCGAACGCAGCGACGCCCGCCGCTATCCGGCCATCCATCCTCTGGACTCCTGGAGCAAATACGGCGGCATCATTGACGCGGACCTCCTCAAGGAGGCCAAGCGCATCCTGCGGGCCGGCAATGAGGTGGCCCAGATGATGAAGGTGGTGGGCGAGGAGGGCGTCTCCACGGACGACTTCGTGGTCTACCTGAAGGCCGAGTTCATAGACGCCGTGTACCTGCAGCAGAACACCTTCGACGAGGTGGACGGCGCCAGCGGCAAGGAGCGCCAGGTCCACGCCTTTGGGCAGGTGGGCCAGGTGCTGACGGCGGCCCTGCAATTCAAGAACAAGGAGGAGGCCCGGGGCTTCTTCCAGGGTCTGCGGCAGAAGTTCATCGACTGGAACTACGCCGCCATGGGTCACGACGAGTTTGCCCGCCTGGAGGGCGCCATCAACAACGACTTGCGGGAACGGACTGTGCAGCCATGAGGAAGGTCTACCAGAGAATCACCCGCATTGCGGGCAATGTCATCACCGTGGAAGCCGAGGATGTGTTCAACGGCGAGCTTGCCGAGGTGACCAGCCAGCGGGGCGTGTCCCTGGCCCAGGTCATCCGCATCGACGGCCTGAATGTGTCCTTGCAGGTCTTTGCAGGCAGCCGCGGCGTGTCCACCGGCGACCAGGTGCGCTTCCTGGGGCGGCAGATGCAGGTCTCCACCTCGGAGAACCTCCTGGGCCGCATCTTCAACGGCAGCGCCCAGCCCCGGGACAACGGCCCCGAGCTGTCCGAGGCCCTGGTGGATGTGGGCGGCCCCTCGGTGAACCCCGCCAAGCGCATCATCCCGCGCAACATGGTGCGCACGGGCATCCCCATGATTGATGTGTTCAACACGTTGGTGGAGTCCCAGAAGCTGCCCATCTTCTCCATCGCCGGCGAGCCCTACAACCTGCTGCTGGCCCGCATCGCCATGCAGGCCGAGGTGGATGTCATCATCCTGGGCGGCATGGGCCTCAAGTACGACGACTACCTGTTCTTCCGCAACACGCTGGACGAGCACGGGGCCCTCAGCCGCAGCGTGCTGTTCATCCACACCGCCTCGGACCCCACAGTGGAATGCCTCATGGTGCCCGACATGGCCCTGGCCGTGGCCGAATCCTACGCCGTGGCGGGCAAGAAGGTGCTGGTGCTGCTGACGGACATGACCAACTTCGCGGACGCCTTGAAGGAAGTGGCCATCACGATGGAGCAGATCCCGTCGAATCGCGGCTACCCGGGCGACCTCTACAGCCAGCTTGCGGCCCGCTACGAGAAGGCCGTGGACTTTGAGGGCGCCGGCTCCATCACCATCCTGGCGGTCACCACCATGCCCGGTGACGATGTGACCCACCCGGTGCCCGACAACACCGGCTACATCACCGAGGGCCAGTTCTACCTGAAGAACGGGCGCATCGAGCCCTTCGGCTCGCTGTCCCGGCTCAAGCAGCTTGTGAACGGCAAGACCCGGGCGGACCACCGGGCCATCATGGATACCATGATCAGGCTCTACGCCGACTACCGGGCCTCCCTGGAGAAGCAGTCCATGGGCTTCCGCATGAGCCCCTGGGATCAGAAGTTGCTGAAGTACGGCGCGCTGTTCGAGCAGCGCATGATGGAGCTGTCCGTGAACATCCCCCTGGAGGAGGCCCTGGACCTTGGCTGGAAGACCCTGGCCGAGTGCCTTGATCCCCAGGAGACGGGCATCAAGTCGGATCTGGTGAAGCGGTTCTGGCCGACGGGGAACTGAGGGTATGGCGACCATCAAACTGACCAAGACGGAACTCAAGAAGCAGCGGGACGGCCTCAAGCAGTTCCGGCGCTATCTGCCCACCCTGCAGCTCAAGAAGCAGCAGCTCCAGATGGAGGTCCAGCGGGCGCGGGATGCGCGGGTTCTTTTGGAGACCGAGAAGGATGACTTGAGGCGCCGCCTGGGGCGCTGGTCCCGCCTGTTGGTGCGGCCCGAGTTTGCTTGGCTTGAGCAGGCCATCCGTCCCAGCCACCTGGAGACCGCCGTGCGCAATGTGGCCGGCGTGGATGTGCCGGTGTTTGTCAGCCTGTCGTTCGACGAGGATCTGCCCGACCTGTTCACCACGCCCCTGTGGCTGGACGCCGCGGCGGAGGCCCTGCGCAAGCTGCTGGAGCTGCGCCTTAGGGGCGAAATCCTGGAACAGCAGCAGCAGCGCCTGGAGGACGAACTTCGCACCACCACTCAGCGCGTGAACCTCTTCGAGAAGGTGAAGATCCCCCAGTGCCGCGAGAACATCCGCGTCATCGGCATCTACCTTGGGGACCAGCAGACGGCGGCGGTGGGCCGCAGCAAGATCGCCAAGCGCAAGTTCGAGGGCGCCGAGCCCCAGCAGGGGGTGGCCTCATGATTGAGAAAATGAAGACCGTCACCCTGGTCTGCCTCCAACAGGACCGCGAGGAGGCCCTGCAGGCCCTGCGAGATCTGGAGGTCATGCAGGTCAAGCCCGAGGACTTCTCTCCCTCTGAGGTCCTCACTGAGGTCCAGCGCCGGGGCGAGACCGTCCAGCGCCTGCTGAACCTGCTGGCGGGCGTGACCAGGGCCAAGGCTGAGACCGGGCTGTTCAAGGGCCTGGAGGGCGAGGCCCTGTTCGAGCGCGTCCAGGACCTGTCCACCCAGACCACCCGTTGCAGCGACGAGTTGGACACCCTGGCCCGGGACGAAGAGTTGCTGGCCCCCTGGGGCAGCTTCGACCAAGCCGATCTGGCGGCGCTACGGGCCAAGGGCCTGGAGGTCCGGCTGTGCCTGTCCTCCGGCGGCCGCCTGCCCGAACTGCCCGCCCACGCCGCGCTGCAAGAGGTGCGCCGGGAGAAGGATCAGGTCTGGTATCTGGTGCTGTCCTCCCGGCCCCTGGAGATACCGCTTCCCGAGGTGATCATTCCCCAGGGAAAGACCCTGGATGGGGTGCGCCGCGCCCGGGCCGACGGTCGTCAGCGCCTGGACCTGCTGCAGGCCCAGCTTGCCGAGGCCGCCCTGGTGGTGGACCGGATTGCCAGCCACCGGCTTGGGCTGTCCGAGCGGGAAGAATTCCTCACCAATCTTGAGGGCATGGGGGCTGCGGGGGCCCTGGCCTGGCTGCAGGGCTATGTCCCAACCAAGCGCCAGCAGGCCCTCAAAGAGGCCGCCCTTGCCAACGGCTGGGCGCTGCTGATCGAAGACCCCGCCGAGGACGACTCGGCGGTGCCCACCCTCATCACCGTGCCCAAGTGGCTCAAGCTCTCCAAGCCCCTCTTTGACTTCATCGGCATCGCCCCCGGCTACCGGGAGTTCGACATCAGCGCCTGGTTCCTGATCTTCTTCGCCATCTTCTTCTCCATCATCGTTGGCGATGCGGGTTACGGCACCATCATGACGGGCCTGGTCCTGTGGTTCCGGCGCAAGGCCCAAGGGCAGGCTCGGGTGGCCCTGAACCTCATGCTGCTGCTGAGCCTTTGCACCATCGGCTGGGGCTTCATCACGGGCAACTACTTCGGCATCCCCCGGGAGACCTGGCCAGCCCTGATGCAGGGCATCCCCTGGTTCTGGGAGGATCGGAACATTCAATACCTGTGCTTTGGCATCGGCGCCGTGCACCTCACCATCGCCCACGCCATCAAGGTATCCTCCGTGATCAACAGCCGGGTCGCCCTGGCTGAGGTCGGCTGGACAGTGATCATCTGGGGCAACTTCTTCCTGGGCAGCTCCCTGGTGACCAACCGCCCCATGCCCTCCTGGATCGCCTGGCAATATGGCGTGGGCATGGTCCTGGTGGCGCTGTTCACCTCCGGGGCCCGGAATCCCCTCAAGGTCTTTGGACTTGGGATGGGGGCCCTGGCAGGCGGGCTCGTCAACAGCTTCGTGGATGTGCTGTCCTACATCCGCCTCTTTGCCGTGGGCATGTCCGGCTATTACATGGCCAAGAGCTTCAACGACATGTGCTACAACATGTTCTCCGGGGCCGAGGGTATCGCCTGGGTGGCCCTGTTCGTCCTGGCCGCCGTCATCATCGTCATGGGGCACATGCTGAATCTTGCGCTCAGTGGACTGGGGGTGCTGGTGCACGGCATCCGACTGAATACTCTGGAGTTCTCGGGTCATGTTGGGCTGGAGTGGGCGGGGACGCCCTTCCGGGCCTTTGCGCGGCGGCTCAAGCCGGGTCAGCCGACCTGATTTTTGACTGGGTTGAAGCTGGTATTTGGAGGTAAGTGATCATGATTGAACAAGCGGTGGTGTTGGGTCCTGTTCTTGCCAAGATTGGCGCTGTGGCTTGCATGACCCTCTCGGCTCTGGGCAGCTCTTTGGGGGCTGGAGCGGGCGGTTCGGGGGCCGTGGGGGCCTGGAAGAAGTGTCTGGTCCAGAAGAAGCCGGCGCCCTTCCAGTTGCTGGTCTTTGCGGGGGCCCCCCTGTCCCAGACCATCTACGGCATGATCCTCATGTTCCTCATCTACGGCAAGGCCGAGACCGCCGGCGCCAACGGCCTGCTGTACCTGTGGGCAGGGCTCTTCGGGGGCCTGGCCATGGGCGTCTCCGCCTGGATGCAGGGCAAGGCCGCCGCGGTGGCCTGTGACTCCTTCGCCGAGACCGGCAAGGGCTTCACCAACGACCTGATGATCCTGGGCATCATCGAGACCTGCGCGCTGTTCATCATGGCCTTCCTGATCTCCGTGCTGTAGGCCGCTACCCCTCCTTGAGGACCCACAGCGGGACCTGGTCGCGGAAGGGCAGGGTAGGGGCCTTTGGGCCCTCCTGCACGAAGACCCGGGCGGCGGTGGCGCGGCCCAGCATGGGCAGATCCCCCAGGGAATTGCCCGCCGCCAGCAGCAGCTCGGCCTCCCCCAGGCCCCCTTCCCGAAGATACCAGTCAATCCAGGCATTCTTGCCCTCACCATAGGGAATGCAGGGGCTTGGCGCCTCGCCGCCGGGGTGGGCGAGGGTGCCGTCCGGGTTGCAGCGCAGGCCCAGCACGGCGTCGGGCTTAAGGCCAAGGAAACGCAGGCCCTCCTCTACCAGAATCTGGGGCGAGGCGCTGACCACCAGGACGGGAAGGCCCCGGCGGCGGACGGCGCAGAACAGGTCCACCAGGGGGCGCAGGGGCTGGATCTGCCGCTTGAGGAAATGCCCCCCGGGGAGGGAAATGTGTCCCTGGGCCCCGGCCCCTTCCTGCATCAGCAGTCTGGCCTCGGCTCGGAATTGCGTCTCGGGCAAGGAGGCCAGCAGGGGGCCCAGGATGGCGTAGGAGGGTTGGAAGTGGTCGGAGGCCAGGGGCAAAAAGGCAGCCTCACCCTCCGTGGTGATGCCGCCGGCGTAGTAACAAAGCAGCTCTCGGGTCCAGGCCTCGGCGTCCCCCCTGCGGGCACCTTCCGCCAAGCGGGCCAGCATTCCCGCGCCGGCAGGAGTCAGCCAGGGCAGGCTGTCCTGCAGGGGCAGCGGGGGCAGTTCAAGGAGTCCCCTGCGGGCGGCGTGGAAGAACAGGAGATCGCCCGTGTCCGTGCCCACCAGGGTTCCGTCCCAGTCGAAGACCGCAATTGGATTGACCGGGGCAGGGGTTCCCCCAAGGCGAGCCTCCAGGGCCCTGAGAACCGCTGCTTCATTGAAGGGAACGCCATCCATGGGTCACTCCAGAGTTGAACCGCACCAAGGAGAAGAGAATCGCATCCCAGGCAAGGTTTGACAACCGGCGCAACGAGAGGCTAGAGTCCCGGCATTCATTGGAGCGGTGCCACACTTCCGTTGACCCAGGCTGTTGACGGGGAAGGATTTCTAATGGTTCGGACAAGGGTGCTCCTTGCCCTGCTGCTTGTGCTTGCAGCGGCCTATGCTGTGCTGTTGCCGGTGCTGACCATGCGTCAGACCGACGACCTGGCCCGGGGGCAACTGCGGAATCTGGCCTACGCCCGGGCAGGGGCCCTGGAGGTGGGCATGTATCGGGCCGTGGAGGCCTGTGGCCTGCTGAAGGACCGGGCCACCGGCGACCAGGCGCAGCTCCCCGTTCTTCCTGCCTCCGTCCCTGTTGGAACTCAGGTCATCTATCGCGGCTGTGGCCCCGAACTGGACCCCTCGGTGACCCGCGCCGCGACGGCCTCCTTCCGGCTTGAAGCCGAGCAGTCCTTCTTTGTAGTCGAGCTCCCCATCAAGGCCTCCTGCGTGCTGGAGTGCAGCTTCCCGGTCCCGGCCCTGGCGACCAAGCCGGTCCACGGCTCCGAGGGGCTCTTCGTGGTGCTGGTGGATGAAGACGGGAAGATCCTGTTGCATCCCGAGCCGGCCCGGGTGGGGTTGCTGGCTGACCGCGCCTTCTCGCCCGTGGATGTCCAGGCGCTGATTGACTTCCGGGTTAGTGGGAAGCCGGTGATCTGGACCTCCGAGCAGCTTGTGGGACAGGTCACCGTGGCCGCAATCGCGGTGGTGCGTATCCCCCTGGACGGGGGCTTCCTGGGAGCCGTGTATGCCATGCCTGCCTCCCAGTTCCAGGTGGGGCGCCCGCTGACGCTGCTCGAGTTGGGCCTGTTGGTGCTGCTGGTGCTGTTCCTCTTCCTGACCTTCCGCCTGCACCGGGTGGAGGCCGGGAGGCAGAGCAGTGGTGGCCTGGGAACCCTGGACCCGGGAGTCCTCACGGAGGAGGGGCCGGGCCTGGTGCTGGTCCTCCAGGCCCCGGGCAACATCCACTACGCGAATCGGGAGGCCCGCCTGGTGCTGGGCCTGCCAGATAACCAACAGCACCCCTGGCCCCTCTTGTCGCAACTGGTGGTGGAGGAGGATCGGGGGCGCGTCCAGGAGCAGCTTCGCGAGGCGCCGGTGGCTGGCAGTTCCCCGGCCCTGCTGTTCCGGGTGCTGTGCGCCGACGGGAGAATTCGCCAGGCGCGGGCCCTGCTGAGAAGGGTGGCGTTGATGGAGGGGGCGCCGGGGGTCCAGGCCACCCTGTTTGTGGAGGACGAGGTCACGGGGGGCTCCATGGACGCCTTCACGGCCGGGTTCTCCCGGGCCCGGGTTGGCCTGGTGCTGCTGGACGAACACTTCAAGATCCGAATGGCGAACCTGGAAATGGCCCGGATCCTGGGCGCCGACAGTCCCGAGTCCTTGACCGGAGAGGCCTTCTACCGGGGCCAGGGGGCGGGCCGGGTGGAACCCGACGGAGGGGCCTCCATGGGCGCCGTGGATGCGGGCCAGGCCAGGTTCTTCGGACCCTTGCGCGGGGTCGATGGTCAGAGATACGCGGGCTGGGCGGTGCCCCTGTCTTGCCGAAACGGCCTCCCGGAATGCGTCATCACCAGCTTCATGAATGTGGAGGAACTGGCCAGCGCCCTGGATCTGGGCGAGCAGAAGGCCAACCGCCTCGCCTGCGGCCTCCTGGGGGCGGGGGTTGAGACCTGGTTCCTGGAGCGCGAGACCGAGGCCCTGACTGTCTGCCGACCATTTGTGACCGGCCAGGGTCACGGGGTGGACTGTCGGCTGGTCTCCGACTGGCGGGAGGGCTGGGCCCTGGCGCCCAAGGACCTCCTGGAGGCCCTGAGCCAGATCCAGGCAGGCTCCAGGCAGGTCGAGGCCATCGTGCCCAGGCCCGGCAAGAATGGCACCCCGGGGCGCCTCCTCATGCGGGGCGCGGTGCTGGATGGCGGTCAGGTGGCGGGCATAACCCTGGACCTGGAGCAACGGCTGGCCGAGTTGGATGAACTGCGCCAGGAGTTGCTGGTCCGGGAGTTGATCATCTCCCAGGCGGGGCTGGCCTTCTTCGTGGCCCAGTTGGGGCCCGTGCAGGTTCGGCTCTCCCAGGCTGCCGCGGGGATCTTTGGCCTGGAGAGCGGTCAGGATGGATTGACGCTGGAAGACCCTCTGCCCCTGCGAGCCACCGTGGAGCCCAGCAGTTGGGAGCGCCTGGAGCGGGACTTCAGGGAGGGGCGCCAGAAGGGATCCATGCTGGAGAGTTGGTTCTCCCTGGCCCCCGAGTTTGGTGGCGCCAGTTTCACGGTCCATGCCGTCTTCACGCCCATGCAGGGGGCAGGGCAACCCACCATGGTGGGCGTGATTCAGAGGAAGAATCTGCTTTGATTGCAGGCCATTCCCCGCGAAATTTATCGCTGGCTTTTTGTTTCGGCGGGAGTACGATTCTTGCCATCCTCCTGATGGATGACTGACGCAAACCCACCGGCCCCGCCGGGGAGTCAGCCCAGTTCAGCCAGCCTGGAGGCATGCGGGGAGGTCCCGCAGGGGGCGGCTGCGGCTGCCTTGATGGAAACCGTGTTTGGTTGCGAGGGTCAGAGAATGTCGAAAAAACTCTTTGTGGGTGGGTTGTCCTGGAACACGACTGACGAGTCCTTGGGTGCTGCCTTTGGCGCCTTTGGCGAAGTGATCGAGGCCAGAGTGGTCACCGAGAGGGGCACGGGCCGGTCCAGGGGGTTTGGTTTTGTCACCTTTGGCGCCGATGAGGCCGCCAAGGCTGCCGTGGCCGAGATGAACGGCCGCGAGCTTGACGGCCGCAGCATCCGTGTCGACGAGGCCAAGGAGAACGACCGGGAGAACAGCAGCGAACGCCGCCCCCGTCCCAGCCGCGACGACCGCTGATCCGAAATCCAGATAGTGTTGGTTGAGGCCGCCTTCGGGCGGCCTTTTTTTTGTCTGTCAGCGCCGTCCAAGCTGCCAGCGCCGCCGCAAGAGGGTGGCGGCCAGCAGCAGCCCCAACAGCCAACCCCCGCAGCCCCCCCCGGAGCCAGCCCCCAGGCTGCAGCCTAAGGACTTCTTGGAGCCTCCGTCCCCGTCGTCGACCTCGGTGTCGTCGGGCCGTGTGTCCGCGGCCAGGCTGTCGGGCTGGGCCCAGTCCTCCTCGTCGGTGACATCCTTGCCGGTGCTGAGGTCCAGCGCATCGGCGGGGTCCTCGTCCACGGGCGGGTTGGGGTCCAGGTCAAGCTGGACGGCCAGCACCTGGAGGCGGCCGTTCTGGGTGAAGTCCAGGGTGGCGGGCAGGTAGCCGGGGGCGCTGAGCTCAAGCTGGCCGGGGCCCTGTTCGGCGTCCAGGGCGACGAGGCCCAGGGCAGAGGTGACCTTGCAGGTGCCGGCAAGGCAGACGGTGGCGCCGGGCAGGTCGCTGGAATCGGGCAGGCTGGTGACCCGCACCACCACCCGGCCATCCGCGGTGGGGCGCCCCTCGACGGCCAGGGAGGGGGGCCACTTGCCGTAGGTATCGAAGTTGTTGTGGAACAGGGGGCGGTCAACGCGCAGCAGCCCCGAGGCAATCAGCGGGTCCAGGCAGGTGGTGAAGGCGGGGCGGGTCTCGGGGGGCAGGAGGAGCTCGGCGCAGAAGCCCACGGCGCCCTCGGGCTGGGGCTGGAAGGCGAGCTCGAACAGGGGGCGTTCCTGGATGACCAGGTGCTGGGGGTCCACGGTGAGGCGGAAGGACTCCTCGGCCAGGACGGCCCTGGCGTCGTCGGCCAGGCCCGGGCTGTCGGTGACGACCCGCAGGGTCACGGGGGCGTCCAGGGGAAGGGTGGAGTAGAGGCGCAGTTCCAGGCGCAGGTTGGTGGGGGGGGCGTCGGGGGAGATGCTGGAGACCTCGTTTCCGTCCTGGTCCAGCCAGCGCAGGCGGTCCACCACCAGGCCCTGCTGCACGGCGTAGAGGTCGGGCAGGTGGCGCAGCATGCCGGTCAGATTCCCGCTGATGATGGCCCGGCCGGTGTAGATGGGCCAGTGGCTGTCGTCGGGGCGGGTCTGCAGTTCGTCCAACAGGAAGGCGGGCCCCAGGGCCTTCACCAAGTTGTAGCTTTCGTTCCAATAGGTGCGGCTGCCCAGGGGGCCGGCCAGGAGGCGCTCCTTCTCGGCTTTCTGTTCCGGGGTCGGGGTGTAGGCTTCGCCCAGCAGCTTGTGCAGCAGGCCTCCGAAGGCCAGCTCCGCCGCGGGCTTCAGGTTGGTGCCGCCCAGGGTCAGCTTGACCAGCGCCTTGGCGGCGGCCTTGTCCATGTCCCCCAGGTAGGAGGCGGCCAGGTCCCCAAGCTCCTGGAGGTCTGCGGCCATGGAGGGGCAGTCAAGGGTCTGGGAGTAGTAGACCTCGCACTGGGCGCAGTACCAGGCGGTGAGGTCCAGCATGCGCTGGCGGGCCTCCGGGCTGTCCAGCCAGAAGTACCAGCCCAGGTCCACGACGGCGTTCCAGTCGCCCACCACCAGGTCTCCGAAGATGTCCAGGATGCCCTGGCTTTCGCCCTCCGCGTGGTCGTCCCCGGGCATGAGGTCGAAGGGTTCCAGGGCCGCGCCGGAGAACAGCGTGGGGACCACGAAGGGGTCGGCGGAGTCGTCCGAGCAGTTGTGGGCCAGGTGCCCCAGGGCAAAGAGGCGATGCTGGGCATCCAGAGGCAGGGCCGCCTCCAGCAGGTGATAGCCAAGCTCGCGGGAGTGGCCGTAATGCACCGAGTCCAGGACATTCTCCAGGTCCGGCGCCTGGGCCCCCATGTGCAGGTACAGCAGGGCGTCGGGGGCCTCAGCGTCGGCGGCCCAGGCGGGGTCCTCGGCGCCCTTCATGGAGAGGGCCAGATCAGCCTCGCGGATGTGGACACCCGGGCCAAAGGAGGAGAGGGCGGCAAGCAGGACCAGGATCTGGGTCATGGTGGTGTGCTCCCATTCGTGGAGGACGGGAATACTAGAACAGGAAAACGAAAAAGTCATACGGAAGAGCGCCCCGGGCAGGTTCCCAGCCGTTTACATTGACTTAAAAGGTATTGGGCTGTAATAAGGGGCGCGCGTTTTTCCGGGCGGCGCTGTCGCCGCGAATCCCTATTGGAAGGCATCCCGATTATGAGGAAAGAACATATCCGCAATGTAGCCATCATCGCCCATGTGGACCACGGCAAGACCAGCCTGGTGGACCAGTTGCTGCGCCAGAGTGGCCAGTTCGGGCGGGGTGAGCTTGAGGGTGACTGCATCCTGGACTCCAACCCCCTGGAGAAGGAACGGGGCATCACCATCCTGGCCAAGAACTGCGCCCTTGAATACAAGGACGACGCCGGGATTGACTACCACATCAACATCGTGGACACCCCGGGCCACGCCGACTTCAGCGGCGAGGTGGAGCGGGTGCTGCGCATGGCCGACGGCGTGATGCTGTTGGTGGATGCCTTTGAGGGCGTCATGCCCCAGACCCGCTATGTGCTGTCCAAGGCCCTGGAGTTGGGCCTGCAGCCCCTGGCCGTGGTCAACAAGATGGACAAGCCCAATGTGCGCCCCGAGGAGGTCTTGAATGAGATCTTCGACCTCATGGTGGACCTGGGCGCCGAGGAGAAGGCCATGTCCTTCCCCGTGGTCTACGCCTCGGCCCGGCAGGGCTGGGCGGTGGCGAACTTCAAGGATGTCCCCACGGACGGCAAGGGCGACATCCGGGCCATCTTTGAGGCCATCATCAAGCACATCCCGGCCCCCGAGATCCCCGACGGCCAGCCCCTGGCAGCCCTGGTGACCAACATTGACTACAACGACTATGTGGGCCGAATCGGCGTGGGCCGGGTCCTCTCGGGCGACCTGGAACTGGGCAAGGATGTGGTGGTGCACTCGCGGGGCAAGGTCTCCGGCAGCGTGCGCCCCACCAAGTACTACACCT
>CAZMEC010000060.1:0-12477 GCA_964565265.1 uncultured Myxococcales bacterium
GGCGGACCAGGGCGCGGAGTGCACGGCCACCAGTGGCAGCGGGCCGGTGCTGGTGCGGGGCGTCATCCTGGCGGGGGACCGGGTGCTGGCGGGGGGCGAGGTGCTGCTGTCGGCGGCGGGCCAGATCCAGTGCGTGGACTGCGACTGCAGCTCCTTTGATGGGGCGGAGGCGGCGGCGGTAATCGAGTGCGGGTCGGCGGTGGTGTCCCCGGGGCTGATCAACGCGCACGATCATTTGACCTTCGACTACAACAAGCCAGGGAACTGGGGTGACGAGCGGTACGAGCATCGCCACGACTGGCGCAAGGCCCTGCGGGGCCACACCAAGATCAGCGTGCCGGGGATGGCCAACAAGGCCGAGATGATCTGGACGGAGATGCGGCAGGTCATGGTGGGGACGACCTCCATGGCGGGGTCCGGCAGCACCGCTGGCTTCCTGAGGAACCTGGACAAGAAGGCCCAGCAGAACCTGGACCCGCCGGGGGACATCAACTACAGCACCTTCCCCCTGGGGGACAGCGACGGCATCCTGCGGGACGGCACCTGCGACTACTCGGACGGCGGCGACGACAAGACCGCCCTGGACTACGAATGCTACCTGCCCCATGTCAGCGAGGGCATCGACCGGGAGGCCCGCAACGAATTCCTGTGCCTCTCCAGCGACGAGAACGGCGGGGTGGACCTGACGACCTCCAATGCTGCCTTCATTCACTGCGTGGGGCTGATTGGGGCGGACGCGGCGGAGCTGGCCTCCAATGGCACAGCGGTGGTGTGGTCCCCGCGCTCCAATATTTCGCTGTACGGCAACACGGCGCCCATGCCTCTGTACAAGCGGGCAGGGGTGCGCTTGGCCATCGGCACGGACTGGACGGCGTCGGGGTCGGTGAACATCCTGCGCGAGCTGGAATGCGCCCTGTTCCTCAATGAAAGCTACTGGGACAGCGCCTTCTCGGACAAGGAACTCTGGCAGCTTGCGGCCACGGGTGCGGCCCGGGCCCTGGCCATTGATGATGCGGTGGGGATACTAAAAACCGGGCTGGCGGGGGACATCGCCATCTACGCGGCCGGGGGCTGGGACAACCCCTACCGGTCGGTGCTCAAGGCGGGCGTCAAGGAGACCCTGCTGGTGCTGCGCTCGGGGCTGCCGCTTTACGGTGACCCCGCCCTGGTGGCGGCCTTCTCCATGACGGGCTGCGAGGAGATTCCAGGGACAGTGTGTGGCGCGGCGAAGGCCATCTGTCCCTTCCGGGAGACGGGCTTTGATTTCACCTACCTGGCGGAAAACAATGTGGAGTCCTACTCCCTGTTCTTCTGCGGGACGCCGGACGGCGAGCCCTCCTGCGTGCCCATGCGGCCCGGGGAGTATGACGGCACGACCACTGCGGCGGACCTGGACGGCGACGGCCTGGCCAACGGGGTGGACAACTGCCCCCGCAGCTTCAACCCGATTCGGCCGCTGGATGGGGGGGCGCAGGGGGACTTTGACGGGGATGGCCTGGGGGATCTGTGCGACCCCTGCCCCTTCAACCCCGACAAGGGCTGCAAGAGCGGCGGGACGGACGACTGGGACAGCGATGGCACGGTGGACGACGAGGACAACTGCCCCGAGGTGCCCAATCCGGGCCAGGAGGACGGGGACGAAGACGATCTGGGGGACGCCTGTGACGCCTGCCCCTGGGCCAGCAATCCAGGTGGAAGTGCCTGTCCGGTGTGGATTTCGGACCTCAAGCAGGGGCTGATCACGCCAGGAATGCTGGTGGCCATCAGTGGCGTGGTGACGGCCGTGGCCAACCCCAGCTTCTTCGTGGAGGCGCTGCCCGAGGACGCGGCCCCAGAGTTGGGGCGCCGGTTTGGGGGCCTGACGGTGTATGTCCCGGACGACAACCCCTTGGAGATTCCGCTGCCCACGCTTGGGCAGGTGGTCGTGGTGACCGGCCGGGTGAAGTCCTTTGGCGGGCAGTGGCAGTTGGCGTCGGTGGAGAAGCTCATCGGCGTTGGGACCACCGAGCCCCCGCTGCCGGTGGCTGTGTCCGTGGGCGAGCTGGCGGCGGACCCGACGGCCCTGGAGGCCCTGGAGTCCGTGTTGGTCCGGGTGGACGATGCGCTGGTCAGCAGCGTGAACCCGCCGCCCCTGGCCGGGGATACCCAGCCCACCAATGAGTTTGAGCTGGAGGGCTTCCTGCGGGTGGACGACTTCCTGCATCTGGCGGATCCCCTGCCCCTGGAGGGGGATCTCGTGGATGTGACCGGGGTGCTGCGGCTTTCCCTGGGCAGCTACAAGCTTCTGCCGCGCTTTGAGGAGGACCTGAACATTGCCCTGGCGCTGCGAGGCTTCGCCCGGGAGTTGTTCTTCGTGAAGGCCGGTCAGGACGACGCTGCGGCCATCCCCGCCTGTGAGGTTCTGCTGACCAGGGAGGCGCCCGCCGGGGGCATCCTGGTGGAGCTTGAGAGCACGGACCCGGGCAAAGTGTCGCTGCCGGCGTCGGTGGTGGTGCCCGAGGGGGCCAGAAGTGCCCAGGTGTGGCTGTCCGCTGGCGAGGCCTCGGAAGAGGCAGTGGAGATTCTGGCCCGCTACGACGGGCGGGAGGTGACGGCCCAGGTGTTGGTGGTGGATCCCCTGCGGGTGCCAAGGGTGCAGGAGTTGCTGCCCGCGACGCTGAACCTGACGGAAGGGGACGAGGTGGAGATCCGGGCGCTGTTGGAGGTGCCGGCCCCGGCGGGGGGCCTGGTGGTGAATCTCAAGACCAGTCCGGCCGGGCTGTTGGCCGTGGCCGCCAAGGTCACGCTGCCCGCGGGCACGCTGGACTTCCCGTTGGCCCTGGAGGCGCTGGCGTCCGGCGAGGGTGAGCTGACCCTCAGCACCAGCGCCGGGGATCTGGTGGTGCCCTTCTCCGTCGGCAATCAGGGCGTGGGCCTGGTGGTGCTGTCGGAGGTCTACTACGACCCGGGCAGCACGGACAACGAATACGAGTGGGTGGAGATCGCCAACCGGGGCGCCAAGGAAGTGGACCTGGCGGGCTGGTCCCTGGCCTGGGCTGGCGGCAACTACGACACCGGGCGGTTCCAGCTTCAGGGCAAACTGCCTGCGGGCGGGTGCGTGGTGGTGGGCGGCCCCTTGAGCGACGCCAACAACTTCTCGCCCAGCTTCTTGCAGGCCCAGGACTTCTCGCCCGACATCCAGAACTCGGGCAGCGCGGCGGATGCGGTGGCCCTGTTCAACCTGCCGGCAGACTTGGTGGACCTGGAGACAGTGCCTGCGGACGCCGTCATCTACGGCGGCGAGAACAGCAACAATCTACTGGATGAGACGGGGGCGCCGGGGGCCGTGGATGTGGGCGACGCTCCCTCCATGAACAGCCTGGAGCGCAGCACCGCCGGCTGGAAGATTCAAGCCAAGCCCAGCCCCAACGACTGCACCAAATCACTGCAATAGACCAACCGACCCGCGTTGGGGTCGGTTCCTGTAGACGATCACCAACCACAGCAGGGCCGCGGCGGCGGGGGCGGCCAGGGCTGTCAGGAAGCCCTGGTCCAGGACCGTGCCTGCAAGAACCGCTGCAGAGATCAGCAAATAGATCAGGGCCGGGGCGGGATTGGCGTCCCGGCGCAGTTTGAGGACTGCGCCCACCGACAACATGGACAGGGCAATCATCGCGGTGGTGGTGTAGGAGAGCAGTTTGTCGGTGGCCGCCGGAAGCACCAGCAGGCTGGCCCAGGCGGCCTGCAGCCACAGGCTGAACCGGGGGCTTCCGGTGGCCGGGTCCAGCACCCCGGCGGCTTGCAAGAAGACCTTGTCCTTGGCCATGGCGTAGTAGATGCGAGAGCCCGTCATGATGGTGGCGTTGATGGTGCCCAGGACTGCCAGGATGATCAGCAGGTCCAGCACCAGCCCAGCCCAGGGGCCAAGCAACAGGGCGAAGGCAGCGGAGGCCGGCGACGGCGCCCCGGCCAGGCCCCGAAACCCAAGCACGGAGACCAGCCCCCCCACCACCACGAGGTAGACCACGGTGACCACCGCAGTGCCGATGAACAGGCCCCGGCGGAGGGTGCGCTTGGGGTCCTTGACCTCGCCGCCGATGTAGACCAGGGCGTTCCAGCCAGTGTAGGCAAAGTAGACGGGCAGCATGGCCGCCAGCAGAGTGGCCAGGGAGAAGTCGGTGCGGGGCGCGGCCTCCAGGGCAAGTGGCGCCTCGGGGGCCACCGGCAGCACCAGCAACAGGGCCGAGAGGACCAGGACCAGCACCAGGGCCGGCAGGGTGATGAGGTTCTGGAAGAGGGCCGCCCAGCGGACCTGTCGGGTGTTCAGCCAAGTCAGGGAAAGGATGATGGCGATGGCCACCACCTTGTAGAGAGGCAACGGGAAGGGCAGGGCGCCGCCCAACAGATCCTGGTGCATCACCGGCCCCAGCAACGAGGCACCCTGGTACTTGGTAATGGCGGTGCTCATGGTGGCGATGGCCCCGGAGAAGGACACCAAGAGGGCCAGGAGGCCGCCCACCACGGCGGCGGGACTCCCGAAGGCCTCCCGCTGGAACACATAGTCGCCCCCGGCCCTGGGGAAGCGCTCGGCCAGTTTGCCCTCGGCCAGGGCTCCGCACAAAGCCCAGATTCCCCCCAGGACCCACAGCCCAAGGAAGGCCAGGGTGCTAGGACAGCGGGCTGCGACGACCCCAGGAAAGAGGAAGATGCCCACGCCGATCATGTTGCCCGAGACCAACAGCACGGCGGAGCCAAGCCCCAGGCTGCGGACCTGTTCGGTGGGGGGTGCGTCAGACATGTGGACCATCCTTTCCCAAAAAGCCAATCTCTCAAGCACCCGCTTGCTGACGCGCGCGGTTCGGACCGGGCCAGCCAGCGCTTGCTGCCCGAGCCTGCCTAGCCGCGAACGGAGAGAGCGGATCCGGCCGTTGGATCCGCTTGCTTCGCGCGCGGCTTGGACGGGCACACCACCGCTTGCTTCGCGCGCGGCTTGGGACGGGCCCGGCGGCCTACAACTCCGGCAAGGGGTAGGGGGCGCTGGGGGCGGAGACCTTGCCGCCTCCCACGCCATCCAGGCCGTTCATCACCAGGACGCTTCCTTGCACATCCGGCTCGGCGTTTTCCTTCAGCACTGCGGGCCCTCCGCAGCCCACTATCTCGCAACCCATGACCGCCACATCCGAGCCCTTGGCAGCCACCCCGGGTCCCGCCAGCAATTCGAGCCGGTCCTCAATGACCTGGACCGCGGCGCCGCCGATGCCCGCCACCCCAGCCCCCGGGAGATCCCCCTTGGCCCCCGACTCAGTAGCCCGAAGCAGGCTGTAGCTGACGGTGCTGTCGGTGTTGCCGAAGACCAGCACGGCCGCCCCCCGGCCCCCCTCTAGATGGCACCGTGAAATACCGGCGGAACCCTCTCCCTGCACCAGGACGCCGTAGCCACCTAGGCCCTTGACGGGGACGGAGTCGGCCACCTTGCTGACCTTGAACTCAAGGAAGGAGTCCTGACTGAACACCCCAGCAAAACCGTTACCTATCAATGTGTTATTTGTTATTATTTGATTTGCGTCATCAATTGTGTCAAGCAGGATTCCTGCGCCCCGGTAGTCAGCCCTGAGGTTCCCCTCAAGGAGGTTGTCCTTGAGGAGCATGGCGCGGCCCTGCAGGTACACCCCACCCCCTAGGTTGTCGCTGATCTGGTTGCCCAGGACTTCGCCCTCACAGGTCTTGAGCAGGGCCCCCCAACCCGGCGCGCCCTGGCTGGTGCCGTTGCCAAGGAGGCGGTTGCCGGTGATGGTGGCTGCCTTGGATTCGTCGCAGAGGAGGCCCACGCCCTGGTTCTCGGCCAGGAGGTTCCCCGAGAGGCCGCGGATGGTTCGGGCGCTGCGCTCCAGCAGGATTCCCGCGCCTGCCTGCCCACCCTCCAGGGTGCTGCCGGTGATCTGGTTCTCGCCAGCCTGGCCGGTGGCCTCGGAGAACCAGAGGCCCGCCCCCTGGCAGTCGACGATCAGATTCCTTTGGGCTGTGAGGTCGGCCTTGAGCACCGCACTCAGGCCCGCGCTCTTGGCCTGACCAGAGGTTGGGCCGCGCACCTCGACAATGAGATTCTGCTGGGCGGTGACGGCCCCGCCGCTGACCAGGATGCCACTGCGCCAGGCCCTGCGGAGGCTGTTGTTGCTGACCACCAGGGGGCCCGCGGTCTGGTACAGGGCCAGGCCCTCGCCGCCCTTGCCTCCGGGGGTGGAGGCCAGGCTGTCCTCCAGGATGTTGCCGTCGATTTTGCCCGTGCAGCCGTCCAACGAGAGACCTGCGAACTGGTTGCGGCGCAGGAGATTGCCCAGGAACTGGACCTCCCCGCCCTTGAACCAGGCGGCCGCGCCTCCGCTGTCCTGGTGGTCCGTGACGCCGTCTTCGATGGTGCAGCCCAGGACCGTCGCCCCGCTGGTCTCGACCTTGAGGGCGTGCGTCATCTTGCGGTCGAAGCGGCTGTGGCTGACCTTCACGGGGGACTTGCAGCCCGTGGCCCAGAGGCCCATGGGGGGAATGGGCACCTCCTTGCCGCGGCCCTTGAAGAGGCAGGCCTCCACCGTCAGCGAGCCCCCATCAACGCGGAGGTCCACGCCTTCGCCGTTCAGGAAACTACAGCCGTAGAGACCCAGGTCCGAGGCCTGGGCGGTGACCCCGAAGCCCGCCTGGCCATAGGCGCCGCCGGGGACCGCTGCCAGGGCCCCCTCAATGCGGACCTGGTCGAGCTGCAGCACGGAGTCGTGGGCATGGATGGCCGCCCCTGGCGAGTCCAGGATCACGGTGTCGGAGATCCTCACCGGCCTGCACCCTGTCACCACCATGCCGGCGGCCCCCGAGTCCCTGGGGACCTGGATGGTGAGGCCGGAGATCTCGGTGCCTGGGGCGCCGGAAACGAAGATGGCGGCGGCATTGGCACCGGCGAAGCCGCCAAGGGCGAAGCCCGGTACCACGCCCACGATGGTTACCTTGGAGGGGCAGCGACCCCGGATCTTCAAGGGGCGCTCGAGGAAGAGGCCGCTGGAGTAGACGCCGTCGCCGAGGTTCAGGGTCCCGTGGTCGGGGAGGGCGTCGGCGGCGGTGGCAAGATCAGCGTAGGGGGCCTGGGGGGAGCCGTCCGCCCCCAGGGGGTTGGCCCCAGGCAGCACGAACACGGTGTTGGGGCCTGGTGCGAGGTCTCCGAAGGGCGCTTCGGTGCCGCAGGCGTCGAGTTCGCCCGGGTCCAGACAACCCTCCGGGGTGGAAACCTGGGTGTCGGTGCAGCCCGTTGGCAAAGCCTGGCAACCCCCGTCTGGGGCGCGCTCAAAGCCGGCAGCGCAGGTCAAGGGGCCCACGGGAACGCAGTCATTGCTGGCCAGGGAGAAGAAGCCGCCGGGGCAGTCCTTCCAGTCCCGGGGCTTGCAACCGCCGCCCCAGGTTTCCGCCCAGGGAGGGCAGGACAGCACCCCCACCTGCTTGCACAGCCCGGCGGTCAGCACCCAGCCTTCGGGGCAGATACAGAGGCCGCCGCCGCAGACCTGTCCCTGGGGGCAGGCCTCGGGGATCCAGACGCCGTCCTCCGAGCATAGCAAGGCCTGGGTCACCAGGTCGCCGCATTGGCGCTGGCCCGGCTCGCAGTCCGCCTGGCCCGAAGCCTCGCCCCCGCCGCAGCCAAGGGTGGCGAGGCAAAGGCAGAGTGCGAGGGCCAAGGGCGGCCAGCAGGGGAAGCGGTTGGGATTGGTCATTTGGAACTCCCGGGTGGAGGTTGGGCGGGATTCTACCTTCAGTGGGTCCGGCTTACGACGGGATTTTTGACACTCGGGGTTGGCGGTGCATAAACGGGGGCGGAATACCGTCTCCGTGGGGGTGCAGCATGCTTGATACCGAGAAACGGCAAGAACAACAAAGACAGGCGCCACCGCCTGTGAAGCGCAGATCCGGGCCGCGAATCCTGCTGGATACGGACCGGGTGGAGGGTCCAGGCCTTCCCTTCCTGGCGCCGGAGAAGCCTCAGACCAGGATCACCGTGGCGACCAGGGGCGCCCGTCCCACCTGCCGGGCTGAGTGCGCCGGCGTGGCTCGGCCTTGCCATCATGTCTCGTGCAGCCACAACCTGTTCCTGCGGGAAGATGCCAAGACCGGGGAGCTGAAGCCCAGGCATCCGGGGAAAAAACTGGCGGACCTGAAGCATAGCTGCGCCTTGGATGTCATCGACCGCCTGGACACGCTGAAGGCCGACGAGGTCCAGGAGATCCTGGGCTGCTCGAAGGACGAACTGCAGCGGATTCAGGAGCGCGCCAGGCTGAAGCTGCGGGCGGGGCGGAGCTGACCAGGCCTCGAGGCCCAGATCCGCTTACTGCGTGCGCGGCTGGGAATGAGGGGTCAGGACCTATCAGTGGGAATGAGGGGTCAGGACCTGTCAGTCGAACTGGTAGTGCTTCTTCACAGGTTGCTTGACCTTCCAGGTGCATCCCAGGCCTTCGGGGAAGGTGACCAGATCGCCCTTTCCGAAGCTGACGGTGTCACCGTTGTCGCAGACCACCACCACCTCGCCCTCCAGGAAGAGGCAGACCTCGCGGCTGTCGTAGAACCAGGGAAACTCTGAGACCTCTTTGGTCCAGATGGGCCACTGGCGCACGCCCAACGAGTCCAGCAGTTCCTTGGAAGGGTTCTTGACTACTTCTACCTTTTTCATGTGAGCCTCCTTCGAGGGGCGCCACTATACCGCCGGACCCGGGTCTTGTCTTGACGGAAAGCGCGCGCTGGGGTTTTATACGCGCAGCGAAGGCCCGGCCTTCTGACACCCCCAACCGGAGTTGAATCCATGAAGGTTGCGCTGTTTGGAACCAATGGTAGCGGACGCAAGACCCTGATGACCGCCATGCAGGGTGGCAAGGTCGTCCCCCCGAGCCCCGGCAAGAAGACCACCGTCGTCGTGCCCGTGCCGGACGGTCGGGTGTTGGCCCTGTCGGGCATCTTCAATCCCAAGAAGACCACCTACGCCACCGTGGAGCTGTCCTTTGAGGACCAGCCCGGGGCAGAGCTTGCCAAGACCTTGCAGACCGTGCGCAACAACGATGTGCTGGTGCAGGTCGTGGGCGTGTTTGACAAGCCCGGCGACCCCGTGGAGTTGGTGCGCCAGGAGCTGATTCGGACGGCCTCGGAGATGGCCCTGTGCGACCTGATGGTCGTGGACAAGCGCCTGTCCGGGCTTCAAAAGACCGGCACCAAGGGCGTGGAGCGGGATTTGTTTGAGAAGCTGCACGCCACCCTGGACGCGGGCCAGCCCCTGTCAACCCTGGCCTTCAGCGATGTCGAACTGGAGGGCCTGGAGGTCTTCTCCTTCCTGACCCTCAAGAAGCTGATCACCGTCGTGAACCTCCCCGAGAGCTTCCCCCCCGCAGACTACGCCGCCACCGAGGCCAAGCTGCGTCAGGGCGGTGCCAACCCGCTGCTGCTGTGCGCCTCTCTGGAGGCCGAGGTGGCGACCCTGTCCCCGGAGGAGCAGCTTGGCTTCCTGAAGGAACTGGGCATGGGCGAGCCCGCCTCCCATCGGCTGGTGAAGGGCATCTTCGCGGCCCTGAACTTGATTTCCTTCCTGACCGTGGGCCCCGACGAGGTGCGGGCCTGGCCGGTGGCCTCCGGCAGCCTCGCCCCCCGGGCCGCAGGGAAGGTCCACACCGACATTGAACGGGGCTTCATCCGGGCCGAGGTGGTGGGCTACGACGACTTCATCGCCGCCGGGTCCATGGCCGCCGCCAAGCGCAGCGGCACCTTCCGCACGGAGGGCAAGTCCTATGTGGTGAAGGACGGCGACATCATCAACTTCCTGTTCAATGTCTGAGGCCCCCATGGGCGAACTCTTCGGTCCAGCCTCCAATCCCCCCTCGACTCCCCTGGCTCAACCCCTGGCGGAGCGTCTGCGCCCCTTGGTGCCGGCGGAGCTTGAAGGGCAGCCCGAGCTTTGCGCGCCGGGGGCCTTTCTGGACCGGGTCTTTCGGGGGGCGCCGCTGCCGTCGGTGTTGTTGTGGGGGCCGCCGGGGAGTGGCAAGACCACCGTGGCGCGGATGCTGGCCTCGGCGGTGAAGGGGCGCTTCGTGGCGGTGTCGGCGGTGCTGGTGGGCGTCAAGGAACTGCGGGAGATCATGGAGCAGGCCTCGCTGGAGCGGCGCCGGGGCACCATGACGGTGCTGTTCGTGGACGAGATCCATCGCTACCACAAGGGGCAGCAGGACGCCTTCCTGCCCTTCGTGGAGTCGGGCGATGTGGTGCTGGTGGGGGCCACCACGGAGAACCCCTCGTTTGAAGTCAACAAGGCGCTGCTGTCGCGGATGACGGTGCTGCGGACGCGGGCTTTGGACAGGGCGGACCTGCTGCGGGTCTTGCAGCGGGCCTGTGCCGAGCCTGCGCCGCGGGGCCTGGGGCGGGCCTTTCCTGAGGCCGTCTTGGGGCGCATCGCCGGGGTCATCAGCGGGGATGCGAGGCGGGCCCTGAATGTGCTGGAGCAGCTTGCCTTCATCTTCCCCGACCGGGACCCCCCCGAGGAGGAGGCCCAGCAGGAGCTGGCCCGGCTGCTGGCGGAGAATCCCTTCATCTACGACAAGTCGGGGGACCAGCACTACGACCTCATCTCGGCCTTCATCAAGAGCCTGCGCGGGTCGGACCCGGACGCGGCGCTGTACTGGATGACGCGCATCCTGAAGGGTGGGGAGGACCCGCTGTTCGTGGCGCGGCGCATGTTGATCTTCGCGTCGGAGGATGTGAGCAACGCGGACCCCCAGGCGCTGACCATGGCGGTGGCGGTCTACGATGCGGTGCGCTTCATAGGGCCGCCGGAGTGCAACATCAATCTGGCCCAGGGCGTCACCTACCTGGCCACGGCGCCCAAGAGCAACGCGTCCTATGTGGCGCTGCACGAGATGGAGGCCTTGGCCGAGGGCGCGCCCCAGGTGGCGGTGCCCATGCACCTGCGCAACGCGCCCACCAAGCTGATGAAGGACTTCGGCATGGGCGAGGGCTACCTGTACCCCCACGACTTCCCGGGGGCCGTGGTGGACCAGGACTTCCTGCCTCCGGAGCTGCCCCAGCGGGAGGCCTACCGCCCCGGGACCATGGGCTACGAGAAGAAGATCCGCGAGATGATGGAGTGGCGTCGGCAGCGGCGCGCCGAGTTGATCCGGGGGCGCCATGAGAAGAAGTGAAGATGTGGCGGCCTGGCGGGTGGCCATGGACCGGCTGGTGGCGGAGAACGACACGGAGCGCCTGTGGGCCACGGACCCGGTGTGGTTCCTGCACCAGACGGCGGACCCGGCGCAGCAAGAGCTGTTGGCCTTTCTGGCGTCCTGTCTGGCCTTTGGCGGCGTGGCCCAGATCAAGGGCAGCATTGCCAAGGTCCTGGGGGCTGCGGGGGAGAGCCTGCTGTGGGACCGGCCCGAGCCGGGCAGGCTGCTGCCGGCGCTGGCGGCGTTCAAGCATCGTTGGGCCGACGGCCAGGATGTGACGGTGCTGCTGTCTGGGTTGCTGGCGGTGAGGGCGCGGGGCGGCCTGGAGGCGGCCTTCCTGGAGGGCGTGAGGCCCGGCGACGAGGACTATCTGGAGGCCCTGACGGCCTTTCGCAACCTGTTGCTGCGGCTGGGGCGCGAGGGCCACCCGGCGGGGACCCTGCGGCCCGGCGCCGGGGACTGCCTGTTGCCGGACCTGGCCAAGGGCGGGGCCTGCAAACGGCTGCACCTGGCCCTGCGCTGGCTGGTGCGCAAGGACGAGGTGGACCTGGGGCTGTGGACGGGGCTGGACAAGGCCCGCCTGCTGATGCCCGTGGATGTCCATGTGCACCGCATCTGCACCCGGCTGGGGTTCTGCAAGCGCCGCAACGCCGACCTGAAGGCCTCCCGGGAGATCACCGCCAACTTCCGCCTGCTGGACCCCAAAGACCCAGTGAAATACGACTTCGCCATCACCCGCCTGGGGATGCTGGGATTTTGCAGCAACAAGCCAGCCTGCGACCGTTGCCCCCTGCAAGGCCTGTGCGGTGGAGATCCAACCTGAAGCGTCCTTCGGGGACGGTCCTGATTTGTAGTCGTCGCTACGCTAAGGCAATCGCATCTCATCCAAAGATGACCGGACTGATCGAGACCAGCGGGTGAGTGACTGCCGATTAAGAGTCGCGCAGGTCGCAGAGCGCAGCAAGCGCATGGGTGATGGTGGTGGTGATAGTGATGGTGATGGTGATGGTGATGGTCCGGCCGGACACCACAACCAGCACCACAACCAGCACCTTCCAGGGAGTGACACCCCAACACCACAACACTCCGACACCCCAACACTCCGACACTTCAACACCCATGCTCGGGGTCATTGCGGAGGTGGTCCATTGGCACCCTCATCCGCCCCTTCGGGGCACCTTCCCCCGGGGACGGGGGAAGGAAAAGCGGTGGTTTCCATCCCCCTCATCCGCCCCTTCGGGGCACCTTCCCCCGGGGACGGGGGAAGGAAAAGCGG
>CAZMEC010000060.1:12577-16247 GCA_964565265.1 uncultured Myxococcales bacterium
TCCCCCTCATCCGCCCCTTCGGGGCACCTTCCCCCGGGGACGGGGGAAGGAAAAGATGAAGGGGACATTTGGGTCAGCTCACCACTGTGCTTAGGGTCAGGATTGCCAGGACGGTTCCTGTGATTGCGGCGAAGGCCCACTCGCGGCGGGCGGCGAAGTTGAGGGTGGCCAGGAGGACCCGGAGGAAGGGCGTCAGGATCAGGGCAAGGAGGCCCAGGTTGAGGAGTGCACTGCCGTCCAGGGTCAGCAGGGCGCTGGGCAGCTCCGGCAGGGGCAGGATGCGGGCGGCGGAGTACCAGGCCTCCAGACCCTCCGCCGGGTGGCCCGGGGCTTGAGTCAGGGCCAGGCGCAGCAGTCCCAGGGCCAGCAGGGCAAAGGAGGTCCAGACCCCAAGCCGCAGCAGCAGGATGAGCTTCTCCTCGAAGGCCTTCACGAGGTCACCCCCTTCCACAACATCTGGATGGCCACCAGGAGCAGAAGGCCCACAAAGGCGTTGCGCAGCAGCGGGGTGCGGCCCCGGCGCAGGATCTTCACGCCCAGGCGGGTCCCCAGGATGACGCCCAGGGCCACGGGGGCCGCCACCATGGGCAGGATGTCTCCCCGGAAGAAGTAGACGCTGGCGCTGGCCGCGGCGGTGACGCCGATCATGAAGCTGCTGGTGGCGGAGGAGACCTTGAAGGGCAGGCCCATGGCCAGGTCCATGCCCAGGACCTTGATGGTGCCCGAGCCCACGCCCAGCAGACCGCTGATGACCCCCGCAACCCCCATGACGCCCAGCCCCGTGAGGCTGCCCTTGACGCGGTACTCGCGCAGGGGGGCGTCGGGGTATTCCTTGAAGCTGCCGTGCAGGCCCAGGTGGTCGGCCACCCGGTCCCGGGCCGTCAGGGAAGCGCCCTCCGAGGGGCGCCGCAACATGCTGAAGGCCGAGAAGGCCAGCACCCCGCTGAACAGGATGAACAGTGGCCTGGCCCCGAGCACTCCGGCAGCCAGGGCACCAACGACGGCGCCGGCAGCCGTGCCCAGTTCCAGGAACATGGCCACCCGCAGGTTGGTAAGGCGCCCTTTGAGGCAGGCCACGGCGCCCCCGGATGAGGTGGCGATGATGGAGATGATGGAGGCCCCGGCGGCGTGGTGCAGGTCGACGCCCAGGCCCAGGGTCAGGAAGGGGATGACCAGGATGCCGCCCCCCAGGCCAAAGACGGACCCCAGCATCCCCGCAAGCAGGGAGACTCCGAAGGTCAGCAGGCTGTAGTCCAGCGGATTCATGGGGGGGAATGTAGCGCCTGGCCGACCCCACTGGCAAGGCCCTTGGCGGCCCCCGGGTCGGCAGGTTGGGGCGGGCGGCCGTTGGCGGCTTTTGGTTTGACACCTGAGAGGGTGATGACTAGCCTTCGGCAATCCGATATTTGCGGGGGTTCCATGAAGAAGCGGATGCTGGGCGCGGGGATGTTCTTGCTGTTGGCCTTGGGGTTGTCGGCCTGCGCTGAGGAAGGCGCAGACGGGGCCTTGGCAGAGCGCGAGTTGTCGGCTCGCGGGGAGGCGCTGACTGGCGCGGGCCCCAAGCTGAAGAGGGTCCCCCTGGCCCCCTCCCTCGCCAAGCGGTTGTTGACGCCGACCATTCTTGGAACATCGGCCGCGGGGCCCCAGCGGGCCTTGGGCTACATCCCTGAACCGGTGGACCTGTCACACAATGCCAAGCTGCCCCTTCGGCGGCCGGTGGTGGCGATTGAGAAGGCCTTTCCGCCAGCGTTCGATCTGCGGGACACGGGGCGCCTGCCAGCGGTTCGGGACCAGGGAGAGTGCGGCTCTTGCTGGACCTTCGGTTGCTACGCCTCGCTGGAGTCGTTTCTGCTGCCAGGGACAAGCACCGACTTCTCCGAGAACCACATGAAGAACAGCCACGGGTTCGACCTGGGGCACTGTGACGGCGGCAACGCGCAGATGGCCACCGCCTATCTGGTGCGGTACACGGGGCCGGTGGGGGAGGGCGTGGACCCCTACAGCGCCACCTCGAACAGCTCTCCCGTGGGGCTGGGCGCGGAGGGGCATGTGCAACAGGTGCTGAACCTGCCGGACCGGCTGGGGCCGCTGGACAATGACATCCTCAAGGCGGCGGTGGCTGGTTTTGGGGCCATCAAGACCTCCATGTATTGGGATGACGGCGCGTTCAACGAAGGGACCAACGGGTACTACTACGGCGGCTCCGTGACCTCGGCCAATCACGCCGTGGCCATCGTGGGCTGGGACGACGGCTTCGCGGCCACCAACTTCAATTCGGTGCCGCCCGGGGACGGAGCCTTCATCATCAGGAACAGTTGGGGCGAGGGTTGGGGCGAACTTGGGTATTTCTACATTTCCTATTACGACCACTTCCTGACGGCGAACACGGCCTTCACGAACGACGAGGCTGTCACCAACTTCGCGCGGCAGTATTCGCACGACCCCTTTGGGCAGACCAGTGCCGTGGGGTATGGGGTGGACGGGGCCTGGGGGGCCGTGGTGTTCACCGCGGCGGCGGCCGAGAAGCTGCAGGCGGTAAGCACCTACTTCGCGTCCAACGGCTCCGACTACCGGGTGTTCGTGTATGACAATCCGACCGCCGGCGCGCCCCGGGACGGGACGCTGCTGGGGACCGCCGCGGGGACTGTGACGGTCGCTGGGTACCACACGATTTCGCTGGCGGACCAGGATATTCCCTTGAAGGCGGGGCGGTCGTTCTCGGTGGTGGTGGAGTACACGACCCCGGCCTTTGGCTACCCGATTCCCATCGAATACCCCATCTACGGGTACTCCGGTGGCGCGATGGCGACAGCGGGGACCAGCTTTTTCAGCTATGACGGCGGGTTCTGGGAAGATGTGGTGGACTACTACGCGGACACCGATATCTGCATCAAGGCTTTCTCCATCCCGGATTGCGACGACAGCAATGGGTGTACCGACGACTCGTGGACGGGCACGGCGTGCCTGCATCTTGCGAACGCCGCGGCCTGCGACGACGGGGATCCCTGCACCGTGGGCGAGGCCTGTGTGGCGGGGGGCTGCGGGGGCTGGGTGGCGCTGGACTGCGAGGACGGAAATCCCTGCACAGACAACTCCTGCTCGGCGGGCGTCGGCTGCGTGACGGAGGACAACAGCGACCCCTGCGAGGCGGACTTGGACGGCTGCACGGTGGACGACCATTGCGAGGCCGGGGTCTGCGTAGCTGGGGCCGCGCCGGATTGCAGCGGGCAGAGTGACCAGTGCAACACGGGTGTTTGCGATTCCACTGGGGACAACGCGTTTGTTTGCGTCAAGGATGCGGAGCCCCACGAGGCCGACCTTTGCAATGCCGATTCAACTGGCTGCACGGTGGACGACAAGTGCGCGGCCGGGGTTTGCTTAGCTGGGGCCGCCCCGGATTGCAGTGGGCAGAGTGACCAATGCAACACCGGCATCTGTGATTCCACTGGGGACAATGCCTACGCCTGCGTCAAAGACGCGGCGCCCCACGAGGCCGACCTTTGCAATGCCGACTCAACTGGTTGCACCGTGGACGACAAGTGCGCGGCAGGCCAGTGTGTGGCTGGGGCCGCGCCGGACTGCAGTGGGCAGAGTGACCAATGCAACACCGGCGTCTGCGATTCCACCGGGGACAACGCCTACACCTGCGTCAAGGACGCGGCGCCCCACG
>CAZMEC010000061.1:0-15839 GCA_964565265.1 uncultured Myxococcales bacterium
CCGTCGCGGATCTCCCTCCCGATGGCGTTGGCCAGCCCAATCCACTGTTCCGGGCCCATGTTCTCGGAGAACACGCCGTAAAGCTTCTCGGTCTTGAGGTTGCAAAGGTCAGCCAGCTCCGGCACCGAACTGTAAAGCTCGCCGGGGGAGAAGGCGGGGATCACTGCGCCGGTGCGGTAGTCCAGGCGGCTGGCAATGGTGCCGCCGGTGCCCAGGAGGGTGACCCGGGGCTTGCCTGGGTCCTGGGGGAAGGCCCGCTCAGGGATCTTGTAGATGGCCTCCCGGTGACCCTTCACGGTGATGTCCGTGACCTTGGCCACGGCAAGCCCGATGTTGTAGCCGTTGGGCAGCTTGAGGACGATGTGCCCCGGCCCGGCGGTCTCGTTTCGAGGTAGCAACAGCCCCTCGAAGACCCCTTCGGTGTTGGTGACGCGGAGTTCGGACCAGACGGTGGCGCCGAACTTTTGTAGGGTCTCCAGGGCGGTGCCTCGGTAGCCCTTGTAGTCTGCTTGGTTGGTGTTCTGGGTCATGGCTCAGCCCTCCAGGTTTTCGTCGGTGGCGCCCAGTTCCCCAAGGCGGGCTCGCACAACCTCGGCCACCAGGGCCCCCGGGGCGCGCCCGCGCAGTTCCGGCATCACCAGCCCGAGGGAGTAACGGAACTCAGTGCCCGGGTCCTCCCGGTGAATATCCGCGGCGTCCAGGATGCGGCTGACGGTCTCTTCCACCTCAGGCCTGGTGGCGGGGGTGTACAGCAGGTCCTGGCTGGCCACCGCGGAGGGCCGCCCCGCCAGCAGGTAGGGCACGGCCTCCCGACAGATCTTCCCCCGGGCACAGGCGAACAGCAGATCCTGGATCTCCGTGTCCCGAAGCGTGGACGCCCTCCGCCGGCGCTTGCGCGGGTACTCCTGCAACAACAGTCTCGCCAGCAGGCGGCTGTCCACGCTCGGGTCCCCCGCGTGCTGGTCAAAGAGCCGGCGCCTTGGCGACAGGAACATGCGGCGGGCATGCTCCGCCGGCAGCCCCAGGTTGAGGTAGTCCTGCATGGCCTCCCAGGGTTTGGCGGGAAGCTGCGCCCGGATGCGGGCCAACTCGGCGTCGTCCAGGATCATGGGGGGCAGATCGGTGTCCGGGTACATGCGCTCCGGGCCGGGCAGCACCCGATTGAACACCGTGCGACCGTCGGGCAGCGCCTTGCGCGTCTCCGGGGGTACTCCGTCAAAGGCCGCCCGGGCCCGGGCCAGGATCTCCTTGATGGCAGTCTCCGTGTCCCGCTCGTCGCCCCAGACCAGCACCACCGCGTCCTTCTCGGAGGCATCCAGGCGCCGGTAGATACGCTCCCAGATGCGCCCCGCCAGGCGCGGGTCATCCCGCTGGTCGAAGATCATGTTGGGCATGCGGTCCAGGCAGGCAATTACCTTCACCACCCCCACAAACTCCCAGAAGAAGGGCATCTCCGGGCCGATGGGGCGGTCCAGGATCCCCTGAAAACCGGGCAGCCGAACGGCCATCACCCGGTGCCCCCTGGAGAGGGCCGTTCGTATGGGCTGGAAGGTGCAGCGCTCGACCACCGCCGACACATCCGCCGCCGTATCCCCCAGGTCCTCGGCCTTGAGTCCCTTGGACTTCAGCAGGTAGCGGATATCCAGCAGGGCCTTCTGGCGGACGGCCTCGTAGTGGCACAGCACGGGGATCAGCTTGAGCGAGTGGACGCCCTTGATCTCCACCCTCGTGCCTCCCTCCACCGACACATTCACATCCTGGCGGGCGCAGCCCGTACCCGTCTTGACCTTCCCCGTGGCCCGGGTCAGCCGTCGGATGGCCTCCCCCGCCACCTTGGCCTCCCAGGGGTCGTAGAGCTCCGGTTCGGTGACCACCTCAATGAGTGGTATGGAGAGGCGGTCCGTCAGGAAGACCCGATTATGGCCCTCGTCCGAGTAGAGGCGACAGGAGTCCTCCTCAATGGACATCTGGCGCACAGCCACATGCTTGGTGCCGATGTTGAGGCGTCCCCCCAGGCTGACCATGGCGGTGCGTTGGAACCCCGTGGGAATGCTGCCATCCAGGTACTGTTTGCGGGCAATGTGCAGCTCCCCGACGATGGCGCTGTCCAGCAGCATGGCAATCTCCAGCGCGATGCGCAGGGCCTCGGGGTTCATGGGGAAGGGTGGGGTGTCATCCATCTCGTAGGTACAAACCGTGTTGCGGTTGATGCGGTAGAAGATCTCCTTGCGGGTCTTGTACTCCATCAGGGCGGTGCGGTCGTACTCGCCCAGCTCCGACAGCGTGGGGCGCATGTGGCGCAGCAGTTCAGCGTCGTAGGAATCCGAGCCCGAGCTGTTGGGGCAGCGGCAGAACAGCTTCTTGTCCGTGTGAAGCTGCTGGTGCACCTCCAGTCCGCAGCGAAAACCCAGGGCGTGATAGTCCTCTTTGGACATCTCTCCGAAAAGCTTTATGGCCATCGCTTGTCACCTCGTTTGTAGACGCGCACCATGGGCACCCCATCCAGGGAACTCTCCGCCATGGGGCCGATGGCGCCCAGGGCCCGGGTCCTCTTGAACTCTTCCTCGCGGAAGCGTTCCTCCACATCGAACAGATAGAAGTCCGCCTCGGCCTTCCGGGTGGTGCAGCGCAGGTCCTGGCGCAGCAACTCCATCTTCTGGTAGGTCTGGCAGGTCTCCGGGGTGGCGTCCTGGAAGTCCACCAGGGCCCCCGCCGGGGCGTCGCGGTTGAGGGCCTCCAGCACGGGCCGGGAGGCGTAGGACCAGAACTGCCGCTGGAGCTTCAAGTCGGCGGCCCCCCGGACCCCCCCCGCCAGTTCGTTCCAGTAGGCCGTCCCAAAGGGCGCAAAGCGTGCAGTATCGCGGACCCCAGGGGCCAGAATCAGGGCGCCCAGCAGGACCCCCAGCACCGTCACCGAGAGGGCGCCCACGGCCTTCCCGCCCAGGGCGCGGCCAAGGCCAGCCAGAGCGACAGCGAAGGCCAGCCCCGAAAACAAGCCCAGGAAAGCCAAGGACAGCAGCCAGTGCTTGATACCTCCGAAGATGGGCGTGGAGGGCAGGGCAATGAGGACGATGGGGAAGGCCGCATTCACCAGCACGAAGACCCGATCCTGACCCGTTGGAAGCTGCCTCAAAGCCGGCTCGACCAGGCCCCGGCGCAGGGGCGCCAAAGAAAAGAGTGCCAGGCCCGCAAGTCCCAGGATGAGGGTGGGAAGGGGCGTCATGAGGGCCGTCAGCACAAAGGGGTAGGCGACCGGGAAGGGGGGGGCCTGGAGGACCTGCCCGAAGTAGTACTGAAGGTAATGCTCGTGCTTCAGGTGGAAGGCCAGGTAGTCGCCAAAATGGCGGACCGGGTCGTGCCACAGCAGGGGCCAACCCAGGTACAGCAGGAGCGGCCCCAGGAACAGCATGGCAAAGAAGGAGGCCGGGATGGTGGGCAGGGCCAGCGGCCCCAGGCGCCAGGTCTTGGGCCGAAGACGCCAGGAGGCCAGGAAGTAGAGGCCCAGCGTCACGGGCACGAAGAACGCATTGTTCTTGGTCAGCAGGGCCAGCCCCCAGAGGCAGCCCGTGAGCAGCGCCAGGGCCAGCCCGCCGCGCCGTTCCTGAAGGCGGAAGGCCAGGATGACCGCCAGGTTCAGGGCCGTGATGGGGACATCGAAGCAGGCCAGGTGGCCGTGGAAGAAGACCTGGGGGATGGCGGCGAAGGCCAGGGTTCCAAACAGCGCTGGAAGGCGCCCCAGCCAGCAGCGCCCCAGGAAGAACAGCAGGACACAAAGGAGGCCAAAGGCCAGCATGCCCGGGAAACGGTAGGCCTGGACCTCAGAGAGCAGCAGATTGGGAGCCTGCTCGACTGCCTGACAGGGTCCCATCACGGCAGGGGGCGCGGGGGGATGGGCGCAGATCTTGAGGAGCCCGGCGGCACCGGCCCCACTTTTGTCCACTTCGGCCCGGGCCTTGTTCGGGCTGCGCTTCGTGATGTTGGCATAGCCCAGCAGGCGGGGCGCGTCGGGGTCCTGGCCCAGGGCCAGGGGTGCCAGGATGGCCACTCGGGCGCCGGCTTGGAAGCCGTGGGAAGGCCCCAGGTCGTGGATTGCCAGGCTCCTGCTGCCGGCGGGCACCTTGACGGGCCGTTTCTTTTGCCCCAGGTAGCGCCAGGAGGCTCCGATGAGGACCTTGGCCAGGGGTGGGTGCTCCCAGTTGGCCCGCCAGTATTTCTCAATGCCGGCGTTGCTCAGCAGGTTTCCCCGAGCGGCCTGGTCCTTGGCTTCGCCGAGGGCCGTGAACCAGTTCATATAGACGCGCGAATGGTGGAAGTAGAAGGACTCGTCCCGGGTGTAGCCCACGGGGTCCGAACTGGCCAGCAGCAGGCCCACAACCACAGCAAAAAGCCCCAGCGCCAGGGCACCATCCACCAGGACTGCCCGCCAGCGCCAAGGACCAAGGTTGTTGCCATCGCCAGACATGGGCCGGATTCTAGGGCCCCACCCGGCCCCGCGCAACCGAAACAATGCGCACAATTGACATCTGCTGTTGGCTGCGGCTATGTTCGCGCCTTGCGGCCCCATCCGGGGCAGAAAGGCTGTGGGTCTGTTGCGTTCGTTCAAGCCAGTGGCCCTCGCGGTCATCCTGAGCCTGCTGCTGGAGTTGGTCCTGGGTCTCCCCCTGGCCCCCTCCGCCAACGCTGGCAACCGCAAGGAGTTCACCTACACTTATGTGGCCCAGGAGGGCGACACCACCGGGTTGGTGGCGGCTTTGTATGGGGTGGACGAGGGCAAGCTCCGGAAATGGAACCGAAGGAACCTGGGCAAGCGCAGCTCCCTCAAGGCAGGCACCAAGCTGGTAATCCACTCTGTGCTGCCAATTCGGGTGAAGCGCAAGGCCACCTACATCGTGAAGAAGGGCGACAGCCTGAAGCGCATCAGCAAGAAGCTGGGTGTGGACCACCGGACCATCAAGCGGCTCAGCGGCCTGCGCCGCGACACCATCCGCCCCGGCCAGGAGTTGACCTATCTGGTGGCAGGCCCCGCGGAGGACAGCAAGAGCGTGGGGCGCCCCTCCAGCGGCAGCCTGACCGCCGGCGAGAAGCTGCCCGAGGGGCCCGGGTATTCCTACGGCACCCGCCCCAATGTGTACGGGACCAACGAGACCGTCACCCACCTCATTCAGTGCATCGGCCAATACACCCGGAAGTATCGCAACGGCCCGGAGGTGGTGGTGGGCAATCTCTCCTCCCGGCGGGGTGGCAGGCTAGACCCCCACAAGAGCCACCAAAGCGGCCGGGATGTGGACCTGGGCTACATTCACCTGAAGAAGTTCCAGCCCGTGGAGCGCATGATCCCGACGGACTCGAAGAACATCGACGCCGAGAAGACCTGGTTCCTGATCAAGACCTTTCTGGACACCGAGCAGGTGGACAAGGGCTTCATCAACTACGAGGTCCAGGAGCCCCTGGTCAAGTACCTGCAGAAGAAGAAATACAAGAAGAGTTACATAGAAAAGGTCTTCCAGTACCCAAGGGGGAAGGGGGCCTCGGCCATCTTCAAGCACCTCAAGGGGCACCACCACCACATCCACCTGCGCTTCAAATGCCCCCCCGGCGACGAACGCTGCGCGGAGTAGGCCCAGCCGTTTCCCCACCACCCGTCCGAACCCCGACCGCCAGGGAGGGGGTGTCCGTCCGTGGCGTCGGTGCCGCTCAGCCCAGGATGTCCCGCAGGGATTCCATGGCTTCCAGGATGAGGCGGTCGGATTCGCCCAGGTGGCGGTTCATGGTCTCCCGGGCCCGGACGGAGTCGCCCTCCCGGCAGGCGGCGATGAGGGCCGTGAAGTTCTCGCAGTAGCTTTCGGTGAAGAACCACAGGGACGGATGGGAGAGGGCCACATCGCGGTAGGTCTTGACCATGGTGTTGAAGATCCAACGGATGGCCAGCGACTGCACCGAATCCACCATGGAATTCAGCAACTCCAGCTCGGTCTCCATCATGGCGGCGGGGTCTTCAAGCTGGGCCCGCTGCTTCTCTACCAGGCGTTCCAGGGCCTGCAGGTCTTCGGGGGTGGCCCGCTTGACCAGCATGGCCGCCACATGGGACAGCAGGATGCGGCGGAAGACCAGCACATCCTTGAGCAGCTCCAGGCGCTCTTCCACGCTGCCGCCCTCGGCCTGCAGGAAGACGGGAAGGAGGTTGATCTCGCCGGTGCGCCGGAAGTCCAGCACCCGCAGGCCATCCCCCTGCCTGGCGCTCACCAGGTTCATGGTCTCCAGGTTGCGCAGGGCCTCCCGCAGGGTGTTGCGGTTGGTGTGGAACCGGACTGCCAGCTCCCGCTCAGGCGGCAGCTTCTCCCCGGCGTTGATGGCCCCCCGAAGGATCTCCCTCAGCAATTGGGTCGTGATCTCGTCAGAGATTGACCGCTTCTTGATTGGAGATATCTGCATGGTTCACTCCGTCAGGTTGTGTCAGTTGACCGGGGTGGCCTCTGCGTCGCCAAGGTCCCAGGAGAGCATCACATCTTCGAAGTCCAGGGTGTCGTCCAGGAGCACATCAATGGCGCGCCCCTGATCGTCCGCAAGCAGCCGCAGGACCGGCGTGTGGAAGGCGAAGAAGCTGGGGGTACCGATGGTGTCGCAGCGTTCCCGCACCTCGTCCCGGAGTTCCGGGTCGAAGCTGAGGGCGTAGTCCTTGACCAGGGCCTCAGCGGCGGCGAAGTCACCCTCCGACTTGATGCGCTGCAGTTCGGCCAGCAGCTTGGCCAGGGAGGCCCGGGCCAAGCCCAGATCCTTCACGGTCACGAAGGTCTTGCCGGCGCCCTTGCCGGTGGCGGTGCATTTGCAATGGGCCTTCAGGTGGGAGGCCAGCAGGTGCTGGGCCATCATGTGGGCATCGCTGAGCTTGGTCTCGCCCTTGGGCACCCGCCGAAGCTGCATGAGGTCCTGCCGCAGCAGCCCCCGCATGGCCTCGTCGGCAATGGCCGAGCTGCTGACCACGCCCTGCCGAAGCAGCGCCTCGTCGGAGGCAAAATAGACCGCGGCGGCCAGCGCCCGGGCCTCCTCAATCACGGCGTAGTGCTGCTTCAGATACCAGGACGGATCCTTGTCCAGCCCCGGGGAGACGCGCCCCGAGCCGTGCCCCACCACTTCAAGCAGAGCCGTCAGCACCAGGGTCGTCTCCAGGCTGTTGTTCAGGGCCGTCTTCAGCTCCTCCGGGGGGGTGAACTCCCGCAGGAGGGGCTCGGTGCCTTCCCGCTGCAAGGCCGCCAGCACATTGGTCAGGATCAGGCTCTTGGTGCCGGTCCTCTCCCGAAGGGAGGGAGAGTTGGGCAGGTTGATCCCCAGGGGCACCGAGGGCCCCGCCCCGCCCACGGCATTCAGCACCACCATGGCATTGGCCAGGGGGGGCCGCACGCTGCGGTTCTTGTAGGCATCCGCCCAGGGGGCCCGCTCTTCCATTTCCGGGGCCAGGTAGGCCAGCTCACTGAGGATGCGGCTGACCCGGTTGTCCTTGAACATCACCAGGCCTTCGTACTCGCCCTTCTGGCCCCTGGGGTCCAGGTAGCTCTCCACGAAGCCCAGGACCACATCCACCTCGGCGTCCAGGTTGACCCACAGCTTCCAGGCCTCGTCCATGGCCGCGGGGTCCCCCGTCTGGAGGGCCTTGATGACGGCCTGCAGATAGTCCCGCTGGCCCGCCCCGGGGGCAAACTGGGCGGCCTTGCCCAGCCACTCCACAACCTGGGTCAGTTCCTTGGAATAGCGGCCCGGCGCCACGGCGTCGGGGGGCACAGGACGATTCACCGTGCGGGTCACCCTGCGGCCCCGGACGACCTCCGTCACGGTGGTGGTCCCGGGCACATAGTTGCCGGCCCGCCAGACCTGCTCCTGGAGAACCCCATCCACCTTCACCAACGAGGAATTGCCAGGATACTTCTCCACGAAGCCCGTCAGGTCCCGGCTGGACACCTCGGGGCCGTAGAAATTGTCATAGGAATCCAGCAACAGATCCCCACCCTCAGGGGGCCGCTTCTCGGTGATGCGGGGCTCGGCCTCGGGGTTGAACAGGAACCAGGCCACGCGGTCCAGGCTGGAGCCCACACCCTCAAGGTCAGCCCCGGCAATCCCCGCCGCCGTGATCATCCTGGTCAGATCCTCCAGGTCAAAGCCCGGCTGAATCCGCTGGCCCGTCCGGGCATGGTAGTAGCCGTTGTTCAGCCAGAACAGCTTGGCGAAGCGATAGATGGAGATGAGATCCATCTTCTCCAGCCTGTCCTGGTGGGTCAGGACCAGGTCCAGCAGCCGCCGGATCTCCAGCGCGTGGCGATGGCGCTGGTCCACGCTGATATCCCGCCCCGCAATGGCGGCCCGGTACAGGTAATAGGCGTAGAGTTTCTGCTGCAAGGGCAACTGGTCAAAGCCCTCGGCCCGCAACCGCAGCAGCCCCGTGCCTCCATCCACAGAAATCAGCAGCCCCTCGCTGGCTGGCGGGCTGGGCAGATCGGCGGGGTTGAAGAGGGGCTCGACCTCCGCCACCTTCTGGGGCGAAGAGCAGGCAAACAGGCCAAGGCAGCAGAGGGCTCCGAGGGTTTTGGAAAGATGCAGAATCAGGCTACGCATTTGAATCTCCGGAAAGGGTCCCAAAAAAAAGGTCATACAATTCCCGCCTCCTCGGCCTGTGCCAGCAGGCGCGGCCGGTGATCCGGGTGGGCTACGGCAATGATGCTGAGGGCTCGGTCACGGTCTCCGCCCCCGCGAAGGTCGGCGATGCCGTGCTCCGTAACCAGATAATCCACCTCGCTGGGGCTGAGGACGCCGCGATGCCCCGCGAAGAGCCCCGCCTCGATATTGCTCAGGGCCCCACCCTTGGGGGCCGACCTCAGCAGGACGATGCTCCTTCCGCCGCCACTGGCACAGGCCGCCCGATGGATGACGGACATGAGGCCCATGCCCCAGCAATGGGTGCTGCCTGGACCCGTGAAGGCCACCTGCCCGGAGAGGTCCGCCTGGGCCACCTGGGAGATGGCGGTGACGGAGCGATTCCGACGGATGTTGTGGGGCTCGACGATGAAGGAACCGGAGGTCAGGTGAATATCGGCGCGCCCGTCAATGAAGCGGCTCAGGCCCTTGTCCCCGAGGCAATAGGCGGCCACCGAGCCTTCCTCCATGAAACCCTTGCGCCGGTTGTTGATGGCTCCCGCCTCCTGCAGCTTGGCCATGGCGTTGCTGTAACACTCGGTGTAGACGCCCAGGTTCTTCTTGTTCACCAGGCCCAGCAGGGTCCCCTCCACCAGGTTGCCGACCCCCGCCGCCAGCGTTGCCCCATCCCCCACCAAGGTACCTGCGAGTCTGCAGATCTCCTCGTCCACGGCGTCTCTTGCGGGGCTTTGGTACTCGGGAGGCTCCCAGGAGCTTTCGAAGATCTCGTCCACCAACTCCCGGCGAAAGACACTCTCACCGGAACTTCGCGGCAACTTGCGGTTCACCTCCACCAGGACCCGGGCGCCGATCTCCTGGGCCTTGGCCAGCAGATCCAGGGAAATATCCACGAAGGGCCCAAGGTTGATGTTGCCCAGGCTGTCCACCGAGGCCGCCCCAAGGCACAGCACCGAGAAGGGCCGGCCGGTGCCGAAGAAATCCGCCAAGGTGGGTGCATCCGTGGCCGCCAACTCTGTCAGCCCGGCCCGTCTGGTCTCATGGTCGAGGGGCCCAAAGCCATAGCTGTAATGCCGCCCGGGGCTGTCCGCCCGGTTCATGCTGAACTGACGAAAGCGCCTCTCCATCCAGGGATTGGAACAGAGGGTCAGGGCGTTCATCAGCCTGGTGTCGGCGCTGCTCTCGCCCTGGGCCAGGTTGGCCAGGAAGAACTGGGGCTGGCAATGGCCGGCGCTGGTCAGCACCAGATCCCGCCGTCCCAGGTGCCTTATGAATGCTGTGGTCTCTGCTGTTGGTCCGTTCATGGCGCGTCCCGGTACTGTTCCGCAACGGTAAAAGCTAGACCAGCGCGTGCAGAGGCGCAAGCAAAACATTTCCGCTCCCCGGGGGGCAAATGACGGCCATGCCGGCATTTCAATGTTTCCCCTGCGCGCCCGCTTGTCTATACTGCGGCTGTTTGGCCCCAGGCCAACGCCCAGAGGAGGTCTTCATGCGGAAGTTGGCCCTGCTGCTGTTGTTGTTCCTGCCTGCCCCGTCGGTCCTGGCAGCGCCCCCCTGGGAGGAACTGGCCCTCGCTCGCCTGGGCTCCTGGCTGCAGTCCTCAGGGATGGTCGGCGCCCACCTCAGCCTCTCCCCCATGAACCGTGGCCAGACCCCGCCAGGCAGTCTGGAGGTCCTGGTGCAGGACCTGGCCCGCAATGATCTGGTCAAGGCACTGCCCGGGTTGGCGGGGGGCTTCGGGGGGCCCGACCCTGTGACCCGCCTGGAGTTCCGCGGTGTGCCCGACTCCCTTACGGCGGTGACCCTGCGCCTCCAACTCCACCGCAAGACCCCCGCCGACGAACGAGCCTCCATCACCGCCGGGGTCCAGTTGATGATGCGCGCCTTCAAGGTCCCCGGGGAGATTCGCAAGACCGCCTGCCTCGGCGCCCAGTACTCGGCCTCCGGCGAAAGCTCCGAGTCCCTCTGGTTTGAGGGCCTGGACTTGCAGCTTGCCGGCGCCCAAAGCGCCTCCCTGCAACTGCTGCTTCCCCCGGGGCTCCAGGACCTCTCGGGCTGTGCCGCCACCCTGGCTGCCCTGGAGGACTCCTGCGTGAAGCTGGACCTCCAGCCCTTTGAGGCACCCACCACGGGCCCCCGCGCCGGGCGCACGGGCCTGGCCGTGGTGCTGACGGACAAATGCGGCGGCAGTGACCGGAAGCCCAGGCCCGCCAAATGAAAGTGGCCCTTGAGACCATCGGCTGCAGGACGAACCGGGCAGACAGCGCCCGGCTGGGCAACTGGTTCGCGGCCCAGGGCCATGTCCTGGTGGACAACCAGGATGAGGCCGAGTTGGTGCTGGTGAACAGTTGCACCGTGACGGCCAGGGCCGACCGGGACTGCCGAGCCGCCTGCTACCGGGCCCGGCGCGCCCCCGGCAATCCCTGGGTCCTGCTCTACGGGTGCCTGGTGCGGGCGGGCAGGATGGACCTGGGCTGGATGGACGGGCGGACCCTCCCCGTCAAGGATCTGGGGGACCTCGATGCCCTGGTGGCCAGCCTGGGCCGTCAAGAGCCCCCCCAGCCCCCGACCATCGCCCAGCCCATGCCCGGCCCTCGGCGGGGCGAGAGCCGCTACTTTTTGAAGATCCAGGAAGGTTGCAGCCAACGCTGCAGCTACTGCGTGGTGCCGGATGCCCGCGGGATTCCCCGGAGCGTCCCCCTGGACGAGATCCTGGAGGAGGCCCACCGGGCCTGCCGGGCGGGGTATGCCGACCTGGTCCTGACGGGGACCCACGCCGCCCACTGGGGCCGGGATCTGGTCCCCGGGTCCACCTTCTCGACCCTCCTGGAGTGCCTCATGGTGGCGGGGTTGCCTGCGCGCTTCCGGCTGGGCTCCCTGGAACCCCTGGAGGACGACCAGGATCAGGTCCTGGCAGCCATGGTCCCCGGCGGGCCCCTTTGCGCCCACCTCCATCTGCCCCTCCAAAGTGGCTCCCAGACAATCCTTGAGGCCATGGGCAGGCCCTGGGGACTGGAGCGCTTCACCGCCATCAGCCAACGCGCGAGGCGCCTCTGCGGCCCCAGGCTCAGTGTGGGTACGGACCTGATAGTGGGCTTCCCCGGGGAGACCGAGGCCCTGTTTGAGGAGACCTTGGCCTTCCTGGAGTCGGCGGACCTGGCCCAGATCCACGCCTTCTCCTTCTCGGCCCGACCGGGGACTCCGGCGGCCCTCCTGCAGGGCAGCATCTCCTCCCAGGAACTGAGGCACCGAACCAACCTTGTGAGATCCCTGGGGGCCAGAAAACTCAAGGCCTTCCAGGAGGCCATGGTGGGCCAGATCCTGGCGGTCTCCGTGGTGGATGAGGGCGGAGGCGATCAGGGGCTGTCTGAAAACTTCCTGCGCTGTCGCCTGGAGGGCGGCGGTGACCTGCGCCGGGGCTCCTGGCTGATGACCGAGGCCGTGGCTGTTCGGGGTGGGGAACTCTACTGCAAGGTGCTGGGCCCGGCGCCGTTGCCCGGGCGTCCCGCCTTGGGCCCTGGAGGTGAGTGTGGACTGGAACAGTGATTTTTCTGCCCTTGAGGAAATCCTCGGTCGGGAGTTCCTGGACAAGGGGCTGCTGGAGCGGGCCCTGACCCATGGCTCCTATTCCAACGAAGACAAGAAACGCCCGGCGGACTTCCAGCGCCTGGAATTCCTTGGCGATGCGGTGCTGGACCTGGTGGTCGCCGAGGCCCTTTGGCGGCGCTACCCGGAGGCCCAGGAGGGCAGGCTCACCAAGGCCCGGGCAGCCCTGGTCAATGAGGTTCGCCTCGCGGCCGGGGCCCGGCTCCTGAACCTGGGGCCCTTCCTTCGCCTGGGGGCCGGGGAGGAGGCGGCGGGAGGCAGACACCGGGATTCCATCCTCGCCGACGCCATGGAGGCCCTCATCGCGGCCTTCTATCTGGAGGCCGGCCTGGCGGCTGCGGGGGCCTTCGTGGCGAGGGTCCTGGGCTCGGACCTGGAGTTGCCCCTGGACAGCCTCTGCGAACCGGATCCCCGAAGCCGACTTCAGGAACTGAGCCAGGCCCGGGGCTGGGGCACCCCTCTGTACGAACTCCTCGAGGCCTCCGGCGCGGGGAATTTCTGCCTGTTCCGTTACCGAGTGTCCTGCGGCGAGCACTTCAGCCTGGAAGCCCCTGGGGCCTCCAAGAAGGAGGCTGCCAGGGATGCTGCCAGGCTTGCCCTGGCCTTCCTGGGCGAGCCATGACAGTCCTGCCCTTCTTCCTCCCCAATCTGGGTTGTCCTGGCCGCTGCGTGTTCTGCGACCAGGGGCTCAGCGCCGCCCCCAGTCCCCTGCCTCCAACCCAGGCTGGCCGCTGGTTTCAGGACACCATCGAGGGGCTGTCCCCGGCCCAACGCGAAGCCGGGGTGGAGCTGGCCTTCTTCGGCGGCAGCTTCACCGGTCTGCCCCGCCCGACCCTGGAGGAGTTGCTTGCCCAGGCCCAGGACCTGTTGGCCCGGGGGCAGGCCCAGGCCCTGCGGATCTCCACCCACCCGGGGCTCCTTGGCCCGGGGCTTTTGGAACTCCTGGCCCGCCGGGGGGTGACCACCGTGGAGCTGGGCATTCAATCCACCGACGAGGCCGTGCTGGCAGCCAGCGGCCGGGGGCACGGTCGGCGGGAGGCGCTGGAGGCCTGCAAGGCCGTTCAGGACGCGGGGCTTCGGCTGGGGGTGCAGCTCATGCCGGGGCTCCCCGGGGCCAGCGCTGCCAGCGACCTTCAAAGTGCCCGGGACCTGGCCGCCCTTCGGCCCCAGGACTTCCGCCTCTATCCCTGTCTGGTCCTCCGGGGTACCCCCCTGGCGGCCAGCCTGGCCTCCGGCCGCTTCCGGCCCCTGACCCTGGAGGAGGCCGTAGACCGCTGCGCCCAGGCCCTGGACCTGTTCCTGGCCGTGGGGGCCCGGCCCCTCCGCCTGGGCCTGCTGGATCAGCCGGGGCTTGCCGAAGCGGTGCTGGCCGGACCTGCCCATCCAGCCCTGGGCGAACTGGTCTGGGCCCAGCATCTGGCCACCCAGTTGGCTGGACCAGTGCGAGAGGCCTCCTCTGCCGGCCCCCTTCGCCTGCTGCTGCAACGGCAGGTGGCCTCGCTTCTGCTGGGGCATCGACGCCGGGGGCTGGCGCGCTTGACCCAATTGGTGGGCCGGGGCCCGGAGGTGGAGGTTTTGGACTTCCCCACGCCGGAGCCCCACTGCCCAGGGCATTTCACCCTTTCGGGGGGCTTCGGGGGCCGCCGGGAGGGAAGCCAGGTGTGGCTTGGCAGGCAACGCCCCCTGGGGCTGGGTGAGAACCCATGAGGCTGGCTACGCCGCTGTTGCTGCTTGCCCTCCTGCCCCTGGGCGGCTGCCTGGTGCCAGGCCAGGATTCAAGCCAGCGCCCCGAGACCGATCCACCCCCGCCCCAGGTGCGGGCCTGCGCCCCCGGCCCCGTGTATCGCTGGGCCCTTTGGGAGGTGGAACTGGAAGAGCTGCCCAAGGGCACCCCCCCGGAGCATGTCTTCCTGCGCCTTGATGGGGTCTGGCAGGACGCCCTGGGGCAGGGGCAGTCCTGGGCCGAGTATCTGCCAGTGGATCGCCTGGCCGGCGACGGGCATACCCTGCTCATCCCCGCCGAGCCCGAGTTCTTTCCAGGAGGCGGCGCCCCGGGGACCTTCGAGGGAGAGGCCAGCGCCCTGCTGCTGTGGGAGGACCAGATCCTGGCGGGCCCCAAGGCAGCCTGCCACTTGGCCACCGCCGGGGCTTTTCAGGTGGTCCAGTTGAACCCCGTGCAGGACTTCTCGGTGGCCCTGGCCCGCTTTGGCCTGGAGGCCGCCGAGGATCAACTACTTGACCTGCTGGCCCCCCTGGCCCAGGCCTACTACGCTGGCTTCGCCGTGGAGTTCCGAACCCAGCCCCCGGAGGATTTTCTTGCCTTCCTGCGCCTGGACCTTCTGGGCCGGGACCCCTCGGGCCTTGGCCTCCTGGGCCTGGACGCCACGCCCGGCAAGGACCAGGGGAACCGGGTGCTGGACGAGATCCTCGGGGGCTACTCCCGCCCCGCCCGCCGGGCCGGCCAGGTCCCCTGGGGTGGCATCTTCCTGGATAGCTTCCTGGCCTTCAGCCCCAGCCACAGCAGCGCCAACGCCCTGGCGGACCCGGCCTTCGACGAACTCTTTGCCCCCTTCAGCCCGGAGTTGGGCGGCCAGCCCCTTCAGGCCGCCGAGTTGCGCCCCGGAGCCCCCCGCGCGAAGGCCGCCGGACTTGCCCTCCAGACCCTGGCCCAGCTTCTGGCCTCCACGGCGGCCCACGAGGTCGGCCACTGTCTAGGCCTGGCCCAGGTCCCCGGGCAGCCCGACGCCCTCCACCAGCCCGGCGACAACCCCCGCTACCTCATGGATGAGGGCCGCTACCGACCCTTCGGCGAGCGGGCCGCCCTGGACAGCAAGATTGAAGTACTGTCCCGCCCCGAGCGGCTGTATCTTGGCACCATCCTTCCCCTCTCAGAGGAGGCCAGCGCACCATGACTCCCAACTGCCCTTTCTTCGCCCTCCTGGTCCTGCTGCCCCTGCTGTTGAGCTGCCGCGGCGCTGCCCAGGAGTCCCCCCGCGCCCCCTCCACCGTCACCTTCGAGGCCGAGGGCAAGCGCCTCGCCGTGTTTGAGGTCGAGGTGGTCAGCAACCCTGCAGACCGCGCCCGGGGCCTGATGTTTCGCGAAAGCCTGGCCCCTGACCGGGGCATGCTGTTCATCTTCGAAGCCAAAGAAGAGCATCCCTTCTGGATGAAGAACACGCTCATCTCCCTGGACCTCATCTTCCTGGACGACGACGGCACCGTGCTGGGCACCATCCGCAACGCCAAGACCCAAAGCGAGGCCTCCCTCAGCATCAAGGTCCCCTCCCGCTATGTCCTGGAGGTGCCCGCAGGCACCTGCGGGAGGCTTGGGATTCAAAGGGGAGTGCGGGGGATTGTGAAGCTCTAGGCGGGGTCTCTTACAGCAGCTTGTCCAGGATCTTCATGGCGCCGTCATAGTCCCGGGGGACATCAATGGCTGGGGGCGCGGCCTTCAGCAGGCTGTCAATGTCCTTGAGCCCCGAACCCGTCACCAGACTGACCACGGTCTCGTCGCCCTTGAACTCGTTGTTCCTGGCGTACTTGAGGATGCCGGCGGTGGCGCAGGCCCCCGCGGGTTCCGCGAAGATGCCCGT
>CAZMEC010000062.1:0-15585 GCA_964565265.1 uncultured Myxococcales bacterium
CATGGCCCTCATCGGCAAGCCCATGTGCCAGGCCCGCCTGCGCGAAGCCACCCGCAAGCTGGAGTCCATGCTGGGTACGCCAACCTAGTCCGAACCCCGACATTCCCCCCCGCCTACAGCAGCTTCTCCCGGTAGGCCTTGACCAGCAGCGCGGCCTCCGCGTCCAGCAGTTCCTTGGCGTGGGGGGCGATCAGTCGCTCGGCCAGCTTGCCCACCACGAAGAGCTTGATGTTCAGCTCCGTGAGGATGGTGCGCTTGCAGCCGTTGGGGGTGGATTCGATCCGCAGGGTCCCGTGGTTGTCGAAGACCTCGGCGATGCGGCGCTTGACGGGGACATTCTTGAAGCTGCCCCGGTGGGTGCTGAGGTCAAAGGTGCTCTCCTCGATCCACTCCATCCATTCGGGCTCGACCTTCTTGGTGCCCACATACTGAATCACGGGCTTGGGCTTGTAGGACAGCCGGCGCTCAATGCGATTTCCGTCTCTGGAGAGGGCCCGGATCTGAACCGCCACCAAGAGGGGCACCTGGGCCACCAGGAGGTCCGGCAGGCCGGGGTGCATCATGAGCCGTTCCAGCTCCTCCACCGGGAAGGGAAAGTCGTGGACTATGTCGAGGCGCATGGGGTCTCCTTTTCTTCTGACCGTGAAGTGTATTGGCCAGGAAAAGGGTGTCAACGGATTTGCCACCCTGGCTCCCCCGTGGTACGGAATTGAAGGTTATGCATCCCTTGGTGCCTGGACAGGAGGCGAGATCATGAGAAACGGACTTGGGCTGGTAGCTTTGCTGGTGTTGGCGGCCACCGCCTGTAGCCGGGGGGGCCTGGGGGACCAGGCCAAGCGCATCACCACAGTGGATGCCATCTCCATGTCGGCCTTGAACCCCGAACCCATGCCCGCTGGGCACCAGGGCGTCCTCATCAAAGGAGAAGAGGATGTCCTTGAGGAGCTCATCCCCGAACCCAACATGGAAGAGCTGGCCCGCCTCCAGCCCCGCATCCACACCGTCCGGGTGCTGCCCGACGAGACCCTGGAGATGTTCACCGAGTGGAGCGGCATCCCCGCCGAGGACCTGAAGCTGCAAAACGGCGGCAAGTCCCCGGGCTTCGGGGTCAAGTACTACATTCCTTTGAGCCTGGCCGAACTGGAGAACTTCCAGCAGCGCCGGGAGCAGTACTGGCAGGAGCGCACCCGGGAGCTGTACCAGGCCAACCGGGTGAAGATCTCCGGCCGCTACACCATCAAGCGTGGGGACAACCTGCTGAACATCGTCAAGAAGCATCAGGTCCCCATGTGGTTCCTGGTGCGCCTGAACAACAACATGGATCCGGGCATGCTCCAGGTGGGGCAGGCCATCATCGTCCCCACCATCGAGCCCCGCACGGAGGACGAGCCCGCCCCCGAGGCCACCACCCATGTGGGCCTGGGCGAGGACACCTCCGAGGGCAACCTGGAGGTCATCGTCCGCCCCGGGGAGAGCATCCGCGGCTACGCCTCCTGGGCGGGCATTGATGTCGAAGAGATTCGCAAGAACAATCGCCAACTCAAGAACCTGGACCGGCTTCGGGTGGGTGAGCGCATCAAGCTGCCCCTGACCACCGACCAGCAGACCCGCTTCCTCAAGCAGCGCAACAAAGACAGCCGCAAGCCCGACGCCAAGAAGAAGAAACAGTAAGCGGATCCGAACCCCGACCGCTAGGGAGGGGGTGTCCGTCCCAGCCGCGCACGCAGTAAGCGAATCCGAACCCCGACCGCTAGGGAGGGGGCTAGGCCTTCAGCAGATTGGCGTGTTCCTTCAGCCGCTCCACCGCCACCTGCACCGTCTCCAGGGCCGGCGTGAGGGACCAGCGCACCATCCCCTGGCCCGGGTTCAGCGCCCCACAGGGCTTGGAGATCCAACTGCCCGGCACCACCGCGATGGCCAACTCCGGATGCAGCAACCGCTTGGCGTACTCCACATCGTCCAGGCCCCCCGGGGCCCTCTGCCACAAGTAGATGGCCCCCTGGGCGGCGGGCTGGTGCAGCCCCAGTTCCCCGAAGGTCTTCACCAGCAGGTCCCGCTTGGTCCGGTAAGCCGCTCGGGCCTCGTCCACATGGGCCTCGTCCCCCAGGGCCGCCACGGCGGCGTCCTGGACGAAGTCCGGGGTACCCGAATCGATGTTGGTCTTGAGCCGCTTGAACAGGGCCACCGCCCCCGCGTCCCCGGCCACGAAGCCCACCCGGTAATTGGTCATGGCGCTGCGCTTGGACAGGGACTGGAAGACCAGCACCCCCTGCTTGGACACCTCCAGCATGGAGGGGGCGGGCCGGTCGTACCACAGCTCACTGTAGGCCTCGTCCGAACACACCAGCAGGCCCCGGCTGGAGGCCCAGCGGTAGATGGTCTCAAGCTCCGCCAGGGTGGCGACCTTCCCTGTGGGGGAGTTGGGATAGTTGACCCACAGGATCCGGGCCCGGGACAGATCCTGCTGCTCCAGGGCCGCCAGATCGGGCAGGAACCCGTTGCTCTCCAGCAGGGGATAGTAGAGGGCCTGGCCCTCGGCAAACAGGGTGCCGGTGGAGTAGGGCGGGTAGCCCGGGCTGGGAATGATCACCTGCTCCCCGGGGTTCAGCACGGCCTCCGGGAAGTTGAACACCGCCTCCTTGGAGCCCAGGCTGGAGGAGACCTCCGTGTCCGGGTCCAGCTTCACGCCAAAGCGCCTCTGGAACCAAAGCGCTATGGCCTCCCGGAAGGCCCGGGACCCGATGTAGGACGGGTAGCCCGAGGTGGCGTGCCGGTCCAGGGCCCGGCGGGTGGCCTCCCGGATGAACTCGGGGGTGGGGTAGGTGGGGTCCCCGACCCCGAAATCCAGCACCGCCACGCCGGCGGCCTTCAACTCCCCAACCTTCCTGTCAATCTCAGCAAAGGGATAGGCACCCAGCGAGGCAAACCGGCTAGAGGCTTTCGCGGTCCACATGATCAAGCTCCTTCATCGAGAACAGCCGGCGGTATTTTCATCATTGGGCGGCCCAGTGCAAGCAGGTATTTGCCGGTGAGGACGGAAGTGGACCGCAGTGGGGGCCGTTCATGGGGGAACAGATAGGTGCTGGGTGTCGGGGTGTCGGAGTTTGAAGTGTTTGGGTGAGAAGTGTCGGGGTGGAAGGACTGAAGGCCGTAGGCACTGTCCGGCCGGTCGGACCCCAAACACCCCAAACACCCCAACACCCAGACACTTCCAAGGGCCCAATCCAAGATGTGATCAATAGCAAGCCCGTGGGGGGAAGGGAATTTGGTAGGGGACATTCGGGGGCCTTGCGGCTTGCCTTTGGCCGAGGCATGATTTGCGCCTGGAGGCTTCATGAAACTCACCGTCTTGATCTTTGTTCTGGCCCTTTCCTTGGTCCGCTGCGGAGCTTCGGGCGGGGACACGGATGGTCGCGCTGAGGTCCTTGGGCTGGACCTCCTGGCCCAGGATTCGGCGCCTGAGACCTGGGGCGATCTTGTCCCCGAGGTGGTCCCCCTGGCCTGCCTCGCCCCCGGCCTGGTGGGCACCATCCTGGATCCCGCCGGCGCTCCCATCCCCGAGGTGCGCCTCTTCCTTTGCGGTGAGACCGAGGGTGGCCAGGCCAGCTGCCTGACCCGCTCCACGGACGAGACCGGAGCCTTCGCCTTCTCCGACCTGGAGCCGGGCTTTTCCCATGTGCAGATCAATGCGGTCATCGCGGGCGCTGCCCTTGGCCGACTTTTTGGCGGGGTATCCCTGCCGCTTGATCTTTACGGCCTCCCGGCGTGCCAGGATCTGGGGCGGCTGACCCTCCCCGAGTTTGCCTCCCCCCCGCCCCCCACCCCTGCGTCCCAGGCCCTCACCCTCACCGCCGACTGGCTTCAGGTGGAGGTCCCGGGGGCGGCGCTGACCTTCCCGGACTACGGGGACGAGGCGGTGGTCATGCTGACCCCGGTGCCCCAGGCTCAAAGTCCCCTCCAGCCTGCCGATACCTTCTATGCCTTCGCCATGATTCCCCACGGTTCGCTGGTCCAGGGCGGCGCCACCCTGCGCCTCCAGACCGGTCCCTTTGCCACGGCCCCGCGCCTGGTCACCAACTCCGCTGAAACGGGGCAAATGATAGACCTCCCAGCCCTCCTCCCGGACCAGGGCGAGTGGGCCTGGAAGTTGGAGGCCTCCCTGCCCGAGCTGACCTGGCTTTGGATCATCCCCCAATAACAATGCCAAAGCTCTTGACGCATTAAAAAATCGGAGTCTATACTTCGGGCCGATTTTCGTGCGTGAAAACACATTCGGGGGGAACCATGAAGTTGAAGCCCTTGTTTGCCTCGCTGGCCGCCGTCCTGGCGCTGTCCGTCTCTTGCACCCACGGTGAGCAGAGCGAGTGCGCCAAGTATGTCGCCATGCTGGGCGGGCAGAACCCTTTCAGCGTCTTCAAGAACATCCGCGAGTACCGCTGCCAGGACGCCCTGGAGCCCCTGTCCGAAATGCTGGACGCCGACAAGGGTACACGGAATGTGGAGGTGCTCAGGCTGGTGCTGGATCTCTGGAATCCGCCCACCTCCGACCAGCGCTTCAAGGCCGAGGTCGAGAAGTTCGAGGCCAAGAAGCCTCTCTACAAGAAGATCCTGGTCAAGGCCCTCAAGACCCCCGAGACCGCCGTTCTGGCAGCCTCCGCGGTGACGGACTGGGAGATGAAAGATCTCCGCGCTGACCTGGTGACCATGGTCCAGGAGGATCTGGCCCGGCCCGCGCCCCAGTTCATTGAGGCCTACCGGAACGCCCTGACGGTGATCACCCAGACGGACCCCGAGCCCGCCGAAGAGGCCATGTTCGTCCAGCTCCTCTCCACCGTCCACGATGTCCCCGACTACATCGAAGTGAACCGCATGGCGGCGGACTCCCTGGGCAAGCTGCGGGCCAAGACCCCGGAGGCCATCAAGGCCCTGGTGAAGGGCCTCTTTGTGGTCTCCAAGAGCGGCGAGAACATCGTCCCCAACGCCATTGAGGCTCTCCTCAAGGTCGGCACCCCCGCGGTGCCCTTCCTGGTGGACATCGTGGCCGCCGAACCCGGCGACGAGCGGGTCCGCTACATGGAAGAATTCGCCATCCCCAACGGCATCTCTGACTGGCGCTGGCGCCGGGGTGACCGCATCCCCCTGGTGCTCTCCCGCCTCCGGGACGAGCGCGCCGCCCTGCCACTCCTCAAGGACATGGTCCGCCCCATGGTGCAGCCCGCCGGCCTCTCCCAGGCCCTGGTTGAGGACTGGACCATCACCCAGACCAACCGCATCAAGTTCGAGCAGGCCACCATCATGTCCGTGGGCTCGGGCCCTGAGTTCTACGCCATCGCCCTGCGCGCCATGCGGGATCAGCAGACCCCCGTGGAGGCCCGCCTGGACCTGGCCCTGGCCCTGGCTTTCAAACAGACCCCGGAGGCCATGGACACCCTCTTCGCCGTCATCTTTGAAGAGGAAGCCAGCGAAGAGAACGAGGCCGACAACGCCGCCGAGGCCGCCAAGGTCAAGAAGGAAGAGGCCAACGCCATTGAGGGCAATGAGGACCTGGCTGCCATGCCCGGCACCGCCACCCAGGCCGACTTTGTGATCAACTTCATGCTGCCCCTGGCCTTCTCCATGGATGCCTCCGGCCTGGAGCTCTTCGATCGCATCTTCGAAGCCGACTTCGACGAGATCTTCGCCGAGACCGAAGGCGCCGATGCCATCCTGGACCGCCTCAAGAAGGAAGACATGGAGCTGATGGTCAAGCTGATCAGCGCCTGTGGCACCAGCTACGAAAACTGGGTCGCCGCCTTCAAGGGCCAGCGCGTGGTCAACAAGGACAACGACGCCGAGTTCGACCCCTCCAAGATCACCGACAAGTTCTATGTCTTCCAGGCCCGCACCAAGGCCGCCCTCAAGCTCTCCACCAGCAACCCCACCGGCGAGCGGAAGACGGAACTGGCCATGCTCCTGCTGGACACCTACAAGGGCCTTGAATACAACCCCGACTACGACGACTTCCGCCGGGCCATGCTGCTTGGCATGGAGCGCGTCGGCAAGGGCGAAGGCGAGTTCATCAAGAAGCTCGAAGAGGCCCGCGAAGAGTTCAAGTCCAAGGAAAGCACCGAGGGCGGTGCCAAGTTCTGGAACCAGCAGCTTGATGCGCTCATTTTGTTCCTCCGCCGGGGCTGATTCTCGGCCCCTTTCTCCCCCCAGATATTAGTTTGACTGCCTCCGGGGCCTCTGATATAAGCTCGGAAGGTATCTGATGGTGTTTTTGTACCCCCGTCCGGGCATATATGTCCGGGCCTTCCTTGACTGAAAAGACAGGTGAGAACATGAGCCGAAACCTTGTTTTCCTGAGTCTGGCAGCGTCCCTCCTCTTCCTGGCCCCCAGGGCCCACGCCCAGGAGTCCAAGCCGGTGGACCCCACGGTGAACGCCCAGGAGTCCGCGGCGGTGGGCGGCAAGTTCAACGAGCGCATCCGCGAGATGCAGGAAGAGGTCGTGGGCCTCAAGGAGCGCGTCTACAAGACGAAGGTCCGTCTGAACCTCCTCCGGGAGCGGATCCTCTCCAATGTGGTCGCCGAGGCCTGGGCCGTCATCACCCACAAGAACGACATGGGCGGCGCCTTCTCCCTGGACCATGTCCTCTACTACATGGACGGCAAGAAGCTGTTCTACAAGCAGAACCGGGACGGCTTCCTGGACAAGCACCGCAAGATTGAGGTCTTCCGCGGCAATGTGGTTCCCGGCAACCACAACCTCTCCGTGGAGATGGTCTACAACGGCACCGGCCAGGTCTTCAGCTACCTGAAGGGCTACCGCTTCAAGATCACCTCCAAGTACACCTTCTACGCCAGCCGGGGTCGCATCCTGAAGCTCGACGCCGTGGGCTACGAGAAGGGCGGCATCACCTACAGCCTGGAAGAGAGGCCCGCCATCCGTTTCAAGGTGACCCAACTGCCCTTCAACAAGGAAAACATCACCAGTCTGACCTCCGGCAACGAGTGATGACGGGGAATAATCATGAAAACCAAGCTTTGCGCAATCCTCGCAGCGCTGATCGGTTTGTGGCCGGGCCCCGTCTGGGCCTTTGAAGGCAAATCGATTCGCGAAGATGTGGAAGACACGGCAGGCCAGATTGCCGACCTCAAACAACGGGTTCAGGCGGTCCGTGTTGAGGGCTTCGAATTCGATGTCGATGCCCGCTACCTGGACGCCCGCGTGTCCATGGACATGAAGCGTTGGGACGAGGCCTCCAATCTGCTGTTCAGCCTCGTGGAGAACCCGGCCTTCCGCGCCGATCCCCGCTGGCCAGAGTGCCAACTCCTGCTTGGAACGGCCCTCTACAACCAGCGGAACTTCGATGGCGCCAAGGGCTACTTCGAGGCCCTCCTCAATTCGCCCCAATACCTGGGCGACGCCATGATCCACTTGGTGGACATCGCTGAGGAAATGAATCGCACCGAGGACCTGGCCGCCTATGCCGCCAAGGCCCGGGCGCTGGCCGCCACGGGTGGCGACAAACTCCGTTATGCCCAGGGTCGCGCCGAATTTCTCATCGGCAACCTTCAGGGCTCCCGAACCGTCCTGGAGGGCGTGGGACCGGACTCGGAGTTCTACTTCCGGGCCCGCTACATCCAGGCCGTCATCCTCACCGCCCAGGGCCGCAACGACGAGGCCATCGCTGCCTTCAAAGACATCTCCGAAAGGGGCCACTCGGTGAAGGACGAGGCCATCATTGAACTGGCCGACCTGTCCGTGGCCCGCCTCTCCTACGAGGTCGGTGACCTCTCCCAGGCGGTGGATTACTACCAGCGGATTCCCCGCCAGTCCCTGGCCTTCAGGAAGGCCCTCTACGAGACCACCCACCTGCACCTCAAGGCCGCCTCCTTCGGCGACACCCCGGAGAAGCAGCGGGCCTCCTATGCCAAGGCCCTGGAAGCCCTGGAGATCCTCTCCGCCTCCTCCGATCTGGGCAGCCAGATGTCCATCGAGACGACGGTCCTGCGGGGTCGCATCAACTTCCTCATGGGCGTGTCCAACTACGCTCGGGAATCCTATCAGGCGGTGGTGGACAGGTTTGCCCCCCTGGCCGCCGAGCTCTGGGAATTCACCCGCGATCCCGCCCGGGTCGAGCAATGGTTCGACTCCCTCGTGGAGAGCGCCGAGAACCCCCTGCTGAAGCGCCAGATGCTATCCGACGAAGCGGCCGATTGGGTCCGGGACGACAAACAGCTTGGTCGGGCCGTGAACCTCCTGTCGGACATCTCCCAGCAGAAGGCCGACATGTTCGAGAGTGAAGACTCCCTCTTCAAGCTCAAGGCGGCCCTCAATCAGCAGGAACCCCGGAACCTCTTCCTGGCCCTCTCCAATGCCTGGGTCTCCTCCATTGAGTACGAAAACAGTCTCATGGTTCTCTACCAGGCCAACCTGGATCAGCACCGCAAGGCCTACGATCTGGCGGAGGCCTCGCCGGAGGCCCAAGAGCTTCGCAAGCTGGACCAGCTTCGTCAGGGGCTGGAGCGCAAACTCGAGGCCTCTCCCAGGACCGTGGCCCAGTTCCGCCACCGCAACAAGGTGGTGCTGGACAACCTCCGGGCCATTGAGCGGGACCTGGACGATCAGTCTCTTCGCCTTCAGCAGTTCAAAAGCCAGATTGATGCCATGCACCGGGTCCTGCGGGAGGTCAAGTACAAGGGCTCCCACAACCTGAAGATCAATGATGAAGAGGGCATCCGCGCCGAACTCGAGCTCACCACCAAGGACCTGGCGGCCCTCTACGACGACCTGATTCGGTCCAAGATGGAGGTCCAAAAAGAGATGATCGTTGGCGGCGCCGTGGGCCAGGACCAAGGCGGCGAGGCCAATGCCCGGGCGGACATGTGGGGCACCCTCCAACAACAGTCCGCGCTCCTCCTCAAGGCGCTCCAGGCCAAGGGACAGCAGAACGAACCCAAGGCCGTCGAGTATGTCCGCACCCAGCAGCACATCATCACCTTGCTTATTGAACTCAGCGAGGTCCGCAAGACCATAGACGAACGGGCCGAAGCCAAGGCCAAGTACTACCGTCAGGTAGTGGTGGAAGAAGAAAAGAACCTTGTGGAGAACCGCCGGGCTTCGGTGGGCATCCAGGAGCGGGCCCTGGCCCTGGCCAAGTCCCTGGCGACGCCCATGTTCCTGGCCGCCAACGAGCGCCTTGGTCGGGTGGTCCTGGAGGCTGATCTGGGCCTCGTGGATATCGCCTGGCAACGCAAGCAGGATCGCACCGAAGAGCGCGAGACCCTGGCCGAAGAGCAGGGCGGCACTCTCATGGTGCTTCGCCAAGAGCTCAAGTCCGTCCAAGAGGAGGTGGAGTAAATGTTCACCCGAGACCTACTCCGCTTGGCGCTGACTGCCATCCTCGCCATTCTTCCCGCTGGCCAGTCCTGGGCCCAGGAGGCCGCCCCCGTGGCTCCCGCCGTGGCCGCCCCTGAGGCCGCCGCCGTGGCAACCCCCGAGGCCCCCGCCGTGGCAACCCCTGAGGCCCCCGCTGCCATCTCCGCCGAGGCAGAGGCCGCCCTGATCGTGGAGGAGATGTCCAAGATCTACGCCGCCGAAGGGCGGGGCTACATGAAAGATGTGGCCGATTTCATGGCCTCCCAGATCCAGGACCGGATCGACGGCATCAACGACCGCTTCCAGGAACGCTACGACGCCATCGAAGAGAAAGAAGCCGAGCGCCGCAAGGAGGCCATCGCCGCCTTCGAAAGCTTCATCCTGCGCTACGACCGCTACAAGGGCGATCCCCAGTACCGGACCCTGGTGGCGGATGTGACCTTCCGTCTGGCCGAGCTCTACCGCGAGCACTCCGACTACCTCTATTCTGTGGATCGCCGCAACTACGACCAGTTCATGGCCGAGTACCTCCGGGGCTTGCGCCCCAGCCCGCCCCGGGAAGCCACCGCCGACTACAGCCGCTCGGTGGCCGTCTTCTGGCGCATGGTGGGCGACTTCAGGGACTATCGCTACCGCGACATGGCCCTCTATCTGCTGGGCTTCTATCTCCGCGACCAGTTGGAATTCGACGAGTCCAACCGCGCCCTCACCCAGATGCTCAAGGATCACCCGGACAGCCAGTACGCCATCGGTGCCTGGATGCTGCTGGGCGAGAACCAGTACTCCATGTCCCGCTTCGCCGAGGCCGTGACGGCCTACGAGAAGGTGATGGAGTTCGGCGAGGAGACCCCCTACTTCGAGAACGCCCTCTACCGGCTTGGCTGGTCCTCCCTGCAGACCTTCCGCTACAAGCAATCCATCTCCTCCTTCATCCGCCTGCTGGACTACTACGAAAAGGGCGAAGAGGGCGCGGCCAAGAAGAAGGCCCTGGTGGAAGAGGCCCAGGAGACCCTGGCCAACTCCCTGGTGGACGAAGACTGGGATGGCGACGGCATCACCGACCCCGACTACGGCGTCGAGCGGGCCTTCGAGGTCCTCAAGCGCGATCGTCCCTACGAGAAGCCCGTGCTGCGGATCTTCGCCAAGACCCTCTACGACATCCAGGATGCCCGCCACTGGGAGATGGCCGCCGCGGCCGTCAAGGAGTACCTGCGCAGGTATCCCCTGGACGAAGAGAACCCGGAACTCCACGACAAGGTCATTGGCGCCTACATCTATCTTAGTGAAGAGGGCCTCATGGAACGCCGGGCCGTCTTCGCCGAGATGGCCCAGAACGAACGAGATGTCTTCCGTCGCACCTATGGCAAGGGCAGCGAATGGTATCGCACCCACGAACACAACGCCTCCGTCATGGCCAAGGCCCGCGAGAAGCTGGAGATCGCCATCATTGAGCGGGCGGCCCTGTTGTACAACAAGGCCCTCGATGTGAAGGAGACCCAGGGTCCCGAGGCGGCGGTGCCCCATTACCGTCAGGCCATTGAGGCCTGGGCCAGCTACCTGGACGAATTCCCCGAGAGCAAGAGCTTCCTTGAAACCCGGATGCAGCTTGCTCAGGCTTACATGTTCGGCACCTCCCAGTTCGATCTGGCCGCCGCCGAGTACCAGGCCGTCCGGGATGACAAGCGGGCCGAGAACCCCTTCGTTGAGCGGGCCGCCTTCAACTCCATCGTGGCCCGGGACAAGCAGGTCATGAAGGAAGCCTCCGTTGGGGCCGCCAACCTGCCCCCGGACCTCTTTGACACCTCCGCCCACAAGCTCCTGGCCCAGGTGGGCGAGCGGGACCAGAAGGATCCCACCGCCAAGGTGCAGGTCCTGGCCTCCGAGATCCCCCCCGTGGTCCAGGCCTGGCTGAATGAAGCCGGGCTGTACCTGTCCATGGGCCTCAAGAACGACACGGACCCGGAGTTCGTGGGCCGCTTGGCCTACCTGATCTCCCGCGTCTACTACCGCTACGGGCACTTCGAAGAGTCCCGGACCCGCCTCACCGCCATCCTGGAGAAGTACGGCTCGGATGATCTGCTCAGCACCTACTGCTATGCCGATCTGGCCCGCATGTACCGGGTCGAGAACGACCTCGACAAGCTGGAAGAGCTGTCCATCAAGATGCGCCAGGAGGGCAAGGGTGATCCGAGGGACCTGGAAGACCTCCTGGGCCAGATCAAGGACGCCCGCTACACCGCCCGTTTCCAGCGCGCCGCCGAGTTGCTGCGCCAGGCTGAGGCTGCCCTGAAGGAGGGCAACAAGGACGCCGAGGCTCGGGAGCTTTACTCCAAGGCTGCCCTCGAGCTTGAACAGATCGTGGACGAGAACCCGGACTACCGGCAGGCCGACCTCGCCCTCATCGGCGCGGCTCAGGCCTTTGAGACGGTCAAGCTCTACGAGAAGGCCGCCAACCTCTACCGCCGCATCGTCCAGGAGAAGCGCTTCGACACCTCCAAGGAGCGCGAGAACGCCATGTACTTCCTGGCCCGCAACTACAAGCTGTTCTTTGACTTCCAGCGTTCTGTGAAGACCTACGACCAGCTCACCCGGGACTACCCCAAGTCGAAGTTCACCAAGGAGGCCCTGCTGGAGGCCGCCAGCCTCCAGGAGAACGACCAGGACTATCTGGGCGCCGCCTCCACCCTGGAGCGTTACCTGGGCGAGTTTGCCGGCGACACCAAAGAGCCCGCCATCCGCTTCCAGTTGGCCAAGCTCTACGAGAAGGGCGGCAAGGCCGAGGCCTCCGACAAGGCCAACCGCGACTTCATCAAGCGCTACGCCGGCAAGAAGGATCAAAGCGCCCGCATCATGGAGGCCCACCTGAAGCTGGGCCGCGTCGCCCACGAGAGCGGCAAGGCCAAGGAGGCCGAGGGGCACTTCCAGGCCATCGTGGCGCTGTTCGTGGAGTCGGGTATGCAGCCCGAATCCACTGAGGCTGCCAAGGCCGCCGAGTCCTCCTTCTGGCTGCTGGACGCCAAGTACAACAGCTTCATGGCCAGGAAGATCACGGACAAGCGCTCCAAGGTCCAGATGGACCAGATGAAGGACATGATTGAGCAGCTCAAGACCCTGGCTGTTGAGATGAACGACATCCACAGCAAGTACAAGGCCTATGGCTGGTCCGTGGCGGCCAAGTTCCGGGAGGGCAAGCTCTGGAAGCACCTGACTGAAGTCCTCACCGCGCTACCCCCACCGCCGGGCCTGGACCCCGAGGCCGAGGATCTCTACACCCAGCGTATCGGCGACTTCTCGACCCAGTTCGAGGACATGGCCCGAAAGGTCTGGAAGGAAGCCATCAACAACGCCCGCAGGCTTGGCATCACCAACGAATGGACCAACCGCATCCTGGTCGAACTGAATCAGTACCCGGATGATCGGCTGGAGTACCCGCTGTTCAAAGAAGAGAAGCGCATGTACCTGGAAGAGCCCCTGATGTCGCCTGTGCTGGGTCTGGGCGGGGAGGTGCAGAAATGAAAAAGCTGGCACTTGCATCTCTGCTGGTCAGCGGTCTGGCCTTCTCCTGCTCCTCGGCCCAGCAGCGCGAGCCCGCCGTGGACGGTGTGGCCATGACTGACGAGACTACGGCCCAGGCGGGGGCCCAGACCCCTGCTGAGGAGGCCCCTCTGCCCGCCGATCCCTTTGCCGAGGCCCAGCCCAAGGCTGAGGTCCTGGAGGCTGCCCCCATGGTGACCCCGCCTTCCGGCGAGGCCGGCGACTTTTCCGGGCGGCTGGTGGCCGGCGAGGCCATCTATGTCCTGCGGGACCTTGAGGCCTCCGTTGAGCGCAGCACCTTCAACCGAAACGACCACCTGAAGCTGGTCAACCTGTACATCAGAACTGGTCAGAAGGACCGGGCCGAGACCATCGTTCGCGGCGTCCTCGAGAAGGACCCGGCGGACCTTGAGGCTCTGCGCTATTTGACCCGCATCTACCTGCTCACAGGCCGGGCTGAACAGGGCCTGGATGATATCAAAAAGCGGGTGGAGGCGACCCCGGACGATCTGGCCCGGCAGGCCCTGGTGCTGCGGCTCATGATCGCCAGCGGCCGCCAGAACCAGGCCATCACCCAGACCCGGGATTTGCTGCGCAAAGACGAAGTCAATGTGGAGCTCATGAAGACCCTGGCCGCGGCCTACCTGTCCCTGGGCAAGTTCAAGACCGCCGAGTACATCCTCAAGCGTGCCATGGACCTGGCCCCCCCCGATGTGGACACCCTCTACATGCTGGCCAACATCCGCAAGAACACCAGCAAGAACAAGAGCCAGATCGTGGAGGCCTTCCGGGCCGTGGCCAACGCCCAGCCCGACAATGCCGAGGCCCACAACAACCTGGGCCTGCAGTACTACGAGACCCGCAACTTCCAGAACGCCGCCGACGAGTTTGATCTCGCCGTCAAGCTGGCCCCCGGCCTGGTGGAAAGCCAGCTCAACCTGGGCAATGCCTACAAGGCCTTGCAGCAGTACGAGAAGTCCCGGGATACCTACCTGCAGGTGCTCAGCGCCCGGCCCAACTATGACGCGGCCTACTTCAACCTGGGCATCCTCTACTTTGAGAACGAGTTTGGCGGCGAAAGCCGCTCAGCCCTCTTGGCCCGCGCGGTGGAGTACTTCGAAGCTTATCGGAAGGCCGTCGGTGCCAAGCTCTCCCCACAGGATCCAGTGAACCAGTACATCGCCGAGGCCCGGGATCTCATCCAGCAGATCGCGCAGGCCGATAAAGAGGAAACCGAAGCCCGCACTGCCCGCCTCGCCAAGTTTGAGGCCCTGGAGGGCAAGGCCAACGAGAAGCTCTCCAAGATGGAGACCCTGGAGGAGCAGCTCAAGTTCCGGGTCAAGATCTACACGGACAAGGGTGATGTCCCGAACACCGAACGCTTCGAGGCCCTGGTCTCGGAGTTTGCCGACCAGTATACGGGGTCCCTGCAGGCGCTGCGGGAAGCCATGAACAACAAGGATGGCGACGAGGTCCAGGGCGTGATGGAGGACTTCGCCTTCGCGGATGAGGACTTCCTTCCCCGGGCCGAAGAAGCCCTGGCCGAGCCCCTCCCGGAGGGTGTGGCCCCGGCAACCACCGACGAACCCCCCGAGACCATAGAGGTCCCTGCTGCCTCCGCCGAGTCTGCGGCGGCCGCCGCCCAGCAGACCCAGGAGATGCTCCCCGGCCTGCCCGCGGCCCTGGGGGACGAAGCTGATCAGCCTGCCCCTGAGGGTGCGGTGCCGGGCCCCGAGTCCTCCGACGAGATCGAGCCCCCGGCCCCCACGGAGGCCGCTCCCGTTGAGCAGCCTGCGTCGCAGGATCAGGCAGCCCCGGTGGAAGAGGTTGCGCCGGTCGAAGAAGGTGCTGAAAAGGCTACCCCCGAGGGTGGAGAGCCTGTTGAGTTTTAGTGCTGGCAAGGAAGTCTGAGGCCCGCCATGCGGGGTCCCAGAACGGCCGTTGATTTGGCCGCAAATTCTCTTGCGTTGTGTTTCTGAGTCGGGTAAAAAGAGTCTTCCGAGCGGGAGGAACGAATGCGTCGCGCGGTATTTGCACTGACGGTGCTTCTGTTCGTGGTAGGGGTTTCGACGGCTGCTCTCTGTCAGGGCAAGCCCAAGAAGGTCCTGTCAAAGGACGAAGAGATGCTCGAGGACATCGAGGTCATCGTCAAGGTGCCCAAGCCCGAGGCTCAGATCTTCACGCCCAAAATGAAAACGCGGTACGAGACCCTCAATTATGAGAAGAGTTTCGTCCAGAATGTGCTGGATTCGGTCAAGGACAGACCGTTCTAGAATAGGGTTCCACTCTCGAAAACTGGTAGGAGGAAAAGAATGGACACAATTCGTTCGGCATTTGCAGATGGTGGTTGGCCTTGGATGCACATGATTCTTTTGGTGTCGGTCGTTACCCTGGCCGTCATGATCGAAAGATTCATCTTCCTGTTCTTCCGCTACAACATCAACGCTCCGGCCTTCATGGCCCAGATCCAGAAGCTGGTCATGGCCAACAACATTGACCGCGCCATCAAGCTCTGCAACGCCGCCCCCTCCGCCGCTCTGGCGAAGGTCATCAAGGCCGGCCTCACCCGCGCCAACAAGGGCGAGGTGGAGATTCAGAACGCCATCGAAGAATCCATCCTGGATACCATGCCCATCGTCGAGAAGCGCACCGGCTCCCTCCAGGCCCTGGCCAACATCGCCACCCTGCT
>CAZMEC010000063.1:0-15554 GCA_964565265.1 uncultured Myxococcales bacterium
CCCGTCCCCAAGTTCAAGATCCAGTTCGCCCGCATGGGCGACCCGGCCTTCAACGACGCCGTCCTGGAGGTCCTGCGCTTCCTGCCCCAGCGCCTCCGGGCCCCGGGTCTGCTGCCCAGCATCTCCACCATTGCCCCGGCGGGCCGCGACGCCTTCTTCGAGGACCTGCTGGCCCTCAAGCAAGAGTTCTATTCAGGGGGCCGCTTCCAGATGCAGTTTTCCCTGCACAGCACCTGCCAGGAGGCCCGCCGCCGCCTGGTGCCGGTGCGCACCTGGTCCTTCGCCCAGATGGCCGCCTACGGCGCCCGCTTCTTCGCCCCGGGGGACCGCAAGCTGACCTTGAACTTCGCCCCCGCGGTGGGGTTCCCCCTGGCCCCCTCCCAGCTTTTACAGCACTTTGACCCGGCCCTCTTTGCCGTCAAGCTCACGCCCATCAATCCGACGGCGGCCTCCTCCAGGGCCGGGCTGGTGGGTCTGCTGGACCCCGGCGCGCCCGCGAGGTGCGAGGAAATAGCCCAAGGATTTCGGGCTGTTGGCTACCAGACCATCCTCAGTATTGGCGAGCTCTCGGAGAACGAAATCGGCAGCAACTGCGGCATGTTGGCCCGGGCCCTTTCGCAGGAAGCTTGACAAAGCGGCCTTTCGCTACCACATTACGCGCGCCCCGGACACCGGGGGGTATCGGAGCCCTGTCTTGAACAGTCTGTCAGATTTCGTGGATGGTGTGGGCCTCACCCTCATCACCCTGCTTCCCATCATCAATCCCCTGAACGCCGCGGTCCTGCTGCTGACCATCAGTGAGAACCTGACGCCCCAGGAGCGCAACCGGCAGATCACCCGCGCCTGCCTCTTCATGACCGGCATCCTGGTGGCCTTCCTGCTGGCGGGGCACCTCATCATGATGGCCTTTGGCATCTCCATCCCGGGCATCCGGGTGGCGGGCGGCATGATCATCGGGGTCATTGGCTTTCGCATGTTGTTCCCCCAGGACGAGCACCTGTCCCACGAGGGCCAGCGCGAGGCCATGGAGAAGGCGGACATCAGCTTCACGCCCCTGGCCATGCCCATCCTGTCGGGCCCCGGCTCCATCGCCGTGGTCATCACCATGTCCTCGGCCATCGCCGGCCACAAGGGCGTGGACAAGATCTTCGCCTACACGGGCGTGGTCCTGGGCATCCTCATCACCGCCCTCATCACCTGGGCGGTCCTGCGGGGCGCCGGCGTCATGCGCCGCTTCCTGGGCGTCAACGGCGTCAACTCCATGGCCCGCATCATGGGCTTCCTGCTGATCTGCATCGGCGTCCAGTTCGTCATCAACGGCGTGCGCGACCTCATCGCCGACACCGGCTTCTGGGGTGCCGTCTGGAATGAAGTGAACCGCCGCGGCGCTTGATTGGCCCTTTCCCTTCGTGCTACAAGTTTTCACTGGTTTGCTACCGGAGCCTGATTCTTTAGCCGAAACGGAGAGGAGTGTTCCATGGAGAACCGCACGACTCTTGACAGGGCCATGGCCGAGGCGGCCAGGTGTCTGCTCTGCCATGATGCGCCCTGCTCGCAGGGGTGCCCCGCTTCCACCAAGCCTGGCACCTTCATTCGCAAGCTGCGCTTTTTGAACCTCAAGGGCGCCATTGCCACCATCAAAGAGAACAATCCGTTCGGTGGCGTCTGCGGCGTGGTCTGCCCCTCGGGCACCCTCTGCAGGCAGAAGTGCACGGCCACGGGCCTGGACCGGCCCATTGACATAGACATGATCCAACGCTGCCTGGTGGAGTACGGCTGGGAGACGGGCTTCAATCCGCTGACCCCCGGCGCCCCCAACGGTAAAAAGGTTGCCATCATCGGGGCCGGCCCCGCTGGTCTGGCCTGTGCCTCGGATCTGGCCGTGGCGGGCTTTCAGGTGACGGTCTTCGAGCGCCTGTCCAAACCCGGCGGCGTGATGCGTTACGGCATCCCGGACCATCGCCTGTCCGTGGAGTTCGTCGAGCGCGAGATCAAGGACATCACGGACTTGGGCGTGGAGATCCGCTGCAACACGAATATTGCCTCCCAGGCCGACCTGGACGGCCTGCTGGCCCAGGGCTACAGCGCCGTCTTCCTGGCCACGGGCTCCTGGCAGTCCCTAACCGGTGGCCTGGCCCAGCGGCGCTACGAGAACCTCTACGACGCCTTCTCCTTCCTGCGCCTCGCCAAGGAGGACAAGGCCGCCTTCACGGCCCGCGTCCTGGGCAAGACCGTGGCCGTCTTTGGTGGCGGCGACAGCGCCATGGATGCGGCCGTCAGCGCCAAGTTGGCGGGTGCCGCCGAGGTCCTGCTGGTGTACCGCAGAAGCCTCACGGAGATGCCCTCCAGCGAGGACGAGAAGCAGGCCGCCATGAAGGCCGGCGTGGACTTCGTCATCCTTACGGCCCCCACGGGCTATGTCACCGAAGGGGACCGCATCACCCAGGTCAAGGTCGTCCGCACCCGCATGGGCGCCCCCGACGCCAGTGGCCGCCGCAGCCCCAGACCCATCTCCTGCTCCGAGCATCCCATCGATGTCGATGTGGTCGTGGAGGCCTTTGGCCTTCGGCCCGAGGAGGGCGTCAAGGCCTTCGGGGCCCTCAAACTCTCCGGCCCCAACCTCATCACCGTGGACCCCGCCACCGGGCTGGCCGCCAGGGATGCCATCTATGCCGGCGGCGACGCCGTGCGCGGGCCCTCCATCGTGGTCTGGGCGGTGGCCGACGGCAAACGGGCCGCCAAGGCCATCATCGAAAAGCTGGGCGCCAGTGCCGAAGGGAGGGCATGAACATGGCTATCAAAAAGAACCTCGGCATTGACTTCTGCGGCGTCCACTTCGTGAACCCCCTCATGCTGTCGTCGTCCCCCGTGTCCAACACGGCGGAGATGATCAGCCGCTGCTTCGAGGCGGGCTTTGGCGGTGTGGTCTACAAGACCGTGGGCCTGGACAACATCAAGATCATCCACCCCTCCCCCCGCATGAAATCCTTTGATTACCAGGACAAGCAACTGGTGGGCCTGCAGAATGTCGAACAGACCTCGGACCGGCCCACGGTGGACAACTTCCAGGACATGGCCTACCTGAAGAAGCGCTGGCCCGACCGGGTGGTCATCTCCAGCGTCATGGGCTGGAAGCGGAACGAGTGGCACGACCTGGCGCGCATGTCCGAGGACGCGGGCGTGGATATTCTGGAGTTGAACTTCTCCTGCCCCCACATGACCGTTGAAGGCGCCGGCATGAAGGTGGGCCAGGCCCACGCCCTGGTGCAGGACTTCACGGAGATTGCCTGCAAGGCCGTGAAGATCCCCATCATCGCCAAGCTGACCCCCAACATCACCGACATCACCGAGCCCGCCGTCTACGCCAAGCAGGGCGGCGCCGTGGGCATCACCGCCGTGAACACCGTGGCGGGCCTCACGGGCGTGGACCTGAAGACCCTGACCCCCCAGCCCAATGTCTTTGGTCTGGGCGCCGTCAGCGGCTTCTCGGGGCCGGCCATCAAGCCCATCGGCCTGCGGGCCATCAGTCAGCTTGCGCGGCACCCGAACCTCAAGCTGCCCCTCTCCGGGGTGGGCGGCATCGAGACCTGGGTGGACGCCCTGGAGTACATCCTCCTGGGGGCCAGCACCTTGCAGATCACCACGGGCGTCATCCACTACGGCTACCGCATCGTGGAGGACATCCTGGAGGGCCTGGCCTACTTCATGGAGGAACGGGGCGTCGAGCGCCTCTCCGACCTCGTGGGCAAGTCGGTGCCCAAGTTGGTGTCCCCCAACGACTTCGACCTGTCCCGGCAGGGCATCGCCAACTACGACCTGAAGCGCTGCATCGGCTGCGGGCAGTGCCACATCGTGTGCCAGGACGCGGGTGGCCAGTGCCTGTCCTGGGACGCCGAGAACCGCCGCCCCGTGATGGACGAGAAGAAGTGCCTGTCCTGCATGGTGTGCAGCTTCATCTGCCCCATCGCAGACCCGCCGCTGATCACCTACAAAGAAGTGCCCAACAAGCCCGAGATACTGCCGCCAGTTTCGGTGCTGTAAGGACGGTAAGGAAGGGTGCCAACCAGGCTGGAAGACTCGCAGGGGGTGGGATGCAGGCTGCTTCGGGCGGCCCGCCATTTCCTGCAGATGCTGCTGCGGGCGCCCAGGTGCTGGGCCCTGGCGTTGGTGGGGGCGGCGGGGCTGCTGGCGGGCACGGGCCTCTTGATGCTGCATGTCTCCAAGGCCGTCACCTACATCAAGTCGGATAGCTGGGTCTGCGCCAACTGCCATGTCATGTACCCCCAGTACGCCACCTGGAACCACAGCTCCCACCGGGAACGGACCAACTGCTCGGACTGCCACCTGCCCCACGACAACCTGGTCCACTATCTGGTGGCCAAGGGCCAGGATGGCCTTCGGGACAGCTACCTCTACCTGACCCGCTCGGAGCGCAACCGCTTTGACGCCGGGGAGCACACCCGCAAGATGATCCAGGAAAACTGCCTGCGCTGTCACAGCGAACTGGTGGACCCCTTGGCCTGGGGGAAGATGTCCTCCATGGTGGGGCAGGGGGGCCAGGACCGCCTCTGCTGGGACTGCCACCGGGAGGTCCCCCATGGCCGCATAAAGGGCCTGACCACCACGCCTGAAGCCGAGATCCAGCTTCGCAGCCGACCCCTCCCGGAGTGGCTGAGACGACAGCTTGAAGACTCCAGCAAGAGGAGCGAACCATGAGCAAGTGCAAGCCCTTCAGCAAACACTCGATGATGTACTGGGTGCTGTTCCTGGGGGCCCTGGGGGCGGTCTTCGTCCTGGGCTGGCTGTCGGCCCGCTATCTCCAGCGGGAGGCCGAGCGCCGCTATGTCTTCAAGCCCACGGTGGAGTTGAAGCCCTTTGAGCCCCGCAACGCCCTCTGGGGCGAGAACTTCCCCAAACAGTGGGACAGCTACCAGCGCACCGCTGAAGGGGACTTCAAGAGCAAGTACAACGGCAACGCCCCCATCGACATGCTGGAGGCCGACCCCCGCCTGGTGATGCTCTGGGCCGGCTATGCCTTCTCCAAGGACTATCAGCAGGGCCGGGGCCACTACCACGCCGTGGAGGATGTCTACGATACCCTGCGTACGGGCGGCCCCACGGGCCCCGAGGACGGCCCCCAGCCGACCACCTGCTGGGCCTGCAAGAGCCCCGATGTGCCCCGCATGATGCACGAAGAGGGCATCGCCAAGTTCTACACAGGCAAGTGGTCCCGCCTGGGCCCCGAAATCGTGAACTACATCGGCTGCGCGGACTGTCACAACGAGGAGACCATGGACCTGCAGCTCAGCCGGCCCGCCCTCGCCGAGGCCTTCCAGCGCCAGGGCCGGGACATCAGCAAGGCCACCCACCAGGAGATGCGCAGCCTGGTCTGTGCCCAGTGCCATGTGGAATATTTCTTCGACAAGAAGCGGGTGGAGGGCGCCGACTACCTGACCTTCCCCTGGGACAAGGGCATGACCGTGGAGGCCATGGAGGCCTACTACGACGAGCGGGGCCATGTGGACTGGGTCCACCAGTTCAGCCGCGCCCCCATGCTCAAGGCCCAGCACCCGGACTACGAGGTCTTCCAGCTTGGCATCCACGCCCAGCGCGGCGTCTCCTGCGCGGACTGCCACATGCCCTACCGGGCCGACGGTATGCAGAAGTTCTCGGACCACCACATCCAAAGCCCCTTGAACAATGTGGCCAACTCCTGTCAGGTCTGCCACCGGGAGAAGACCGAGGACCTGCTGCGGGATGTCTACGAGCGCCAGGACAAGCTGATCCAGAACCGGGACAAGCTTGAGGAGCTGCTGGTCCGGGGCCACCTGGAGGCCAAGGCCGCCTGGGATGCCGGGGCCACCGAGGTGCAGATGGCGCCCATCCTCCAGGACCTCCGCCACGCCCAGTGGCGCTGGGACTTCGTGGCCGCCGGTCACGGCAACAGCTTCCACGCCCCCGTGGAGTGCGCCCGCATCGTGGGGACGGGGCTGGAGAAGGCCCAGAACGCCCGCATCCAACTGGCCCGCCTGCTCAGCAAGCTGGGCGTGGAGGGCGAGGTGCCCTACCCGGACCTCTCCACCAAGGCCAAGGCCCAGGCCTTCATCGGGTTGGACCTGGACAAGCTGAAGGCTGAGAAGGCCGCCTTCAAGAAGAACCTCCTGCCCAAGTGGCTGGAGGAGGCCAAGAAGCGAGAAGAGGGCTGGGGCAAGAAGATGTCCCACTCCCTTTAGCCTTGCCCCTGGATGAAGGTGGCGCGCAGCGCCGGATAAGTGACAAACGCGCCTTCCACACTTCCTTCCCCCCCCGGGGGAAGGTGGCGCGCAGCGCCGGATGAGTGACAAACGAGCCTTCCACATTTCCTTCCCCCCCCGGGGGAAGGTGGCGCGCAGCGCCGGATGAGGGGCACTGTGACCATCGAGACTTCAACCACTCCCCACCGCCCCCTCTGGTCCCCGCCCTGGGGCTTCCCCGAGGCCTTCCTCATCCCCTGCGGCCTGCTGCTGGTTGGTCTGGCACTGGAGCTTGTGGTCCCCAACACCCTCACGCCGGCCCTGGCTTGGCCCCTGAATGGTCTCCTTGGGGCGGGGCTGCTGCTCCTGTTGGGGCTAGGGCGGGGGCTGGGGGGAGGGACGGCCCTGGTGCGCTTCCTGGGCAGCATCCCGGCGGCCATCGGGGCCACCGTCGGGTTTGGGGCGGTGGGGCTGCTGCTGGGGGTGTTTCCCCAGGGCGCGGTGCCCCAGAACATGCCTCCGTCCCTGGGCTTTCGCCTGGGCCTCTACGACATCCTGGGGAGCTGGTCCTATCTGCTGCTGACCGCCTGGTTTGTGCTGGTCCTGGGCTTCGCAGCGGCCCGGCGGGCCTGGCCCCTGTCCCTGGCCAACCTGGGCTATCTGCTAAGCCACGGGGGCCTGTTCCTGGCGGTGGCTGGCGCCCACCTGGGGGCCAACGACCTGGAGCGCCTCACCATGAACCTCCAGGAGGGTCAGCCCGTCTGGGTTGGGGTGGACCGGGAGGGCCGGGAGCGGGCGTTGGACTTTGCCCTGGCGCTCACGGACTTTGACCTTGAGGAGTACCCGGCGGAGCTGGCCCTGGTGGACCGCAAGACGGGGGAGATGGAGGGAGGCCGGAGGGTGGAACTGGGACCTCCGGCCTCTCCCTCCCCAGGGGAGGCCGGGGACGGAGGGACGGCCCGCGAGCAAACGGCGGCCTTGAGGCAACTCCCGGGCTGGGAAATCCAGACCCTGCAATACCTGGAGACCGCCGCCAAGGTGGGCCAGCGCTTCGTGGAGGTCCACGACCTTGGTACCGCCCGGGCTGCGGAGGTGGAGGCCACCCACCGGGCCAGCGGCAGGACGGTGAAGGGTTGGGTTAGTTGCGGCAGCTTCCTGCGGCAGGCCCAGGTGCTTGATCTGGACGAGCGCCTGGCCCTGGTCATGCTGCCCCCGCGGCCCAAGCGCTTCCTGTCCACCGCGACCCTGTACCAGAAGGGCGGCCCCACCGAGGCCGTGGCCCTGGAGGTCAACAAGCCCCTGACCGTGCAGGGCTGGAAGGTCTATCAGTTGTCCTACGATGAGGCCCTGGGGCGCTGGTCCAAGGTGAGCATCCTGGAGGCCGTGCGGGATCCCTGGCTGCCGCTGGTCTATGCGGGGATCTTCATGATGATCGCCGGGGCCCTGTGGCTGGGCTTTCTTGGCCTTAGGGAGAAGCCATGATGGGCGCCTTTGAATTGATTGCCGTGGGGGTCCTGGGCTGTTGGGCCGCCGGGGCCGCGCTGTTGGCCTTTGGAAGGGGCCGCAAGCTGGGAACCCTGGGCGCGGGGCTGGCCCTCCTGGGGGTCCTGGTTCTGGGGGGCTGGCTGGGGAGTCTTTGGTTGCAACTGGAGCGGCCTCCCCTCCGAACGCTGGGGGAGACGCGGCTTTGGTACTCCTTCTTCCTGCCACTGGTGGGGCTGGCTGTCCAGGCCCGCTGGGGCCATCGCTGGTTGTCCGCCTGGGCCCTGGTGGTGGCGGCGGTCTTTCTGGTCCTGAACCTGGCCCGGCCGGAGAACTTTGACAAAGCCCTCATGCCTGCGCTGCAGAGCCCCTGGTTCATCCCCCATGTGATCCTGTTCATCTTCAGCTATTCGGTGCTGGGGGCGGCGGCCCTGGTGGCCGCCCGGGGGCTGTGGGGCAGGGGGCGCCCGCTTGCTGACGCGCGCGGTTCGGACGGGCCCGCTGGGGGCCGCCCCAGTCCAGCCCTGGCCGACCATCTGGTTCAACTGGGCTTCGCGTTGTTCACCATCGCCATGCTCTTCGGGGCCCTTTGGGCCAAGGAGGCCTGGGGCCACTACTGGACCTGGGATCCCAAGGAGACCTGGGCCTTCCTGGCCTGGGTGGTCTATCTGGTGTACCTGCATTACCGGCGGGTGCGGCCGGGGGAACTTCGGGTGGCCCAGTGGACGCTGGTGGTGGCCTTTCTGGTGCTGCTGATGTGCTGGTTTGGGGTCAACTACCTGCCCGGGGCCGCCAACAGCGTGCATGTCTATTCCTGATCCGGCGGGCCCGCAGGAACCAAGGGTTACAACCGGGGCACCCGCTGGGCCCGAATCTCCCGCTCGTGGGCGCCGATGTAGTCGATGAGCCCAGCCTGGCCCGTGGCGCGTGCAAGCTCCATGGCCTTGACGGCTGAGTTGCGGGCGGCCTGGAAGTCCCCAGCGGCGGCCTGGGCAATGGCCAACACATCCACCAGGTTGGGGTCCTCCGGGAACCTCTCAGAGGCTGCGGTCATGGCAGCGACTGCCTCCTTGGTCCGGTCGGTGGCGAGGCACAGCACCCCCAGGTACCAGTGGGCCTCGGGGTTGTCGCTGTCGGCGGCTAGGGCCCGTTTGAACAGGTCCAGGGCAGCCTCCAGGTCCCCGGCCCCCTTCTTCAGGACGCCCAGGTGGAACAGAGCTGGATACCAGTCGGGCTTGAGCTTGACCAGGGCTTCAAGTTCCTCCGCCACTCCCTGGGTCTGGCCTGTGCGCAGACGGATGGCGGCCAGGGACATCCTGGCCTTCAGGTTGGAGGGATCCAGTTTGGTGACCTTCTCGAACAACGGCTGGGCCAGGTCGAAACGGCCCGACTCCTCGTGGAGCAGCCCCAGGTTGAGGTAGGGCTCGGCGAAGTCCGGGTCCAGGCGACTGGCCTCGGTCCACTGCTTGATGGCCTCCTCCGGGCGGCCCAGGGCATTGAGGACCAGGCCTTGCATGTTGCGGGCCTGGACATGCTTGGGATCCTGTACCAGGGCCAGCGTGAACAGCCCCTCCGCCTTCTCCAGGTCCTCCCTGTTCCCCAGGGCCTGGGTGTGGCTGATGATGGCCAGGCCCCGTTTGTAGTAGGAGTCGCCGGGGACGAAGCCCGTGGTGATCTCCTTGATATGATCCGGCGGCAGCGCCACGAACTCGGGGATGTTGGCGGCCCTCTCGGGGGCAGTGAATTGCTCCAGCAGGACGGGGGGCGAGTCGTTGCCCTCGGCGTCGATGTGGGTGAGAAAGAGCTGGGTGTAGGGGCCGTTGATCTTGGAGGAGAAGACCAACCAGCGGCTGTTGGAGGACCAGGAATGCCAAGAGTTCATGGAGTCTCGATTGGCGCGCAACTTCCTGGGGGTGCCGCCGGCGGCGGGCAGGATGAAGAGGTTGGCGTCGGGCTGGAGCAGCATGAAGGAGTCAGCCTGGCAGAAGACCAGCCACTTGCCGTCCGGGGAGAAGCGGGGGAAGTAATTGCTCTTGCCGTTGTTGGAGGCCCCCGGTACGGGGACCGGAGTTCCCCCCGCGCCCCCGTTGAAGGGAATCCGGTACAGGTCGTACTTGAACTTCTGCCCGCCGCCGAAGAACTCGGGGACATCCTTGGGAGTCAGCACACTGACGCCCAGTGTCAGGAGGCGGCTGATGTCGTAGGCCTTGGCCCGGGCGAATAGGAGTTCCTGGCCGTCGGGACTCCAGACGGGGTTGGCCTGGACCAGGTCGGGGGCGCTGGCGCCGGGCAGCTTGCCGAAGCGCGATTCCTGGCGATCGTACCAGCCCAGGACGCCCTTGGTGGGGAAGAAAAGCTGGGAGTAAGCGAGGTTGTTGCTGACGGCTACGAAGATGGACTGGTCCTTCACGGTGGCCATGACGAAGCGGCCGTCGGGGGACACCTGGGGCAGGAGGCCGAAGGTCTTGGTGGGGTCAGCCTTGTCCAGGGAGACCCAGGAGATGATGTCTTTGGCCTCCAGAGAAACCTGGGCGCCGGTCCGGACCATGGCGTAGGAGCCCTTGTCGTTGGCGTAGTCCACATCCATGCCCAGGATGGCGCCATCCTTGGAGAAGCTGTGGCAGTTGGCGCAGACGGGCAGGCCGGTGAGGACCACGGGGGGTTGCTCTTCCCGGGCGATGGAGCCGAAGCGCCAGCGCAGGGCAGGGGTGTCCAGCATGGCCTGCTCGAAGGGCAGGATGACCTCCCGGTAGAAGAGGGAGTCCCCCACGGGGTCACTGGAGGTACCGAAGGTCAGCAGGGCGGCGCTCAGGCTCTCCTGACCGGGGGCCTGAGGAAGGCCCGTTATGGTAAGGGTCAGGAAGCGATCCTGGGTGGCCTGCTTAAGCTCCTCCCACAGCCGGGAGTCGGGTCGGAACCGGGTCTCCAGGCTCTCCCTGCTGAGGATCCGGCCGTCCGGGAGCTTGAAGTCCAGGCGCCATCGGGCGGCTGCTGAGTTGTCCGTCCAGCGAATCGTGGGGGCCACGATTTCGGGTGGAAAGAGGGCCCCGTCAAAGGGGTAGGCGATGGTCAAGGTGGAGGCGGGCGTCGGAGAAACGCCCGGCTGGTCAGGGTTGGGCTGGCAGGCCAACAACAGCCCCACAAGCAGCCCCGCCCAGCCAAAATACTTGCAACCCACGCCATCACCTCCAAGCAGAAGAACAACACCCAATCCAAGCCACGCCCCCCCAAGGCCGGAGTCCAACCCCAGCCAGGGATCCAGGACTACAACCCTGGGACCCTTCCTGCCTGGATGTCCCGCAGGTGGCCCTCTGTGGTCCGAATCAGCCGCTCCGCGCCCACCGTGCGGGCCGCCATGATGGCCTTGTTGGCCCAGGTGGCGGCGGTCTCGAAGTCGCCACTGGCAGCCAAGGCCACGGCCAGCAGGTCCATCAAGTTGGCCTCCGCTGGGAAGCTCGCCACGGCCCGCTTGAGCAAAGCCACGGCCTCTTCGTTCTGCCCCAGTTCCAGATAGACCACCCCCAGGCGCCAGTGGGCCTCCACCGCATTGGGGTCCACCGCAAGAGCCCGCAGGAAGAGCTGCCGGGCCTGGTCTATCTCGCCCAGGTCCATCTTGATGTTGGCCAGATAGAACAGCCCCTGGAACCACTCTGGCCGCACCTTGACCATGGCCTCCAGTTCGGCCGTCGCTTGCTCCACCTCGCCCCTCTTGAGGCGCTCCAGGAGCAGGGCCAGGCGTCGATCCTCCCCGAGGGCCGGGTTTCGCTGGGACGCCTTTTGATATAGGTCCTTGGCGGCCTCCAGATTCCCCATCTTTTCGTGCATCAGCGCCAGGTGGTAGTAGGGATCGGCCAACTCGGGCTTGAGCCTGATGGCCTCCCGCCACTGGGCCGCCGCCTCCTCCGTCCTACCGGTGGAGCCCAGGGCCAGCCCATAGAGGTTTCGCACCTCTGCATTCTCCGGGGCCAGCTTGACGGAGGCGGCCAGCAGTTCTGCCGCCTTCTTCATGTCCTCGGGGTTCCCCTTCTCCTTGGCGTGGCTGAGGATGGCCAGGGCCCCCTGGTAATAGGAGTCCCCGCTGACGAAGCCCAGGTTGATCTTCTTGATGGCGTCCGCTGCCAGGGGGACGAACTCGGGGATGTTGGCGGCCCGGTCGGGGGCGGTGAAGTTTTCCAGGAGGACGGGGGGCGAGTCGTTGCCTTCGGCGTCAATATGGGTGAGGAAGAGCTGGGAGTAGGGGCCGTTCAGCTTGGAGGTGAAGACCAGCCAGCGGCTGTTGGAGGACCAGGAGTGCCAGGAGTTCATGGAGTCCCTGTTGGCGCGCAGCTTCCTGGGGGTGCCTCCGGTGGCGGGCATGATGAAGAGGGTGGCGTCAGGTTGGAGCAGCATGAAGGAGTCGGCCTGGCAGAAGACCAGCCACTTGCCGTCCGGAGAGAAGCGCGGGAAGTAGTTGCTCTTGCCGTTGTTGGAGGCCCCCTCCAGGGGCACGGCCTGACCCCCGGCGCCCCCGTTGAAAGGAATCCGGTAGAGGTCGAAGCGGAACTTCTGCCCGCCCCCGAAGAACTCGGGGATGTCGGCGGGGCTTCTCACCGTGGGCCGGTCCTCGAACTGACGAAGATCCAGCTTGGGGGCCCGGGCGAAGAGGAGTTCGCTGCCGTCGGGGCTCCAGACGGGGTTGGACTGCACCAGCGCCGGATCGTCTGCCCCGCCAAGGATTCCGAAACGCTTCTCCTGGCGGTCGTACCAACCCAGGATGCCTCGGATGGGGAAGAACAACTGGGAGTAGGCCAGGTTATTGTCCACCGCCACGAACACCGAGTGGTCCTTGACGGTGGCCATGACGAAGCGCCCATCCGGCGAGACCTGGGGCAGGAGCCCAAGGGTCTTGGTGGCATCCTTGGGGTCCAGGTCCTTCCACGAGATGATCCTCTCGGGCACCAGGGACATCTGAGGAGCCGTCTCCACCAGGGCATAGGCGCCCTTGTCGTTGCCGAAGTCCACATCCATGCCCAGCACCGACCCATCCCGGGAGAAGCTGTGGCAGTTGCCGCAGACGGGCAGGCCGGTCAACACCACGGGGGGTTGGCCCTCCTGGGAGATGGTTCCGAAGCGCCAGTTCAGCATCCGGGTGTCCTGGACGGCGGTGCGGAAGGGCAGGACCACCTCCCGGTAGAAGAGGGCGTCCCCCACGGGATCGCTGGAGGTGGCGAAACGCACCGAGTGGGCCCCCAGGACCTGCTTCGGGTCGCCCGCCGCCCGGCCCTGGATGGTAAGTGTCAGCGGGGCCTCCCGGGATCCGGCCTTGAGCTCCTCCCAGAACTGGGCGTCCGGACGGAAGCTGGTCTCCCGCGCCTCCCGGGTGAGGCTTCGGCCGTCGGAAAGCTTGAACTCCAGGGTCCAGAGGGCGGCGCCCGTGGGGTCGGTCCAACGCACCGTGGGGGCCACGATCTCCGGGGGGAAGAGGGCCCCGTCAAAGGGATAGGTGATGGTCAGGGCAGAGGCGGGGGCGCCGGGGGCGGGCGCAACAGGCGGGGCCTTGGAATCCGGCTGACAGCCAAACAGGGACACGAGCAACAGCAGGATCCAGCAAAAGGTTCGAAAAGCCACGGGCACCTCCAGACAGGGCAAGCCCTCCGCGGGATGGGAGCATAGCAGAGCAGGCCCTGGGCCGCACGCGCTTCGGAGAGGCTAGAGCCCCGGGACCTTTCGGGCCCGGATGTCGTTCAGGTGTCCCTCAATGGCCTTGATGAGGGGGCCTCGGTTCTTGGCCTTGGCGGACTCCAGGGCCCGGCTGGACCAAAGCTCGGCCTCCTGAAAGCTTCCGGTGGCGGCCATGGCTATGGCCAGCAGATCCATGAGGTTGGGATCTCCGGGGAACAAGCGGACGGCCTCGTCCAGCCCCGCCAGCGCCTCCGCGGCCTTGCCCAGCGCCAACTGGGTCACGCCCAGCCGCCAGTGGGCCTCGGGCATCTGGGGATTGGCTGCCACGGCCCTTCGCAGCAGGTCCCGGGCCTCCTCCATCTGGCCCCCATCCATCTTGAGGGTGCCCAGGTAGAACAAAGCGGGATACCAGTCAGGCTTCATGGCCACAATGGTTTCAAGCTCCTGGATGGCCTCCTTCACCTGCCCCTTCTTGAGCCGGATCAACAGCAGCGCCAGCCGGGCCTCCACGAAGTCGGGATTCAGGATGGAGGCCTTGAGATAATTTCTGTCAGCCTCTTCCACCTCGCCCGCCCGTTCGGCCATCAGCCCAAGGTTGTAGTAGGGCTCGGGGTCCTCGGGGCGAAGCCTGATGGCCTCGTGCCACTGCTCCGCGGCCTCAGCCTGTCTGCCCAGGGTGACCAGGACCATGCCGTATTCAGTCCTCATCTTGGCATTCTCAGGGTCCAGATCCACCGCCGTGGAGAACAGGATGGCGGCCTTCTCCAGGTCCTCGGGCTTGCCCTTCTCCTGGGCCAGGGACATCACCGCGAGGGCCCCCTGGTAGTAGGAGTCGGCGCTCAGGAAGCCCACCTCTATCTTCTTGATGCGGTCCGAGGGGAGGGCCACGAACTCGGGGATGTTGGCGGCCCGGTCGGGGGCGGTGAAGTTTTCCAGGAGGACGGGGGGCGAGTCGTTGCCTTCGGCGTCAATATGGGTGAGGAAGAGCTGGGAGTAGGGGCCGTTCAGCTTGGAGGTGAAGACCAGCCAGCGGCTGTTGGAGGACCAGGAGTGCCAGGAGTTCATGGAGTCCCTGTTGGCGCGCAGTTTCCTGGGGGTGCCTCCGGCGGCGGGCATGATGAAGAGGTTGGCGTCATGTTGGAGCAGCATGAAGGAGTCGGCTTGGCAGAAGACCAGCCACTTGCCATCCGGGGAGAAACGGGGGAAGTAGTTGCTCTTGCCGTTGTGGGAGGCGCCCTCCAGGGGGACGGGCTCGCCCCCGGCGCCCCCGTTGAAGGGAATGCGGTAGAGGTCGAAGCGGAACTTCTGCCCGCCCCCGAAGAACTCGGGGATGTCAGCGGGGCTGCGCACGGCGGGCCGATCCTGGAATTGGCGCAGTTCCAACTTCAGGGAGCGGGCAAAGAGCAGTTCGGTGCCGTCGGGGCTCCAGGAGGGGTTGGATTGGACGAAGGCCGGGTCATCGGCCCCGGGGAGGGTTCCGAACTTCTTCTCCTGACGGTCGTACCAGCCCAGGACGCCCTTGATGGGGAAGAAAAGCTGGGAGTAGGCCAGGTTGTCGTCCACCGCCACGAACACCGAGCGGTCCTTCACGGTGGCCATGACGAAGCGCCCGTCTGGAGAGACCTGGGGCAGGAGGCCAAAGGTCTTGGTCTCCGCCTCCGGGTCCAGGGAGGCCCAGGAGATGATCTTGTCCGGCGACAGGGTCATCTCGGGGGCGGTCTCCACCATGGCGTAGGAGCCCTTGTCGTTGGCGTAGTCCACATCCATGCCCAGCACCGAGCCGTCCTTGGAGAAGCTGTGGCAGTTGCCGCAGACGGGCAGGTTGGTCAGGACCACGGGGGGCTGCTCTTCCTGGGAGATGGAGCCAAAGCGCCACTTGAGGGTCCGGGTGTCCTGGACGGCGGTGCGGAAGGGCAGGACCACCTCCCGGTAGAAGAGGGAATCTCCCACGGGGTCGGCAGAGGTGGCGAAGCGCACCGAGTGGGACCCCAGGACCTGGGCCGGGTCAGCCGCCGTCAGCCCCTGGACAGTGAGGGTCAGCATGGCCTCCCGCGAGCCGGCCTTGAGTTCGTCCCAGAGCTGGGGGTCCGGGCGGAAGCTGGTCTCCTTGGCCTCGCGGCTGAGACTGCGGCCATCCGCAAGCTTGAACTCCAGCTTCCAGAGGGCGGCGCCGGTGGT
>CAZMEC010000064.1:0-15129 GCA_964565265.1 uncultured Myxococcales bacterium
CAGTGGCCAGGCCATCCAGGCCGTCCGTGAGGTTGAGGGCGTTGGAGGTGCCCACTACCACCAGGGTGGCGAAGATCAGGTAGACCCAGGCGGGGAGATCGACGAAGTAGCGGTCCGCCCGCAGGAAGGGGAAGTAGAGGTGCGTGTCGTAGGTGCTGGGGATCAGGTAGAAGAAGGCCCCGAAGACGCCCAGGGCGACGGTCAACTGGAGGCCCATCTTGGTCTTGGCGCGGAGGCCCTTGGCCTTGCCCCGGACCAGCTTCATGGCGTCATCCAGGAAGCCGATGGCCCCAAAGAGGACCATGAGGGCCAGGGTCAGCACCACATAGATGTTGTGAAGATCACCCCAGAGCAGGACCGAGCTGCACACGGCGATGACCATTAGCAGGCCGCCCATGGTGGGGGTGCCGGCCTTGACCAGGTGGCTTTGGGGGCCGTCCTCGCGGATGGTCTGCCCGATGTGCAGGCGCTGGAGCCGGCGGATCAGCCAGGGGTACAGCAGCCAGGTGATGACCAGGGCGGTGATGGCCGCCGCCAGGGCCCGGAAGGAGATGTACCGGATGACATTGAAGGGTCCGAAGAGGTGGCTGAGTTCCTGGTGCAACCAAAAGAACATGACTCAGACCTCCCTCTTCAGCAGTTCGAGGACCTTCTCGACGCCTGCCACGCGGGAGCCCTTGAGCAGCAGCACCGCGTCGGTTTGGAGCCAGGGGCGCAGCAGGTCCGCGCACTGGGTGTGGGTCTCGCAGAGGTGGATCTGGCTGAGGCTCAGACCGGCCTCCAGGGCGCCCTTGAGGGTGGCTTCCAGGGCCCCCAGCAGGAAGAGCTGGTCCAGACCGGCGCCGCCCAGTTGGCGACCCAGCCGGCGGTGGGCCTCGTCGCTGAGGGAGCCAAGCTCTGCCATGGCCCCGATGACCGCCAGCCGGGGGCCGGGCAGGCTGGCCAGCAGCTCCACGGCGGCCTTCATGGAGGCGGGGTTGGCGTTGTAGCTGTCGTCAATGACCGTGAGGCGGCCCAGGGTGTTGCGCTGGGAGCGACCGGCGACTCCGGTGAAGGAGGCCAGGGCCTCGGCGCCCGCCTGAAGGGGCACTCCAAGGGCCAGACAGATGGCCAGGGCAGCCCCGGCGTTCTGCAGGTTGTGGGCGCCCGGGAGTTGCAGTCTGACGGTGGCGCTGTGGCGTCCGAAGCTGAAGGTGCCCTCGGGGTTCAGGCCTGCGGCCGTCTGGGTGAGGCGCAGCCAGTCGGACTCGGCGGCGCCGAAGGTCACCAGCCGCTCGCCACGGAGGGCCTGGGCCCGGGCCACAATGGCGGGCTGGGCGGAGGGGGCGAGGGCGAAGCCCTGGGGGGCCAGGGCCGCATAGATTGAGCACTTCTCGTCGAGCACACCCTCCAGGCTGCCCAGACCCAGCGTGTGGGCCTCCGCGGCCAGGGTCACCAGGGCCAGGTCGGGGGCGGCCAGGTTGGCCAACAGGGCGATCTCGCCGGGCTCAGAGGTGCCCAGCTCCAACACAGAGAAGTCGTGTTCGCGGTTGAGCGCCAGGATGGTCAGCGGCAGCCCCAACTGATTGTTGAAGTTCTTGGGGTTGGTGTGGACCTTCCCGTAGCGCGCCAGGATGTGACAGATCATGCCCCGGGTGGTGGTCTTGCCGCAGGAGCCGGTGAGGGCCACCACGGGCAGGGAGAAGCGCCTGCGGTGGGCAGCGGCGAGGCGCCCAAGAGCGGCGGCGGGGTCGTCCACCAGGAGGCCGTTCCAGCCTTCGGGGAGATTGGCCGGGCTGCGGGCCAGCATGACAGCGGCGGCGCCCTTGGCCAGGGCGGCAGCGGCGAAGTCGGCGCCATCCACCTGGGTGCCGGGGACGCCCACGAAGAGGGCCCCGGGGCCGGCGTTGCGGCTGTCCAGGGTGACGCTGCTCAGGACCGTGGCGCCGTTGCCCTGGACCTGGCCCTGGCAGGCCTGGGCGGCCTCCTCCAGGGTGAACAGGTAGTCCCGGGCGGTGGCCAGTTCGGCGCAGCAGGCGCGGGCCACCTCGGCATCGTCGAAGTGGAAGCGCACGCGGTTGATCTCCTGGTAGGGCTCGTGGCCCTTGCCGCAGATGAGGACCGAGTCCCCTGGGCGGGCGGCGGCGAGGGTCTCGCGGAGGGCCAGGCGGCGCAGGACCTGGCGACGGAAGGGCTTGCCCTGGGGAAGGCCGGCGGCCATCTCGTCCAGGATCTCGTCCGGGCATTCGGTGCGGGGGTTGTCGGAAGTGAGCGTGACCTCGTCGCAGATTTCCGCGGCGGCGGCGGCCATGCGGGGGCGCTTGGTGCGGTCCCGGTCCCCCCCAGCCCCCACCACTGCGAAGAGGCGGCCCGTGGTGATGTCGCGGGCAGTGCGGGCGACGCTGGTGACGGCCTCAGGGGTGTGGGCGTAGTCCACCCAGGCGTTGATGCCCAGGGTGTTCTCGACGGCCTCCAGGCGGCCCGGGATGCGGCGCAGGGAGGAGATGCCCCGGGCGGCGTCCTGGGCAGGCAGGCCAATGATCAGGGCCAGGGCCAGGGCCTCGGCGATGTTGGCCAGGTTGTGGGCGCCCACCAGGGGAGAGACGATGCGGACTTCGCCCCTGGGGGTCTCGAAGCGGGCCTCGATGCCCCGGTCGCTGAGGCGGTGCTCGACCACGCGCACCTGGGAGGGGCGACCCGTGGCGGAGAAGGTCCAGACCAGGCCGGGGACGCGGGTGGCCAGCTCGGCGGCCCAGGGATCGTCGGCGTTCAGGCAGGAGCCAAGGGCGCGGCCACCGGCGGGCAGCAGCTCCGTGAAGAGGCGGGCCTTGGTCTGGCCGTAGTGCTCCATGGTGCCATGGAAGTCCAGGTGGTCCTGGGTGAGGTTGCTGGCGCCGGCGGCCACGAACCTGCAGCCCTGCACGCGCTGCATGGCGAGGGCGTGGCTGGAGACCTCCATGAAGACATGGGTGCAGCCGGCGTCGGCCATGACCCTGAGGGTGCGCTGGAGTTCGGGGGCCTCGGGGGTGGTGTGGCCGGCGGGGAGGGCGCGGCCGGCGAAGCGGTACTCCACGGTGCCCAGGACGGCGGGCTTGAAGCCGCAGGCCAGGGCGGCGGCCTCCAGCAGATAGGTGGTGCTGGTCTTCCCGTTGGTGCCGGTCACTGCCACGGCGCTGAGCTGGGAGGTGGGGCTCCCGTAGACCAGATCGGACAGCAGGGCCAGGGCCAGACGGGCGTCCTGCACCACCAGATAGTTGGGAAAGGGCTTGAGGGCGGCGGCGTTCTCGGAGACCAGGAGGGCTGCGCCGGCGGCATGGGCTGGGGCCAGGAAGGAGTCTCCGTCAAAGCGCTGACCCTTGAGGGCAACGAAGACCTCGCCGCCCCGGACCTCGCGGGTATCGTGGGTGACGCCGGCAAGCTCGAGGGATCCCGAGAGCCGGTGGTCAAGCACGCCCAGTTGGTCAAGCCATGTCGCCTGGAATCTCACTTCTCGCCTTCCTTTTTGCCGGTGTCATTGCTGAACGAGACCTGCACTTCGCTGAACTGGGCCACCAGGGTGTCCGGGGCCGGGCTCTGGCTGAAGGCCTTGCCGCTGCCCACGACCTTGAGCTCCACGCGGCTGTTGTTCGCCAGCCGAAGCGCGGCGGCGACGGTGTAGCCGGTGAAGTCGGGGACCAGGGTCTGCCCTTCCATGACCTTGGGCAGGGCGTCCTGGGGGGTCTCCTTGACGGGGGCCCGGGGGCTGAGCTCGTTGGTGCCGGCCTTGGCCGTGGCCATGATGGTGTCGTTGGGGGCCAGGTCCATGGCGCGCAGCACCCGGGGGGCGATCTCGGCAAACACGGGGGCCGCCACGGCGCCACCGGACTCGCCGATGCGGGGGTCGGCCAGCAGCACCAGGATGGCCACCACGGGGCGCTCGGCGGGGACCAGACCCACGAAGGAGGTGCGCCAGGAGGGGCCGTACTGCCAGGTCAGGATGCGATCCGGGTCCAGGGGATCATGGATGGGCATGGACTGCTGGGCGGTGCCGGTCTTGCCCGCCACCCGGAAGCCAGGGATGTTGGCCAGGCTGCCGGTGCCGTCCTCATCCATGACGCTCTCCATGCGGTCCAGCACCACCCGGGCGGTGTCCGGGGAGATGACCTGACGCAGCACCTGGGGGCGGTTGACGAAGAGCTGGATGCCGTCGGGGCTGCGGACCTCGGAGACCAGGTAGGGCCGCATGAGGCGCCCGCCGTTGCCTATGGCCGCCAGCGCGTTCACCAACTGCAGGGGGGTCACCAGGAGGCCCTGGCCAAACGACATGTTCATCACATCCACGGGGCCGATGCTCTTGACGGGGCGGATGATGCCGTCGGCCTCAAGCTTGGGGTCGGCTCCCAGGGCCTTGTCCAGGCCGAAGTCCTGGTAGTACTGGACCAGCAGTTCCTTGCCCAGGAAGTCCAGGCCAAGCTGGGCGAAGCCGATGTTGCTGGAGTACTTCAGCAGGTCCCGCACCGTGAGATAGGACATGGGGTGGGTGTCGTTGATGGTGGTGCCGTGGAGGCGCATGGCGCCCTTGTGGACATTCAGCTCATCGTCCAGCGACAAAAGCCCCTCGTTGAGGACGGCGGCCAGCACCACAGGCTTGATGGTGGAGCCGGGTTCGATGCGTTCCTGGAGGCCCAGAATCCGGGGGGGCACGGCGTTGGGGGAGTTGGGGTTGAACAGGGGCGCCTGGGCCATGGCCAGGATCTCGCCGGTGTCGACCTTTTCCACGATGGCCACGCCCCAGGGGGCCTGGTAGCGGACCAGGGCTCGGGCCAGGGACTTCTCGACGATGCCCTGGATGGTGGAGTCGATGGTGAGGGCCAGGGTGTTGCCGGTGTCTTTCAGCTCGGGAAGATCATTGAGGAAGGAGATGCGGCCGCCACGGATGCGAAGGCCCGTGACCTTGGAGGGGTGCCCGCTGAGGTATTCGTCGTAGGTGTGCTCCAGGCCGAAGAGGCCCTGCAGTTCGTACTTGTAGGGCTTGCGACCGGCCAGCGTCTCCTTGCTGGGGAAGCCCGTGCGCCCAAGGAGGGGCCCCGCCAGGTCCTTGCCCACATACCAGCGGGTGGCTTCCTGATCGATCTCCAGACCCTCCAACGCCTTGATCCGGGAGATGCGCTCCAGGTCGGCGGTGGCGGCATCCTTGGGGTGGTAGTCCCGGATCTTCTCCAGGGCATCGGGCAGCCGCGGGCCCAGCCCGTGCAACAGCAGACAGTAGCGGATGCCGCACTGGGCGCGCTGGTGCAGGTAGTCCAGGGAGGCTCCGGTGACGCCCGCCACGAAGGCCAGGGCCTCATCCAGGTTCTGGACCTTGGACATGCGCAGGCCCACCACATAGGCCTCCACGGTTTTGGCCAGCAGGGCGCCGTGGCGATCCACGATGGGGCCCCGCTTCTGGTACAGGTCGGTGGTGCGGTTCTGGTAGAGGTTGGCCAGGGCGGCGAACTTGGCACGCTCCCGGGTCTGGAGGATGAAGACGCGAATGGCGCTGGCCAGGAGGAGCCCCGCCAGGATGGCGAACACGAACCAGATGCGGCCCCGGGAGTAACGGAAGCCGGTGGCACTTGCGGGGGCGTCATTGGTCTTTTTCACTGGACCTTCCTCCCGCAGCGGCGGCCCATCTGGGACTCGGGGGCCAGCCTCTTGCATTTGTCGTAGATGGCCTTGGCTTCGTCGAAGCGTTGGGATTTCTCCAACAGGGTGCCCAGATGGAAGAAGGGATCCTGGTACTCGGGGCACAGGCGGTTGGCTTCCCGCAGGGTGTCGATGGCATCCTCAGGCTTGCGCTGCTTGTCGTAGATCAGCGCCAGGGTGTTGTAGGCGAGGCACATCTTGGTGTTCAAGAAGAGGGCCATCTTGGTGTAGCGCTCGGCCAGGGCCAGGTTGCCCAGGTTGTAGTAAGCCCACCCGATGTTGTGATTAATGATGTAAGGGGTGCCGTAGAGGGGCTCCCGGGTCAGGGGCATGAGGGCGTCAATGGCGGCCTGCCAGTTCTCCATGGCGAGCTGGAGGGCGCCCAGGTTGGCCCGCGCCTCGAAGTAGCGGGGATCCAGGGCCACGGCCTTTTCCATGTGCTTGAGGGACTCGGAGTACTGCTGGCGGCCCATGTAGATGAAGCCCAGCAGGTGGTGGGCCTGGGGGTTGGCAGGGTTGGCCTCGATGGCCTTGTAGGACTCGGCCAGGGCGGAGGTCACATCCTTGTCCAGGTAGCTGTTGACGGCCAGCTTGTAGTGGAACTCGCTCTTCTTGGCCAGGCTCTCCTTCTCGGCCGCATTGCTGCAGCCAAGGGTGGAGAGGGCCAGGACGGTGAGGAGCAGCCGGTAGTTCATTTGCCAGGCCCTCCCTCGGGGGAGACGGGCGGAGGCTCGGGCTGGGGTACAACGGGGGCCACGAGGATGACCTTCTTGGAGTCCAGGGCTTCCATGCCGAGTTCGCCGCGGGCGCGCTGCTCCAGGTCGGGGCTCATCTTGAGGGTCTCGTATTCGGCCTTGAGGAGCTCGTTCTCCTTGAGGAGGCGCTTGTATTCCACGGTGGCGGCGCCGAGGTTGGCGCCCATCTGGATGACCTTGTGGTGGCGCCAGACATAGTAGACGCCCACGATGGTGAAGACCAGCACGGCCAAGAGTGAGGAGACCAGCAACTTCCAGCCCGTTGAGGTTTGCATCAGCACACCCTCCTTGCGGCCCGAAGCTTGGCGCTGCGGGAGCGGGGGTTGGCCCTCTGCTCGGCCCTGCTGGGGACCAAGGGCTTGGGAGTCAGGATCTCCAGGGTGCCGGCGGCGCCCATGGTCCTGAAGGCATGCTTCACGAGGCGGTCTTCCATGCTGTGGAAGGAGATGATGACGGCCACTCCACCGGGGGCCAGCAACTCGGGGAGGCCGGCCAGCAGAGCGTCCAGGTTCTCCCACTCCCGGTTGACGGCTATGCGAAGGGCCTGGAAGACCCGGGTGGCAGCGTGGATCTTGCCGTGGTCCCCGAAGAAGCCGCGGCAGAACTCGGCCAGGTCCTTGGTGCCGGAGATCTGCCCTGCCCGACGGGCCACCTTGAGGGCCTTGGCCAGGCGCAGGGAGGCGCCCACATCGCCGTACTTGAGCAGCAGCTCGGCCAGCTCGTCCGGGGTCTTGCGGTCGATGAGGTCAATGGCCCTGGGGCCCTCCGAGCCGGGATCCATTCTCATGTCCAGGTCGGCGTCGAAGCGGAAGGAGAAGCCCCGGGTGGTGCTGTCAAGCTGCATGCTGGAGAGGCCGATGTCGGCCAGGAGGAAGAGGGCCTCGCTGGTGAGCCCGGCGCGGTCCAGGACCTCCCGAGCTTCGCCGAAGGTGCCGTGGACGGCCCGGAAGCGCTGCCCGAAGGGTTCCAGGCGCTGGGAGGCCAGAGCCAGGGCCTCGGGGTCCCGGTCCAGCCCCACCAGGGTGATGCCTTCAGGAGTGTTGGAGAGGATGGCTTCGGAGTGGCCGCCGGCCCCCAGGGTCGCATCGATCACCAGGCCGTGCTCTGCCTTGGGCAGAAACCCGATGACCTCCTGCTGCATTACCGAGGTGTGCGCTTTTTCAGCGTTCGCCATTCGACTCAACTCCAAGGTTTTTCCTGGAGGTGAGTTCTTCGCGTAGACGGCGCATGACATCAGAGGCTTTGCCCTGGAGATCGCGAAGGTTGTCTTCAGCCTTCGCGGGATCCCAAAGCTCAATGTACGAGCGGCAGCCGAGCAGAGTGACCTGCTCGCCAAGGCCCGCCATCTTCTTGAGGTAGTCCGGAATAGTGATCCTTCCGACTTCGTCGAGGTCCATAAAGGCGACCATCGACATCAGTCGGAAGGAGTCCGTCACTACCGGGTTCAGCAGGTCCAGGCCTTCAACCTGTCCAAGCTTCTCCCACTGCTCCTCTGACATCAGCACCAGACACGGATTGAAGAACCCAATGGTCATCACCAGATGGGGGCGTTCATGGTTGTACGCCCTGATCATCTGGGTCCGGAGCTTGGCGGGCAGGATGAACCTGTTCTTCCCATCAAGCTTGCTTGTGTAGCTTCCGGAAAACATTGGATGCCCTCCTCCGTGCGTCTCCGCAGATCCCCCACGATCCTGGATACGGCACAAAATCCCAGTCTTTGAAAAATCCGTCAAGGGGCAAGGGCCAGATCGCGAAAAAAAAGGGTCTAGTGGTGGCCCCGCACTCCGCCACAAGTGCTTGGGGGTAACCGCTTCAATACGGCGTTTCATGCGGGCTTTGGGAAGCTGGACGGAGCGGCAATTGGCGGTGGATCAAAAGGGATCAGAACCGCCCACCCCCCACCCGGTCCGGGCATCGTTCAGGGGGCAGTGGGGGACTGGGAAACCCTTGGCGGCAGGCCATCCTCCGGCCTCTTCGGGGGCCGGGCCAAGGTCCAGGTGGCAGTAGCCAACTTCGCCAGACAGCAGAGTGGATCGGTGGGGATCGTTTGGAAAAACGGAGTCCCCGAAAAACCCCCCCATTTGTGGGCGCCGATCGGAGAAGATCCAAAGAAATTGAGGAGTTAGATATTGAATGATAGGGGATAGAACGGGCGACGGACTGCCATGATGCGGCACTTGAAGCAAGTGAACCGGATCGTGGGGGATTCGGTCCGCCAGGCGCCGCCACCCGTTCCATCCCAAGTCACCGGGGAAGACTAACCCGGCTTTTCTCCAGGTCAAAAAAAGTAACAGGGAGGCGTCATTTTCGTCCCGTGCTCTCGCTGGAGGGCCTGGGGAGTGGAGTTGCAGCAGGCCTCCGGGGAGGAGTCGTTGGTAGACGCCCCGGGGGAGGGGCACCAGGTTGTCCGGTGGAAGATTGGGGATCGACCCTCGGAGGGCCCGCCAGGCAGCCTTGGTATCCGGGAAAAAGACCCTGTCGGGAAGAAGGAACAAACCAAGCTCGGCCAGGCCGCCAAAGTGGTCGTCGTGTCCGTGGGAGAGGATCAGGGCGTCCAGGTGGCTGATGCCCTGGCGAGCCAGGAAGGGCAATAGGACCCGGCGGCCACAGCCTGGAGGACCGGCGTCCAGCAGCAGGCGTCCGGCGCCGGGCAGCTCCAGCAGGGTGGCGTTGCCCTTGCCACAGTGGAACAGGTGGACCTGGGCGGTGGCGGGGGGGCCGGAGGCTGCCAGGGTCCACAGCCACAGGCCCAGGGCGAGGAGGCCTCCGATGGCCGCGGGGAGACGCCGGGGCCAAGGGCGACTCATCATTAATGGTAGCGCCAGCGCCAGGCAAAGCAGGGTCAACCCGGGCAGGCGGTGGCGGGTGACGAACAGCAGGGGGCCCAGGTCCCAGGTGGCCTCCAGGGCCGCCAGAAAGCCCTGGGCCAGGAAATCTGCCAGGGTCGCCAGGGGCCAGGGGCAGTGGCCGAAGACCGCCTGGGTGAGGAGCTGAAGCTGGACGGCAATGAGCACCGGCGAGAAGACCAGCAGCAGGGGCAGGGTCAGCAGGAAGGCGAGGGGGGGCACCTGATGGAAGTGCCAGGCGCTGATGGGGGAGGTCAGGGCGCTGGCCACCAGGGAGACGGCCAGGGTCCCCGGCAGCAACCCCCGCAGCCCCCTGAAACGATGGCGACTCATGGCCACCATGATGCCGGCGGTGGCCGCCATGGAGAGCTGAAACCCCGGGTCCTCCAAGGCGAAGGGGTCCGTGGCCAGGTTGCAGACCGCCGCCAGCAACAGGCCCTCGAGGGCGCGGGGCTCGCGGTCCAGCATCCGGGCAGCGCCCAGGTACAGCAGCATGGTGCAGGCCCGAAGGCAGCTTGGCTGGCAGCCCGACAGCAGGGTCTGGAACAGCACCACCAGGGCGGCCCCGAGGTAGGGCAGGGGGCGCAGCCGCTGGCCCCAGGGGAGCAGCGCCAACAGGGTGTGCAGGAGCGCCAGGACGAAGACCCAGGTGATGGCCAGATTGAGGCCCGAGATGGCCAGCAGGTGGGTGGCGCCGCTGGCCCGGAACCAGTTGATGAGCTCCTGGGACAGGAGGCTTCTATCCCCAAGCACCATGGAGACCCCCAGGGCAAAGGTCTCCCGGGAGACGGGGCCCGGTGGGGGCGGCTGATAGAGGCGCTGGCGGGCGCGGTCCAGGGGCCCCGGGGGCACCACGGCGGGGTCCAGCAGCAGGGGAGGGTAGACCAGCTTGACGCGCCCCACGAGGCCCCGGCGGGCCAGGCCTTCGCGCTGGTCCCGCTCGCCGGGGTTCTTCGCCACCGGGAAGGGGGTTGGCAGGCCCCGGAGCCGCACCCGGTCTCCCTGGCGGAGGTGGGGGCAGGCGGGGGTCCGGAAGGCGCAGGCCAGGGAGCCCTCAGCCAGGAAGTCGGGAGCCACCTGGAAGTGGCAGCGTTGCTGCCGGTGGACGAGGGGGCTGGTGATCAGCCCTTGGAAGGTGGCCTCTTCGGGGGAGAGGTTGGCCGCCAGGTCCAGCAGCCTCTGGCCTTGGGCCTGCTGAGCCCAGCCCAGGGGCGCGCACCACGCGAAACCCAAAAACAGGGGCAGCAGTGACCGGAGGATCACGGATCGTGGGGAGGAGACCACCCCAGTCACCACTGCCCCGCCCAGGAAGACCAGTGCCGCCAGAAGGACCAACACTGGCCGCCCCCCGGGCAACCCACAGCCCAGCACCTGCCCGCAGAGTACCTGCATCAGAATCAGCAGCCTTTGAAGGTCTCTGGTGCCGTCAGCCATGCAAGATGTTTCGAAGGAGCCGCTAATCGGGGAAGGAGTATTCGTCAAGCAACCTGCAAATAGTGTCCATGGCGCGTTGCCGCGGGGGGGAATCGGGGGGAGTCGGGCGCGCATGGGACAGGTTGATGGAGCCACAGCGGCGGTAGGCCGGACGGTTGGGCAGGGCGGGCTCCAGGAAGAGGATCAGATCCTCTTGGCCGCGCTGCAGTTCCAGTGTCAGGCGACCCCACTGGGGCCCTTCTGCGCTTGCTCGTGTCCGGACCAGAACGAAGCCCGCCATGGGGTCGGAGGCCGCAGCCGGAGGGGAGGCCAGCAGGTCCGTCAGATGGCGTTGAAGCGCCAGGCACTGCGCTGCGGGAGGTGGACCTCCGGGGGCCTGGGCGCCCTCCCGGTTGGTCCCCGAGGCCTTGGGCCTGGCCCCCCCAAGGGCCTGCTCGGCGCAGTGTCTCCAGAAGTCCCGGTGGGGCGGCAGCCCCGGCGTCCAAAGGAAGGCGTCCAGCGCGAAGAAGGCGGTCTCCCGACCACCGGCCTCCACCCGCAACAGGCCCGGTTCGAGGGCCAGGGTGTCGCCCTGCAGGAGGGCCTCCAAGCGGGGGTCGGCGGTGGCGGCGGCCACGACTTGGTAGGGAAACGGATGGTTCAGGTGGCCCAAGGGGCGCAGCACCACAAAGTCCCCAGGTCGCTTCAGGAACTGCAGCACGGGCAGGTCTCCCCATTGGCGCCAAGGCACCCCGGGTGCCCGTCCGAAACCAGCACCCCAACGGTCCAGCCAGGGGGCTGCCGCCGGGTCCGTCAGCAGGGTCTCCAGGTAGCGCCGGGTTGCTGGGCAGTCCAGGGCACAGGGCACCCAGGGGACCAGGAGCGGGAGGAAGGTGTGGGAGGCGCCTGAGCCCTCCAACAGGCGGCGGACCCGCAGCCACTCGAAGCCGCTTGTGGTGACGCTGCCAACCCTGATGAAGGCCTGGGAGCAGCAGGCGGGGTAGCCCAACAGCCGGCCCAACTCCAGGTCCGCCTCCAGGCTTTGGGGGCCGGGTGGGCGGCGGTCAAGAAAGGCGGCCACCTCCTCCGCGCGCTGGGCCAGAGCCCGATCCCGGGACAGGAAGATCTCCACGAAGCGGCCCTCGCCCCAGGCGGGCCGTCGCCAGGTGCCCAGGGTCCCTGGAAAGGCCCTCAGCAGCCAGCGCAGGGCGGCCCCCGCGGCCCCGTCGTCCAGGGGCAGTTCCAGCTTCATCACAGGTTTGAGGCCGGCGGCGAAGCCCGCCAGATCCACCAGTCGGAAGTTCAGCGCGCCGGCGGCCCCCCCCGGCTCCCCCCCCTCCAGAATCCTTGGCAGTCGGGGCAGCAGGGGCGGGGGCCTGGTCAGCAGAACCTGGGCGTCGTGCAGGAGCCCGGCCTCGGTCAGCACGGCTGGGGAGGCGGCCACCAACTCGGCTGCCTTGAGGACAAGCTCCAGGTCGGGGGTGGCCTCCTGCGACAGCGCCAGAGAGAGGCCGCAAAGGGGCTCCAGGCGGGGATCCGCGAAGCGCCAGGGGAGCTCCGCCGGATAGAGGGTGCGCCGGGCCGTGTCCAGGCGCGGGTCCTGGTAGGCGTCCAGCAGCAGCCCCTCAGCCCTGGCGGCCCGGGTCAGGGGCAGGCCTTCGTAGAGACGCAGGCGGGACCCGAGCAGCTTGCGGGCAAAGTCCAGCAGCCCAAAGTGTTGAATCACCGCGAGGTTGATGCCCAGGTCGGCGGGGCTGGTCCAGGGGTCGAAGAGGATGGTGGAGAGGCCCCCTGAGGCGCGCAGTTCGAAGCCCGGGCCGAGGGACTCCGACAGCTGCCACAGAGCCTTGATGGCCAGGAGGTTGGTCAGCGGCCCCAGGCCCTTGTGGTAGCGGTCGAGCTGTCTGGTCGAGAAGGACTCCACGCCCATCAAGCAGACCTCCAGGCGGTGTCCGCTCCGGGATAGCAGCCTGGAAGCCTCCTCCAGGGCCGGGAGCAGAGCCCCGATCTGGTCAGTCCGGTACTCCAACTGGAGCGCCAGGGAGGGCAATTCGGCGGCCACAATCAGTCGGGCCAGGTCCTCCGGCGTGGAGGCCAGGCGTTGGGAGAGGACGCGCAGCCCCAGGGGGCCCGGGCCACGGCGGAGGGTCTCCCGGGCGGCCTCCAGTTGACGGGCCAGCAGGGTGTGGGGGGACTGGTCCTGAAGTTCCTGGAAGAGCGGCGAAAAGGCCGCCTTGTTGCAGAAGGTGCAGCCGAAGCGCTGGGGCAGGTCGGGCAGGGTGCGGGCGGCGAAGAACCGGGACTCTTCGAGGGGCTTGTTGTAGGTGCAGGAGTCCGAGCAGACCAGCATCAGGGTCAGCGGGGCGCTGCGGGCGCCGGGGTTGGCCAGCTCCAGGGCGAAGTCCGGGGCGGCGAACAGGTCCAGGTCAGGGGAGGGGATGGCGGGTGCCAGAGCCCAGAGCACCAGGGGCCGGACGCTGAGCGGTAACCAGGTAGGGCCGTTGGTGGGCTGACCGGGGGAAAGGGGCACCTGGCTGACCACCGCCACGCCAAGCTGGGGGTGGACTCGCCGAAGGTGGTCCAGGAGGGTCTGGGAGGGCTGCTGGGAGAAGATTAGATGGGTGGCGTTGATCCGGGTCAAGACCCGGCAAAGGTGCTCCCGATCCTCGTCCTCCAGGGCAATGCCCGGGCCCTTGGTCTGAAACTGGATGGCCGGGTCTGCGGCAAAGCGCAGCCATCGAACCTGGCCCCCCGCCTGTTGGACGGCGCCTTTCACGAAGGGCAGCACGGGCAGGCCGTGAAAGCCACCCACTGAGCTGAACTCAACCAGGACCAGCCTGGGCGTCGGGGGGCTTGAGTTGGTGGACATGGAACTCCCCAAAAAAGGGCGACCTGGGCTTGACGCTGCCACAGCCCCCTGCCACCGGCAAGCAATTCCAGGGGGGCTTGGCTGCCCGGCCATCTGGGGGAATGGCCCCAAGCGCGTCGCTCGTGCTTGCACGGAACATCGCAGATCCCTTACAATCCGTGCGTGATTTCCTGGGGGGTCCCAATGGCTAGACTGTGTGCTACTGCCCTGGCTATGGCGCTGCTGGCTCTCGCGGCCTGCGGTGGGGACGGGGGCAGCGATGGTCCCAAGTACCCGCCCGGCACCTGTTTCCGGTCCTGCAACGGCAAGGCCTGCGGAAACGACGGTTGTGGCGGGGATTGTGGGCAGTGCGGAGAGGGGCTGGTCTGCGAGGACTTCGCCTGCGTGCCCGGCACCCTGGTGGACACCCTGGGGGATGGCCAGACTCCCGATGGGGCTTCGGGGGACACGCTGTTTGAGGATGGCGTCCTGCCCGACGAGTTCCAACCAGTGGACACCGGTATTGATACCCCCCCGGGGTTTGACGCCTACAGCCTCCCCGAGATTGCCGACCCCAGCGCCGACAGCGACAAGGACGGCGTGCCCGACGGCCAGGACAACTGCCCCTTCGACCCCAACCCTGACCAAGCCAACCTGGACAAAGACCAGGGCGGCGACGCCTGCGACCCCGACGACGACAACGACGGTGACCCTGACGCCACGGACTGCTTCCCCCGGGATACCAAGAAGGGCCACCTCGCCAAGGAGATCTGCAACACGGTAGACGACGACTGTGACGGCGAGACCGACGAGGGTGCTGCCCTGGGCTGCATTCCCCAGCACCGGGACGACGACAAGGACGGCTTTGGCATCCCCGCCTTCCAGTGCTTCTGCGCTGTGCAGGAGGGCTTCGTGGTGAAGTGGGGCGACTGCAACGACGCCGACCCCGCCATCCAGCCTGGCGCCCCGGATGTCTGCGACGACCTGGACAACGACTGCGACGGCGTCACGGACGAGGGCTGCGACGCCGATGGCGACGGATACTGCAACGCCTACCACCCGAAGGTTGGCAACCCCAAGACCTGCCAGCTTGGCAGCAACGACTGCAACGACGAGAACCCCAAGATGAACCCCGGCTACCTGGAGGACCCCACGGACGGGATGGACAACGACTGCGACGGCAAGACCGACGAGTTGGACGGCTGCCCCGGCCCCTGCACGGGCAACACCGTGGACGCCTACCTGTGCGCCATCGACCTGTGCTACCCGTCCCTGACCAAGAAGGCCGAGTTCGTCTCCCCCACGGGCTCGTCCATCTCATCTGCCTGGGCCGCCGTCAGCCGCTTCGGCAACGCCAACAACGAATTGGCTCCACTGCGGGGCCAGTCCTACGGCCTGCTGGCCACGGGACCCGCCACGGGCACCTCCCATAGCTCGGGGCTGGGGGGCTACGGTGAGTACGATCCCTTCTCCCAGGACCAGGCCAACGATGTGGTGGAGTTCCACCTGACCCTCAAGGCCCCCCCCGACGCCAAGGGCTTCGCCATCGACTATGTGTTCTTTTCGGTTGAGTACGAGGAGTACATCGGCAGCGCCTACAACGACAAGTTCTACATGATCCTGA
>CAZMEC010000065.1:0-9523 GCA_964565265.1 uncultured Myxococcales bacterium
CCCAAGAGCGGCACCACCCAGGTGGGCGCCCGGGACTTCCTGGTGGCCTACAACATCAACCTGAACACCCGGAACGCCAAGATTGCCAAGGACATCGCCCTGGACATCCGAGAGAAGGGCCGCCTGCTGCGGGACGCCGAGGGCAACCGGGTCCCCGATGGGCAGGGCGGCTGGCAGCGCAAGGCCGGCCTGTTTTCGGCCTGCAAGGCCACGGGCTGGTACATCGATGAGTACGGCTGCGCCCAGGTCACGATGAACCTCACGGACATCAACCAGGCGCCCATGCACGAGGTCTTTGAGACCGTGTGTGAGCTGGCCTCCGAGCGGGGCGTGCGGGTCACCGGCAGCGAACTGGTGGGCCTGGTGCCCCTGCGGGTGCTGACGGATGCGGGTCGCTTCTTCCTGAAACGCCAGGACGCTTGCCCTGCAGCCAGCGACGCCGAGCTGATCCAGGTGACGGCCCGGACCATCGGCCTCAGCGAGTTCTCCTGCTTCGACCCAGAAAAACGCGTCCTCGAATACCTGCTGCGTGAGCCAGCCCCCCTGGTGGGCCTCACGGTGGCGGGCTTTGCGGACCTGCTGGCCTCGGACAGCCCGGCCCCCGGTGGCGGGTCCACGGCGGCCCTGGTGGGGGCGCTGTCGGCGGGCCTGTCCTCCATGGTGGCGGGCCTGTCCTACACCAAGAAGGGTTTTGAAGATCGCAAGGGTCGCATGGAGGCCCTGGCCACCGAGGCCCAGGCGCTGAAGACCTGGTTCCTGGGCGCCGTGGACCGGGACACCAAGGCCTTTGACGCGGTGCTGGCCGCCATGCGCCAGCCCAAGAAGACGGATCCAGAAAAGGCGGCCCGGAAGGCGGCCATTGAGGTGGCTTCGCGGCTGGCCATTCTGGTGCCCCTGGAGGTGCTGGAGAAGACGCCGGCAGCGGCGGCGCTGGCCCTTGAAGTCGCGTCCACGGGCCTCAAGGCGTCCATTTCAGATGCGGGGACTGCGGGGCTGTGCGCGGCCCTCACCGCCAAGGCGGCCCGCTACAATGTGCTGATCAATCTTAGCGGCGTCAGCGCCGAGGATGAGCGAGCCGGCTATCGCCAACGGGCGGCGGCGGCCCTTGCGAAGACCCTGGAAACCTGTGCCCGAATTGAGGCTCTCTTGGAGGAAACATGCTGAAGGGAATGAAGGTCAAGGAGGTGCTGGCGCTGCGCGAGCCGGGCCAGGAGATCACGGTGAACGGCTGGGTGCGCTCGGTGCGCGACAGCAAGGAGATCCTGTTCGCCATGCTGAACGACGGAAGCTGCATGGACAGCCTGCAGGTCGTGGTGGACGCTGCCAACCCCGGCTTCAAGGCCGTCAAACAGGCGGGCGCCGGCGCGGCCCTGTCGGTGCACGGTGCGCTGGTGCAGTCCCAGGGCAAGGGCCAGGCCCTGGAGTTGAAGGCCGATGCCATCACCGTCCTGGGCGCCTGCCCCGAGGACTACCCCCTGCAGAAGAAGCGTCACAGCTTCGAGTTTTTGCGGACCATCGCCCACCTGCGCCCCCGCACCAACACCTTCGGGGCCATCTTCCGCATCCGCAACACCGCCGCCTGGGCCATCCACAAGTTCTTCCAGGAGCGGGGCTTCCTGTATGTACACACCCCCATCATCAGCAGCTCGGACGCCGAGGGCGCCGGCCAGATCTTCCAGGTCACCACCCTGGACCTGGCCAACCCGCCCCGCACCCCCGAGGGCGCCATCGACTACGCCCAGGACTTCTTCGGGCAGAAGACGGGCCTCACGGTGTCCGGCCAACTCGAGGGCGAGACCTTCGCCATGGCCTTCGGCGAGATCTACACCTTCGGCCCCACCTTCCGGGCCGAGAATTCCAACACCGCCCGGCACGCCAGCGAGTTCTGGATGATCGAACCCGAGGCCTGCTTCTACGACCTGGACGACGATGTAAAGCTGGCGGAGGACTTCCTGCGCTTCATCACCGCCACCGTGCTGGACAACTGCGGGGATGACCTGAAGTTCCTGGACGAGCGCATCGAGCCAGGCCTCCTGGCCCGCCTGGAGGCTGTGCGTCAAGCCACCTTCAACCGCGTGACCTACACCCAGGCCATCGAAATCCTGGAGGGCAGCGGCAAGGCCTTCGACTACAAGCCCTCCTGGGGCATCGACCTGCAGACCGAACACGAACGCTATCTGGCCGAGGAGCACTTCAAGGGCCCCGTCTTCGTGACGGACTACCCCAAGGAGATCAAGGCCTTCTACATGAAGCTGAACAGCGACGGGAAGACCGTCCGGGCCATGGACCTCTTGGTGCCCAAGGTGGGCGAGATCATCGGCGGCAGCCAGCGTGAGGACAACCTTGAAGTCCTGGAGGCCCGCATGAAGGAGCTGCACCTGAAGCCCGAGGACTACTCCTGGTACCTGGATCTTCGCCGCTACGGCTCGGCCCCCCACGCGGGCTTTGGCCTGGGCTTCGAGCGCACCATCATGTACCTGACGGGCATGCCCAACATCCGCGATGTGGTCCCCTATCCCCGCACCCCCGGCAGCGCCGAGTTCTAGCCCCCGCGGCCCCCGATTATCGCATTGCAAGCCAGTGGCACTTGGACTAGAATCCTTCGCCTGTAATGGGCACTTCCTATGGCTTTGTTTGAAGGAGACCGTAATGAGAAAAGCGTGTTGCTTGCTGCTGGCTATTCCTCTGCTGATTGGTTGCGATTCCAAGCCCGCCCTGGGGCCCGATGGGCTGCCCAAGGACATGCTGGTGAGGGTTGACCCGTCGGACGGCAACATCAAGGCCGACAAGAGCGCCGAGATTTTCGTGCAGAACTCCACGGGCAAGGCCTTCCTCTACGATTGGCAGTCGGCCGGCATCTGCAAGGGCAAGCTGGTCCAGAAGAACGACGACGAGCCCTTCGCCCGCACCTACAAGGCCGGCAAGGAAGGCGCGCAGTGCGTGGAGGAGATCACTCTCACCGTCAAGGGCGAGAAGGATACCTACACCAAGAAGCTGTTCATCACCGTGGACGGCAAGGCCGCCTACGCCCAGCTTGAACTGAAGCCCGACCCCATCCCCGAGACCTGGACCTTCCTGAACGACTACGAGGCCACCCTTGAGGGCAAGGATGTGGTCTGCAAGCGCATCGAGAAGCGCTCCAAGAAGGTCGAAGGCGCCCCCGCCGGGTCCAAGCCCGAGTTCGAAGAGGTGGTCGAAGAGGATCCCCGTGAGGGCATCACCTTCAACCTCCTGGGAGGCGTGTTCGGCAACTGGGGCTACGAGTTTGGCTCCTGCAAGTTCGGTGAGGCCCCGGACAGCGATCCGGGCGTGCTGACCGTGAACTACGACCTTCCCCAGTTGAACAGCTACTGCGGCTACTTCGAACAGTTCAAGACCGGCGAGGACTGCGAGGCCGTGCCCTTCGACATCTCGGGCTACGAGAAGATCACCTTCCTGCTCAAGTCCGCAGACGACAAGGACCACTACCCCGTGTTTGAGCTTGTGGGCTGGGACGAGTTCGCCAAGTTCCGCCAGGGCTCCATTGAGAAGAGCAAGCCCCTGGTCGCCCGCGCCGACCGTTGGACCCGCTACGAGATCGAGATCTCCACGCTCATCCGCGATGTGAATGTGATTGACCCGGCCAAGGTCAAGTCCATTGGCTTCAGCGTCAACCGCACGGTGGTCCTCGCCGATGGAACCCAGGTCTCCAACGGCTCCGAGGGCAGCATCCTCGTGGAAAACCTGGCCCTGGTGGCCAAGCCGGTCCAGTAGTCGCCCGCTCGGCAGTTATTCGTCCCATACCCCTTAGATCCGGGAGCCCAAGGTGGAATCGAAACGCCAGTACGATTTCGGTCGCATTGAAAAAGAATGGCAGGCCCGTTGGGACGCTGGGCGGGTGTTTCACGCCGTCCCCCAGAAGGACAAGCCCAAGTACTACGCGCTGGTCATGTTCCCGTACCCCTCGGGGCGCATCCACATGGGCCATGTGCGGAACTACACCATCGGCGACGCGGTGGCCCGCTACAAGCGCATGAAGGGCTTCAATGTCCTGGCCCCCATCGGCTGGGACGCCCTGGGAATGCCCGCCGAGACCGCCGCCATCGAACGGGGCACGGCGCCCTCCACCTGGACCCTGGACAACATCGGGGTCATGAAGGGGCAGCTCAAGCGCCTGGGCCTTGGCTACGACTGGGACCGCGAGCTGGCCACCTGCTCGCCGGACTACTACCGCTGGGAGCAGCAGTTCTTCATCGAAGCCTGGAAGAAGGGCCTGGCCTACCGCAAGACCTCCCGGGTGAACTGGTGCCAACAGCATGGCGTGCTGGCCAACGAACAGGCCGAAGGGGGCGTCTGCTGGCGCTGCGGCTCGGCCGTGCAGCTCAAGGAGATGCCCGCCTGGTACCTGAAGATCACCGCCTACGCCGACGAGCTGCTGGCGGGCCTGGACACCCTCAAGGAGGGCTGGCCCGAGTATGTCCTCACCCAGCAGCGCAACTGGATCGGCCGCAGCACCGGCGCCTTCGTGGACTTCCAGGTGAAGGGCAGCGACCGTAGCATCCGCGTCTTCACCACGCGCCCCGACACCCTCTACGGCGTCACCTTCATGAGCGTGGCCCCCGAGCACCCCTGGCTGGCCGACCTCGCCAAGGGCACCGGGCAGGAGGCCCCCCTGGCGGACTTCGTTGAGCGCTGCCGCAAGATTGATGTCCAGACCCGGGCCATGGGCACCATGGAGAAGGACGGCTGCTTCACCGGCTCCTACGCCATCCACCCCATCACCGGGGCCGAGGTCCCCATCTTCGCGGCCAACTTCGTCCTCATGGAGTACGGCTCGGGCGCTGTCATGGCCGTGCCCGCCCACGACCAGCGGGACTTCGAGTTCGCCCAGCGCTTCAAGCTGCCCATCCAGGTCGTCATCGGCCCCCGGGAAGGCAGCCTGGACGCGGGGGCCATGACCCACGCCTTTGAGGACGCCGGGGTGATGCTGAACTCCGCTGAGTTTGACGGCCTGGACTCCGAGGCAGCCAAGGCCGCCATCACCGAAAAGCTGGTGGGGCTTGGCCGGGGCGAGGCCACGGTGCAGTTCCGCCTGCGGGACTGGGGCATCAGCCGCCAGCGCTACTGGGGCGCCCCCATCCCCATGATTCACTGTGAGAAGTGCGGGGTCGTGCCCGTGCCCCTGGACCAGCTCCCCGTGCGCCTCCCCGACGGCGTGAAGATCACCGGCAAGGGCCACCCCCTCGAGCAGATGGAGTCCTTCTGGCGCACCACCTGCCCCACCTGCGGCGGCCCCGCCCGGCGCGAGACCGACACCATGGACACCTTCATGGAGTCCTCCTGGTACATGCTGCGCTACACCAGCACCCACGAGACCCAGCGCCCCTTTGACCCGGAAGAGCTGGCCTACTGGGCCCCCGTGGACCAGTACATCGGCGGCGTCGAGCACGCCATCATGCACCTGCTCTACGCCCGCTTCTTCACGCGCATGCTGCGGGACCTGGGACATGTCCACTTCGACGAGCCCTTCCAGCGCCTGCTGACCCAGGGCATGGTCTGCATGGACACCTGGTACACCGAAGAGCCCAACCCCGAGGGCGACGGCGTCCGCAGGGTCTGGCACAACCCCGCCGAGCTGGACCTCCAGGGCGAGCGCGCCTTCCTCAAGGCCGACCCCAGCGTGGAGGTCAAGCGCGGCCAGGTCGAGAAGATGTCCAAGTCCCGCAAGAATGTGGTGGACCCGGACGAGATCATCGCCAGCTACGGCGCCGACACGGCCCGCTTCTTTGTCATGTCCGATTCTCCCCCGGAGGCCGGCCTCATCTGGTCCGACAAGGGGGCCAACGGCTGCTGGCGCTTCCTGGATCGAGTCTTTGGGTTGGTGGCCTCCCTGGCCGAAGAGCTTGGCGCCACGCCGCTGCCCGTCGGGGCGGAAGGGCAGGGCCCCGCGCTGGAACTGCGGCGCCTCACCCACAAGACCATCCAGGCCGTCACCCGGGACTTCGACCGCTTCTCCTTCAACACCGCCATCGCCCGCCTCCGGGAGCTTTACAACGGCCTGTCCCGCTCCGCCGACGAGCTGCTTGGCGACCCCCAGGGAAGGGCGGCCCTCAAGGAGGCTGCCAGCGCCATGGCCCGCATGCTGGGCCCCATCGCCCCCCACCTCTGCGAAGAGCTGTGGCAGACCCTGGGCGGCCCGGGCCTCTTGGTGGAGGCCCCCTGGCCGGAGGCCAACCCTGCCCTGTGCGTGGAGGACGAGGTGGTGGTCGCGGTGACCATCAACGGCAAGCTCCGGGCCTCTGTGCAAATGAGCCGGCAGCTTGACCAGGAGGCCATGCAGGCCGCAGCCCTGGCGGAGGGGCGCCTGGCCAAATACCTTGAGGGTCAGCAGATCGTGAAGGTGGTGGTGGTGCCGGGCAAGCTGGTCAACTTCGTGGTGAGGCCGGCCTGAAGGGGTTGTCCATGATCAAGCGGGTTGAGTCCTATCTCTGGTTGGGCGCGGGCGCCGTAATGGTGATCGCCGGCGAGTGGGTGGACTGGACCGTGGTGGACATCCTGGGTCTGCGCTTCAACCTGGGCTGGCTGGCGGTCACCTACGGCTTCCTGCTGTCCCTTCGCAACGCCATCCTCAAGCCTCATCTGGCCATCACCGAGCGCGAACTCCACGACTTCGGCGACAAGCTGGTCGAGTTGACCCCCCGGATCGTCGAATGGCTTGAGCAGGGCGAGCGGCCCGCCGTCATCGCCTCCCGGCTGCTGGCTTCCCACGCCATCCCCGAACTGGTGACCCTCAAATACATCATCGCCATGGGCAACTATCGCCAGCCCGGCGGCAAGTAGGCTGCCCCATGAACCCCACCCGCACCATTGTCAGGCACGCCTTTCAGGGGGCCGGCGCCGCCTGCACCTTCGAACTGCGCCAGGGGGACCTGACCTGCGTATGTCTTTTGGATGCGGGCAAGGCCGATATTCCAGGCCGAGAGCTCTTGGTCCGGGGCCGCGCGCTGCTCTCCGGGCTGTGCGCCGAGGGCCGCCGCCAGGGCGAGTCCTCCCAGGTCTTCCTGGGGCGGGTCCTGGCCAGCGCGGCCAATGCCTCCTTTGAGTTCGCCAAAGAGCGGGGCTGGGAGGATCGCCACCCCTTGAGCGTCGCCATTCTGCTGGGGGACGCCGAGGGTCTCTGGGTCGCCGAGGCGGGCGCCTGTCGGGTCCTGGCCTTTGCCGAGGGTGAAGGCCGCGTGTTGCTGCCCCCCCGCACCGTGGCCCAGCGCATGGAGGACGACGGCCTGGTGGCCAGTGCCGCTGAGGCCCCCGAGGCCTTCCAGACCATCCCCACCCAGGGCCTGGGCATGTCCCCCAAGGACTTCAACCCCCGCATCCGCGGCCCCTACAACCCCGGCGCCGGTGGCGGCCTCGTGGTGGAGAACCTGGCGGTGGCCTCCCTGCTTCACCCCTCCGAGTACGGCGGCCACGCCCCCGACGAGGGCGAGCTCTGGCGCCTCCTGCGTTTTTGCCTCTCCAAGCAGCCCCAGTCCAGCCCCGCCATCCTGGTCCTGGCGGATGGCCAACAGGCCCCCCGCGCCGCCGGGGACGCCGAGGCCACTCCAACCATCACGGAAGGTCCCGGGGGCCTGTCCCGCCTGCCCTGGCTGTTCGGTGCCCTGGTGCTGTTGGGCTTCCTGGCCCTGGTGGTGCTAGGCCTGCTGCTGCTGCGCGGGGAGGGTGGGGGCGCCGGGGGCGGCCCCACGCCAAGCCAGCCCAGGCCCGCCCTGGGCTCGCCCACTCCCGCCCAGCCCCTCAAGACCCTCTACAAAGGCACCCCCAAGGCCGACCGGGAAGACCCCGACGCCACCACCAGTGACTCCGACCCCCCCCCAACCCAGCCGCGCACGAAGTAAGCGGATCAAACCAAACCCAGCCGCGCACGCAGTAAGCGGATCAAACCAAACCCAGCCGCGCACGAAGTAAGCGGATCTCTATCTCTACCGGGGTCGGGGGTACCGGAACACCTGGCCGTTCGGGGCCTGGATCAGCACCTCGGTGGGGCTCAGGTACAGCTTGGCGTTGGGCCACAGGGTCAGTTTCCCCTGGGCCCCTTGAAGATCCACGGCGAACCTTGGCAGGGCCATGCCCCCCAGTTCTTCGGAGAGGCGATCCATGAGAGCCAGGCCCAGGGCCGGGTCCGTGCGCAGGTGTTCAGTTCCCTGGACCAGGTCACATTGGAACAGGTAGTAGGGGCGGACCCCCGCCGCCAGCAGGCCATTGAACAGCGCCACCAGGACCGGCAGAGAGTCGTTGACCCCCTTGAGCAGCACCGCCTGGTTGGCCAGGATGACGCCCGACCGGTGCAGGCGTGTCAGACCCTCAAGGGCCGCGGGGGCAAGCTCCCGGGGGTGGTTGAACTGGGTGTTCAGGTAGAGGGGCTTGGCCAGGGCCCCAAGGAGCTGGCAAAGGGCCGGGGTGAGCCGGGAGGGCAGCACCACCGGAACCCTGGTCGCCAGGCGCAGCCAGCGCAGGGAGGGGAGGGCCTCCAGTTGCCCAAGCAGGCTTCCAAGGACCGCATCGGGCAACAGCAGCGGGTCCCCACCGGAGACCAGGACCTCTTGGATCTCCGGGTGTTGCGCCAGGTAGGCCAGGGCCGCGGGCAGGTGCTCCAGGGCGGTGCCCAGGCTTGGTCGGCCGGCGAGGCGCTTGCGGGTGCAGTGCCGGCAGTAGACGGCGCAGCGGGTGGTGACCAGGAGGAGGGCCCGGTCGGGGTAGCGATGGATCAGGCCCGGCACGGGCTGGTGGGTCTCCTCCGCCAGGGGGTCCTCCTCCAGCCAGGGATGGGTCTCCAACTCCCGGGGGTCGGGAAGGCATTGGCGGGCAATGGGGTCCGCGGGGTCGTCCGGGTCTATCAGCGAGGCGTAGTGGGGCGTCAGGGAGACGGGGAAGCGGCCCAGGACGGCGGCCACCTCGCTGGGGCTGAGGCGCGGGCACAGGGCCGCGATCTGGGAGTGGGTCGTGAGGCTGGCCCGAAGTTCGTCAAGCCATGCGTTCGGGCTGTGGTCTGGTGAGCGGTGTTCCATGAGTTGCCGAGGGCTTCAGGTCTACTTGTCGTCTTCGTCCAACTCGGGGGCGTCAAAGCGGCTCTCCAGGACATCCTTGATGAGCTGGCCGGCCTTCTCTGAGTCCTCCTCCCGAGTGATGACCTCTCCCCAGCCATTGCTGGCCGTGAAGATGCCGTCGTAGGCGGTGTCCTTGTAGGTCCGGATGAAGAAGGGGATGCCCTCTTCCTTGAGCATGGTCTCCACGAAGTTGGCGTGGACCGCGTTTTCCAGCCGGTAGACCTTCACCAGGGCGTGTCCCTCGAAGGCCTTGAGGTTGCTGTCCGGAAGCTGGTAGCCCATCATCAATTTCAGCTCGTCCAGCGTCAGTCTGCCAGTGATCCTCTTTTCATCAGCCATGGGAACCCCCTGTTGAGTTGTCCGCGTTAACCATTACGCCGTTGCAGGGGGCCTGACAAGGGGGATTACTTGGCATCCTTCATGCAGCCGCAGTCCTTGCC
>CAZMEC010000065.1:9623-15038 GCA_964565265.1 uncultured Myxococcales bacterium
CGCAGGCGCACTTGCCGTCCTTCATGCAGGGGCAGTCCTTGCCTTCGCCGCAGGCGCATTTGCCGTCCTTCATGCAGGGGCAGTCCTTGCCCTCGGCCATTGCAGCGGCGTGGGGGCAGCCGCCCTTCTCGGCGTGGGGGCAGCCGCCCTTGCCTGCCATGCCGCAGGAAGGCGCGCCTTCAGCCTTGAAGTCGGCAGAGAACACTTTGCCACCACCGTGGCCGGGGCACCCTTGGGCCTGGGCCAGGCCGCCGGCGAACAGGAACAGGGTCAGTACGGAAATCGTCAGCATCCATTTCATCTTTTTGTCCTCCAGTTGTTGTCGGCCCAACGGCACTTCGAAGGGCGATAGGGAAATGCCCCTAAGGCCCGATTCGTTAATCCGTACCCAATCCTGGCCCCAACTGGGCCCTGGCCGGGCAGGGAAGGGCACTCTAACCGGCGGCCCCGTCGGCAGACAAGGGAAATGCCGTCTTCGCCCGCAAACTCCGGCTCCGCAAAGGCTTTCGTCAGGCCCCGCCAATTTGCCTTGACAGGGGGACCCGCCCTGACCTATAAACCCGCCGTGTTTTTTGAAATGCGAGAGTGGTGGAATTGGTAGACACGCAAGGTTGAGGGCCTTGTGGTCGCAAGACCGTGGGGGTTCGAGTCCCCCCTTTCGCACTTTCTCTTCCTGGATACTCCCTTGCCGGGAGGCTCTCCGTGGGTTTTGACAAAGTTCCCCTCACTTTGTGTCTGTTTCTGGGCTCCTGGGCTTGCGCCGAGGAGCCTTCTTTTTTTGCCGCCCGCGCCGTGGAGGCCGTCCAGGCCAAGGGGTTGGTGGGCTTGGAACCCTTCCTTGACGACAACTCTGCGGTGCTGCTGCGCCGCCTCCCCCAAGACCTGCTTGAGGCCCCGGTCCCCGGAGCCCCTCCCGTTCACCAGTGTCGGATGGACGAGCCCAGCCCCAACAACCAGGTCCTGGTGACCTGCGGCAGCGGCACCCGGGAGGTGTCGCTGGTGGTGGAGGAGGGCCCCCAGGGGCTGCGCCTCAACCTGTTCGCCCCGGTCTTCTCCCCGGGGTCAGGGCTGCCCGCGGATTCTGAAGAAGGGGACCAACCTTGAGCCGCGCCCTGCTGCCAGCCTTGTTGCTGCTGGGACTGCTGGCGGCCTGTCAGACCGTGGACCGGGGCGACCCGGGCGCTACCCTGGCGGGGGCAAGGTTGGCGGCCTCCAACGAGGATCTTCAGGCCTTCTTGGAGTTCTACCGACCCCAGGATCGGGGGGCCATCGCCCTGGCCTTCGCCAGTTCCAGGGGGGCGGGGGTGACCTCCCCGGCGGCCCTGGGCAGCTTTGGCTATGGTTCTCCCCAGCCCCTCTCCGTCAACGACCGCCAAGCCCTCTTTGATCTTGCCCCTCCCTCGGGGGCGCTGCTGGCCCTCGAAAAACTGGAAGGCCGGTGGTATATCTGCCTGAGCCCCGACGAGGCCGACCCAGAGGGTGGCCCGGAGGCGGTCCCTCAACCTGGAGAATGACCTTGGCGGATCTTCAAAGGCTTCGTGACTCCCTGGTGGAGATTGGCCGGCGGCTGCACCAACTTGGGCTGAACCGCTCCCTGGACGGGAACCTCAGCGTTAGGGTGGGGCCGGACCGCTACCTGATGACCTGCTCGTTGGTGAACAAGGGCTTTCTGACGCCCGCGGATCTGCCCCTGGTGGACGGGCGGGGCACCCTGCTGGAGGGGCCACGGGCTCCCTCCAGCGAGCATAGGCTGCACCTGCGCATCTACGAGGCCCGCCCCGAGGTGGGGGCCATCATCCACGCCCATGCGCCCTGGGCCACCGCCTGTTCCCTGGCGGGGGTGGACCTGACAAGGCTGATCCTGACGGAGTCTCCCTATTTCGTGGGTCCTGTCCCCACGGCCACCCTGGAGACCCCGGGGACGGACGCCTTTGCCCGGGCGGCTGTGCTCACCCTTGGCAGGGCCCGGGCCCTCCTGTTGGAGCGGCACGGCTGCGTGACCCTTGGGGCGGATCTGGAGGAAGCCTACCAGCGGCTTGAGGGCCTGGAGCATGTGGCGGCCATCCTGTTTCGCTGCCGGGACTTGAACCTGCCGGAGATCGAAGGCCCCCAACGGGAGGCCCTCCAGGCGGAGATTCTTCGCCGTGGGTTGCCCTGGGAATACAAATGAATCCTGGGGAGTTGTACAGCAAAACCATAAGCGAGTTAGAGTTTTCAATTGGAAGTCCCCTGCGGGTCCCGACGGCCCCGGCCAGCGTGGAACTGCTGGTCAAGAAGAGCCGCTTTCTTGGGACCGCCATCCCCTTGCTTGCGCCCGAACTTGCAGAGGATCTCGTGGCCTCCGTGGCCCGGCGGGATGCGACCCACAACACCTGGGCCTGGAGGGTCGGAGAGCGGCACCAGTTCAGCGATGACGGGGAGCCAGGGGGCACCGCGGGGCGGCCCATCTTCTCGGTGCTTGAGGGCAGCGGCCTGGACCTCACCCTGGTAGTTGTGACGCGCTGGTTCGGGGGCATCAAGCTGGGGGCCGGTGGGCTGGTGCGGGCTTACTCCCAGGCGGCTCAGCAGTGTCTGGCGGCGGTGCCCGTGCGGGAACTGGTGCCCCGGGTGCGGCTGGCCCTGGACCTCCCCTATACCATGCAATCACCGGTGTACCGCCTGCTGGAGACCTTCGGGGCCAGCAAGACCGGCGAATCCTTCAGCGACGCCGGGGTGACCCTGGGGTTGGTGCTGCGGCGGGACCAGCAGGGGCCCTTTCAACAGGAATTGACAAGTCTTTCTCGGGGGACCCTGGTGTTGCGGGATTGGTCCCTGGGTTTGGAGCAGCGATGAAGGGAACCGAAAAGAGGGTGCTGTGGCTGGTGGCAGGGGGGACCATGCTCTCGTCCCTGTCGGGTTCCATGCTGTCTCTGGGCCTGCCGGAAATGGCCGAGGGGCTGGGTGTGGACATGGCGGCCATCTCGTTTGTCATGACCTCCTTCTTTCTGACCTGCATCGTATTCCTGCTGCCGGCGGGGAAGTTGGGGGACCGGGTGGGGGCGCGGCGGGCCTGGTTCTGGGGCCTGGGCATCCTGGCGACCTCGGCCCTGGCGGGCTTCTTCTCGGTGGCGCTGTGGCAGGTGATCGCGGCCCGGGTGCTTCAGGGCCTGGGGGCGGCGCTCTTGATGTCGTCGGGGCCGGCGGTGCTGACCTCGGTGGTCCCAAAAGAGCGGCGGGGGCGGGCCCTGGGCCTGGTGTCCACGGCCACCTACATCGGGTTGGCAGGGGGGCCACCGCTGGGCGGGTTGCTGCTGGAGTTTTTTAGTTGGAACGCCCTGTTTGGCGTCATGGTGCCCGTGGTGCTGGTGCTGCTGCTGGTGGCCCGGGGGCTGCCCCAGAGTGCGGGAGCTGAGGTGGCCACCGGCCCCCGGCCCGGGCTTGACTGGGCGGGGTTCTTCCTGTGGGGCGGCGCCATGTTGCTGCTGGTGCTTGGAATGGGCCTGGGGCGCCCCGGCCACTGGGCGCTGCAGGGGCTGGCGATGGGCTTGGGGCTGGCTTTGCTGGGGGGCTTGGTGCTGCTGGAGTGGCTCCGCCCCGGGGGGCTGTTGGACCTGGAATTGTTTCGCAACCGGACCTTTGCGGGGGCGGTGCTGGCCGCCGTCATGAATTACTGGGCCATGTTCATCTTCGTGCTGCTGGTGCCCTTCCTGCTGAGGAACGGGCTGGGCCTGAATCATTCCGTAATGGGAATTGTCTTAACGGTCCAACCACTCTTGATGGCGGTCACCGCGCCCCTGTCCGGGGCCCGCTCCGATCGGGCCGGGACGACCCGTCCAGCGGTGCTGGGGCAGTTGCTGTCAGCGGCGGCCTTCCTGGCCCTGGCGGTGGGTCCCGTGAGTCAGTCTTTGACGGCTTTGTGTGTGGCCATGGCGGTGCTGGGCATCGGCACGGGCATCTTCATCGCCCCCAACTCCAGCGCGCTCATGGGCGCGGTGCCCCAGGCCCGGCGCTCGGAGGCGGGGGCCTACCTGGCGCTGGCCCGAAACCTGGGGCAGGTCCTGGGCGGCGGTTCGGCGGCCATGCTGTTCACCCTGGCGGGTGGGGCAGGTGGCACTGCGATCTGGACCGAGGCCGATCACGGGGCCCTGTGGCTTCCCTTTGGCTTTGCGGCCTTGGCCTGTTTGGTGGCAGCGGCCTCCTCCCAGTGGCGGGGTTCTTCCAAACGATTATCGAATTGATTTTTTGACAACCCGCCAAGGCAGCCCTAACTTGGTGACACTTGATTCGGTTTCGGCGTGCCTGGCGGTGAATGGTTTCATCACCGGTCCGAAGCCGCGAAACGGGAGGAACACCTATGAAGAAGTTTTTCGTTGCGATGAGTGCTCTGTGTCTGTTTGTTGCCATCGGCTCCAACGCCATGGCCGGTGAGTCCAAGATGAAGGCCGGCTTTGACGCTGGCGTCGTGCTGCCCATCTCCTCCACCTGGTCCGATGGCGCTGGCATGAATGTGGGCGCCCTGGGTGTGTTCGAGTACCAGCTCGACGCCAAGATGGTCGTCACCGGTCGCGTCGGCTACCTGCACGGCCTGGCCAAGGATGTCAGCGGCATCGACAGCAGCCTGACCATGATCCCCATCTACGCCGGTATCAAGTACTATGTCATGCCCAACTTCTACGCCGCTGGCGAGACCGGCCTGACCATGATGACCTTCAAGGCTGAAGGCTCCTTCATGGGCTTCAATGTGGACAGCTCCAGCGACGAGACCAAGCTTGGCCTCACCGCCGGCGTGGGCTACGAGATGGGCGCCCTGGACTTCCGCGGCAACCTGTTGTTCCCCAGCATCGGCGATCTGGGCGACTACATGGGCCTGATGGTCACCGCTGGCTACCGCTTCGGGCTGTAAGCCAACACCGGTCCTAGGACCAAAGAAGGGGCGGGGGGGAAACCTCCTGCCCTTTTTTTTTCGCCTGGAGGGCGAAAAAACCCGCTTGCTCACGCGCGCGGTTCGGTGGAAGCCTCCTTTGGCCTGTGCTATGGTCCCCCCCGAGTCCCCCCCGGACCCTGGAGGTGCCCATGGCCGTTCGCTTCAATCACTGCCTTGTGTTTCTAGTCGCCGCCCTGTTGCTGGGTCTTGGGGCCTGCGGAACGCGGTCCGTGTCCTCCTATGACGAGGACCTGCTGGCAGGGCTGGACCAGTCCGGAGACAGCCTGCCCGAGGACCAGCTTGAGGGCGCCGACACCTGGGATGTGGGGGATGTGAAGGACCCGCAGGATGGGGGCGACGGCAGCGGCCAGACCGATGGGTTTGATCCCCTGGATGTGGTCGATGGCGGCGACACGGGCGGCGAGTTGCCCAACATCGTGACCTGCCCCGGGTACCAGGCGGACCAGGGCGCGGAGTGCACGGCCACCAGTGGCAGCGGGCCGGTGCTGGTG
>CAZMEC010000066.1:0-14980 GCA_964565265.1 uncultured Myxococcales bacterium
GGGCTTGGGGTGGTGGGGCGGTCAGCCCGCTTGCTGACGCGCGCGGTTCGGTCGGACTAACTTGGGTGCTACTCGGCCAGGTAGATGCACAGGCGGCGCTCGCGGCCCTCGCCTTCGCTCTTGCTGGCCACCCGGCTGTTCTTGGACACTTCCATGTGGACCAGCCGCCGCTCCCGGGGGTTCAAGCGATCCAGCCACATCTCCCGGCCGCTCTCCTCCACCTTGTGGATCCAGCGGCGGGCCTTTTCCAGCAACTCCAGGTCCTTGTCACTCAAGGCGGACATGCCATCCACGGTGATCTTCCAGCGGGGGGGGAAGCGGTTCACCACCTTGTTGACCACGAACTGGAAGGACTCCACAAACTCCGGGTCCTGCTGGAAGGCGTCTGCCAGCTCAGCAGTGGCACAGATCTCGATGGAGTTGGTGCCCTCCCGGATGACCAACTGGGCGGGGTCATACTCCAGGCGCTCCAGCAGCGCCGCGCAGAACTCCTTGGTCTTGGCCACGCGCAGGGCAAACTCCTCGGGGGTCCGCTCCTCGTCGAACTCAGCAGGCTCGCGGCTCTCCTCCCGGGGGGGGCGGGGGGCCCGGGCCGGGGGAAGCTCTTCCATGGATTCGGAGTACTCGGCGGGGGAGTCATACAGGCCCTCCACCACCACCTCCACCACCACGCTGGGCTTCACCACGGCCAGCAGCCCTTTGCTGCGGGACACCACCTCGAATTTCAACTCGGCCCTGGGAATGCCAAGGGCCCGTTCAGCCCGTTCCAGGGCCTCCTCTTCCGTCTTGCCATTGAAACGCCGTTTCTCTTCCAAGGTAGACCTCCTATGCGGCGCGGGTTGGGCCGCTGGTAGCGAATCTTCTCTTCAGATAATACTGCTGCGCCAGGGACAGCAGGGTGTTCACTAGAATGTAAAGGTTCAGCCCGCTGGGCAGGAACAGCATGAACACGGTGAACATGACGGGCATCATGTACAGCATCATCTTGGCCTGCTGGGAGTCCATGGTGGTGGGGGTCATCTTCTGCTGCAGGTACATCAGCACCCCCAGCACCAGCGGCATGACGAAGAAGGGATCGGGGGCCGACAGGTCGTGGATCCACAGCCCCATGGGCGCCCGGTAAAGATCCACCGCCGAGTAGAGGGTCCGGTAGAGGGCGATCCAGATGGGCATCTGCAGCAGCATGGGCAGGCAGCCCCCCAGGGGGTTCACCTTCTCCCGTTTGTAGAGGTTCATCACCTCCTGGTTCATGCGCTCCCGGTCCTTGCTGTACTTCTCCCGAAGGCGATCCATCTCGGGCTTGAGCTCCGTCATGCGCTGCATGGAGAGGAAGCTCTTCTGGGTGAGGGGCAGCATGATCAGCTTCACCAGGATGGTCAGGAAGATGATGGCCAGGGCCCAGGAGGGGATCAGGTCATGGAACCAGCGCATGATGTGCAGCATGGGCTTGGAGAGGATGGCCAGGATGCCAAAGTCCAGGGACTCCTCCAGGCTGGGGGCCGCATCCCGCAGCAGGCCAATGCGCTTGGGACCCACGAAGATGAGCTGCTCCCAGGAGAGCCGGTTGGAGGCCCGAATGTGGGAGGCCGCGGCATCGGCTAGACCCGCCTCGCGCAGTTCCTTCTCCTTTTGAACAAAGGCCTTCTCCAGGGCGGCCCTGTCCCAAAGCCCCTCAGGGGCCAGCCCCAGGACCCGGGCCAGTTCGTCGCAGGAGACCCCCGCCCGCCCTTTGAGCCAGGAGGGGTTGCAGGAGTGGCCCGCAGCCAGGGTGGTGCCCGGACGGTAGAGGCTGGCGCTGAGGACACCGTTGCTGCCCGCCAGCAACTGGCAGGAGGCGGGCTCGGCGCTGCGGTTCACGGCGGCCAGCAGGAAGTAGCGGTCGGAGACCCCCACCCAGTCCGTGGCGCCACCCGGGTTCTTGACGCCGCCTTCCTTGAGGAGGGCCTCGGCGGGTTCGTTGTTGAAGGAGCCGCCGGCCTGACACTGGGAACCCTTGATGTTGGCCGGGGGGGAGAAGAGGGAGGTCCCGGCGGTGGTGCCGGGGATCTCCCAGGAGTGGACCGTGACCCGGGGCTGGATCTGCAAGGGCACGGAGCCCAGGTTGTAGACCGTCAGCAGCAGCCGGAAGCGGTGGCCCCCCAGGGGCTTGATCCGGCGCTCCACGAAGATCTCCGAGACATCCGTCGTGGGGTCGGGCCAGACAAAGACCGTCTCGGCGTCGCCGGGATGACTCACCAGGGTGAAGATGGGGTCCGCCCGGTATAGGTCAAAGAGGTCCCCACTGACCCGGTCGCCGGCCTTCCAACCATTGGGTTCGGCCAGGGAGGCCACGGGCTCTCGAAGGGTCCGGGTCACCTGCACCTTGGCCTTGGCCTCGGGCTGGGCAAGCTGAAGCTGGAAGGGCAGGAAGCGGGTGTCCCAGGTGTTCACCAGCTGCATGGGCCCCCGCCGGGAGATCCAGTCGGGCACCGACCCGGAGGCCAGGGTCAGGGGCTCTTGCTGATATTGATCATAGAGCAGTTCAAAGCAGGCGAAGGTGCCGCCCCGGCCGCTGAGCACCGCGCGATATTTCTCGCCGTCATCTTGGGAGATCAGCTCCACAGCCCCCGGCTCCCCATCGCCGCAGCGAATCGCAGTGGCCTCTGCGGCCCCCAGGTCGGACCCGGACAACAGCAAGCAGGCAAACAGGGCGAAGGGGACCAGGCGGGGAATGGCTTGGATCTTCAATTACAACCTCTAGGCGCGATCCGGGAGTGCCCGGGGGGGACCAGATCCACCCCTCCGGGATTCCAGGGATGGCACCTGGAAACGCGCCGCAGCCCAAGCCAGAACCCACGGACCGGGCCGTGGACCTGGAGGGCCTCAATGGCGTAGTTGGAACAGCTTGGATAGAAGCGACAGGCAGGGGGCAGGAGGGGCGAGACGAAGGTCCGGTAGAACCGCAGGGGCAGCAGCAGCAGGAACAGCAGAATGGTCCTAGCCCAGTTACGGCCTCTCCATTCGTCTGTAGAGCTTGAAGGCATGAACCAGGTCCCTTTCGTACTCCACGAGCGTCGGCCGCGTCGCATCCCGTTTCACTATGACCACCACATCAAGCGGGGCGGGCAGCAGATCCCGGTTATGACGAAAGGCCTCACGGATCACCCGCTTGGCCCTGTTTCTCTGCACCGCCACGCCGAATTTTCGGGTCACCGTCATGCCCAGTCGCCGGCGATCGTCGGGCGCAGGCAAAATGAAGACCAGGAGATTCCTGGTCTGGATCTTCCTTCCACCCTTCAGCACCCGGTCAAAATCGCTGGAGCGTAACAGTCGATCCTGGCGTTGGAAGGAGAGATCTCCCATCGGGGACACCCGCGGTTACTTCTTGGGAATGCTCACGGTGAGGCGCTTGCGACCCTTGGCCCTACGGGCGTTGAGGACCTTACGACCACCAGCGGTGGCCATACGGGCCCGAAATCCGTGGCCCCTGATCTTTTTGATATTGTGTGGCTGATATGTTCTCTTCACGGTTCAGTCTCCTTGCATCCGCGAAACGGTCATGCTTCGGTCCGCGCTAAGTATCGAGAACAGCGAGTCCTTGTCAACCAAAATCTCCCAGGGCGCTGGGGATTGTCTTTGGCGTTGACACCGGACGGCCGCTGGCTATAGTTAGCGCCGTTGTTCGCCGGGCGTTTGGCTCAGTTGGATAGAGCGACGGCCTCCGGAGCCGTAGGTCACAGGTTCGAGCCCTGTAACGCCCGCTGGTTTCCCTTTCATGTCTGACTTGATTGCGCCTGGCCGGTGAGGTTCCATGAGGTTCGCCGTTGCTATCTCCGAGGGGGCGGAAGGCACTGAGAAGCGCCTTGAGGTAGAGGCAGACAACTGGATGCTGGCCCTGCGCCAGTCCCTGGACCAGGCCGGTTGCCCCCCCATGAAGCTTGGCGCCGCCTCCTGTGAGATCCAGGAAGACTCCTCCATTACAATCAACGACGCTCGCCTGGCGCGGACCATCCGCATCTCCATCGCCGGACAGTACCCCGTGCTGGCCAGCCAGGTGACGCAGGACGACTCCCAGGAACTCGAAGAGAGCAACCCGGTGGGCACCATGACCTACCTGGAGGCCCAGATCGAGCAGGCCCTCCTGCAACCCCCAGAGCCCCCCGTCCCTCCAAGGGACCTGGAAGACGACAGCCCCGATGTGCGGCATCTGCCCTTCATCAAGGTCACCACCAAGGATCGGGAGGTCCTGGGCCTGGAGCGCAAGCCCCGCACGGAGGACTTGCCCCTGGACAGCCAGGACCGCCGGCGGGTCCAATACCTGTCCGTGGTCAAGGTCGACCTCCCCATGAGCTCCCACACCCCAAGCCTCACCTCCGAGTCCCAGGTCGGGCCCTGGACGGACCCGGGCCTGGCCGTCAAGATGCGCGAACTGGAGCTGGCCTTCGGGCGGATCCTGAGGCTGCCCCCGGAGGAGGCCCCGACCCTGGCTCTTGAGGTGATTCGCCGGGTGGTGGGCTGCTCCCAGGCCTGGTTCACCGTGGCCCTGGACGACGGGCGCATGATGCTGCTGGCGGCCTCCGGAGACCGCACCCGGGGCAGCAGCGGCCTCATCTTCGCCTTCAACCGCGCCGAACCCGCCGCCCTGGCCCTCTTGGAGGGCATCGGCATCAGCCTCCAGTGCAGCGCGGCCTCCTCCCGGCCCGTGCTGGTGGATCCCCAGGATTGGCGCCACTGCGGGGGCCTCCTGTGCGTCCCTGTCTTCCTTGGGGACCGCCCGGGGGCGGTGATCCAGCTCTACCGCCGCCAGGAAGAGGGCCCCTTCAATGAGCAGGATCTCATCGTGGTGGAGCGGGCAGCGTCCCTCTGTTCGGGCGTGCTGCGGACCATTCAGATGCCCCATCGCAGGGCATAGTTTTCACTAGACCTCCAGATCTTCCCTACCTATACTGGCTGCCCGGCGGGCCCTTGTCCGCGAAGAACCTGGGCGGTGTAGGCATGCTGTACTCGGAAGGAAAAGGTTTTGGTGGGTTCGAGCCTTCGCACTTTGGCGCCTTCGAGCAGGCCAAGTGGGCGTCCCACCGGTTCAACCTCGAGCGAATGAAGGTCTCGGCTGTGTTGGAGGCCCTGCGGGGGGCCCTCAGCGCTGGCCTGGAGGCCCCTGAAGAGGGGCTCACCTGGAGCCTCAGCTCGGCCCACCCAGAGGTCCTCAATGCCCACAAGGTGGACTGCCTCTGGCTGTTCCTGAATCGCACCGACAAGGAACGGGAGATCGTAGAGAAGGGGGCCGAACGGGAGCTCTCCCTGGCCCAGATGATTCAGCGCCCCAACGCCATGCACCGCATCGCCTTCGTGGGGGTCCGGGTCCACAGCCAGGGCCTGGAGTGGGGGCTGTGGCTTCACGCCAACGCGGTGCTGGACCACAGGAACCTGGAGGCGGCCCTGAAGGACCCCTTCGAGCGCACCAAGCTGCCCCCCCTGGTGGGCAAGCTGCCGCCGGGCACGCTGGTCCAAAGGGGCGGCGCCGAGCTGACCTTGGAGACCTGGCTGGACCAGAACAGCGAGCGCCTCCTGCCCTGGGAGGACTACCTCTTCTTCGGCCGCGCCCTGGACCCCCAGGCCTGCGCGGAGGCGGGCGCCTCGGTGCTGGAGACCCTGCGGGCCGAGCTGCCCCGGTTCCTGACCCTCTATCGCTTCCTGGCCTGGAGCAGCACCAACGACCGGCAGGGGCTGGCCAAGCAACTCAAGGAAGAGAAGAAGGAACGGGTCAAGAAGCAAAGCGGCCTGGAGAAGGGGGACCGGGTGCGGGTCACCAGGGGCCTCCTGTCGGGCCAGCTTGGGACCATCCAGGAACTGGACGCCCGGGGCAAGGCCAAGGTCCTCATCGGGCGCATCTCCATTGAGCTTCAGGTGGAGATGCTGGCCAAGGCTTAGGGGGAAGGCTCAGGGCCGGGGTTCGGGCCCATCCTGCTTGAGCAGGTTGTCGATGGACTCCATCAGCTCGGCCCGGTGGACCAGATCATTCTTCCAATCCAGGGTGTCCATCTCAATCACCAGGGAATCGCTGCGGTTCCAACGCCCAAACCAATCCTCGTAGAGGTCGTGGAGGGTGCTGATGTAGGCCCGGGGGATGCTTTGCTCCTCGGGGCGACCGCGGAAGCGGATGCGCTTCCTGGCCATCTTCACCGAACAGCGCAGGTAGATGAGCAGATCCGGGGATGGCAGGGTGGCCACGATGGACTGGTACAGCTCGTAGTAGGTCTCGTATTCCCGGGCCGTCATGTGCCCGTTGAGGTGCAGGTTCTTGGCGAAGATCTCGGCGTCCTCGTAGATGGTCCGGTCCTGGACCACCACCCCCGGCTCCGTCACCAACTGCTGGTGCAGGGCCAGGCGCTTGGCCAGGAAGGAGATCTGGGAGTGGAAGGCCCAGCGCTGCATGTCCTGGTAGAAGTCCGTCAGGAAGGGGTTCACCTCGTTGGGCTCAAAGAAGGGCTTCACCTCCCAGTTGGTGGTGATGAACTTCACGAGGGAGGACTTCCCCGCACCGATGTTGCCCGCCACCGCGATGAACCGGGTCCCCTTGTTGGGGGACTTGTGGCCACTGCGGTGTTCATCCAGGTACATGAGACGGCACGATTGACTCATTGTTCCACCACCCGTTCCTGCATTCTGACCACATACCTGGGAAGCACAAATTTGAAGAACTCCGCCTCGGAGACCCGGGAGAACCCTTCCTCCGCGTAGGTGCCCTCCCCCAGGCCATTGCCAAGCCCCGCCAGGTCCAGATAGACCCCGGCCCCCAGGAGTTGCTCCTCGCTGAGGGCGGAGATGGGCTTGTTGGCCTGCAGGTTGTTGAGCTGGTAGCTCAGGGACTTGCCCCCCGCAGCCAGCCAGCGGAAGGCCTCCCGGCCGGCCAGGCGCGTGGGCTGGCGATGATCGTGCTTGAACTGGATCCGCAGGTAGTGGATGGGCAGGCGCTCCAGGAAACCCTTGGCCTCCCGGTCCGCCCACCAGCCATCGTCCGTGCAGGAGGCCTGGGCTTCAAAGAGGGGCCAGGCGTTGCTGTTGCACACAAAGCAGTCCGGGGTGCCGTCCGTGCCCTTGCCGTCGGTGGAGCTGCCCTCGGGGAACTTGGTCGCCCTATCATAGAGGTTGAAGTCGCAGCGGGCAGAGCTTATCCCCGGGCCGTCACTCTTGACCGGACGCTGGCCCCCGGTGTAGGGCGCCTGGGAGGCGAAGCAGCGGTTGGTGGAGCCCTCCACATCGATGAGAAAGTCCAGGAAGGGCAGGTTGGTCTCCTTGAAGCGGGCCGCAGCCCCCGCGCCCACCACCAGGGAGTCCCCCAGGGTCACCACCCCCACCACTGCCCGCAGCACGAAGTCCTGCTTGTGGGCAAAGGTGATCACATCCTTGAGGGCGTCCTGATCCGCCTTCCCGCCGTAGTCCACCTCGCCGCCGCTGACCCGCTCGCCCTCTCCCGTCCCCGGGGGGTTGTAGGTCACCACCACGACCCCTGCCTCCCGGGCGAGGTTGGCCAGATCCTCATCGCTGGCCTTGATGCCCTCGGGGTTCAGGTCGGGCACCACCACCAGCAAAGGACAGAAGTATTTGTCGGTGCACTTCACGGTTCGAAAGACCCGGGCGTGGATGAGCCCCGAGTTCCAGTCCAGGGCCCAGTCAGCGGTCACCACCTCGGGGCCGCTGTCCTCAGGGGGCTGGACCAAATCCAGGGGGGACTGGTCTCCCCCGACCCCTTCCGGGAGGTTGTTCGTATCAGAAGCGCCTTCCCCGTTGGCTGCACAGCTCGAAATATTAACGAGCAGGCAAAGGAGGAGAAGGGCTCTTGTCAGACAAAGCAAAGACATGGGCACAACACCCGGCTTTTCTTCAACAGGGGCCACTATACCGCCGCACTTTTGGAAGGCAAACGCCAAGCAAGGATTTTTTGATGCCCCTCACCCAAGGAAAGGAAAACCCATTGGAAAAGCAGCCAGAACCGCCCTCAAACACCAACCTCATAAGGTCCCTTTGTTTGCAGATTTCCCAAACTTCCTCCCCGGAGCTTCGCTACTCCCTGCTGGCCTCTTTGTTCCGTAACGCTTTGTTTTTACAGGACTTATACTCACTTGGGAGGGTGGATTTTTCGGGCCTCCTGGCCCTGGCTGAGGGGCAGGCGCTGGTGGGGGGCCTGGGTGACCTGCGCCAACTGCCCCAAAGATTTCTCCATCTTTCCAAAGCCCTGGAGGCCAGTCCCTGCAGGCTTCTCTTTCCCGACGACCCTGGTTGGCCACCCTTGAGTCCAGCCATGCCCACCACCCCCCGGGCCCTCTGGCACCAGGGGCAGCAGGTCCAGGGGCGCTGTCTTGGGATCGTGGGCACCCGGCAGGCCAGTCCGGCGGGGCTGGCGGCCGCTCGGGACCTGGCCGCTGACTGGGTGCGCCTGACCGGGGGCTGGGTGGTCAGTGGGGGGGCTGTGGGGGTTGACGCCGCGGCCCACCGGGGGGCCCTGGAGGCCGGAGGCCGGACCATGGCGGTGCTGGGCTCGGACCTCTATTCTCCCTTCCCGGCCTGCAACCGGGGGCTCTTCCGATCTATTCTCTCCCGGGGGGGTGGCCTGCTGAGTCTCCTCCCCCCCGGGAGCCCCTCCTGCAAGCAGTCGTTCCTTAAAAGGAACGGGGTGGTGGCGGGGCTGGTGGAGGCGCTGGTGGTGGTGGAGGCTCCCTGCCACAGCGGCGCCTGGTCCACTGCATCCTTCGCCTTGCAATACGGCTTGAGGACATATAAATTGCCGCACTGCCATCCCCAGGGGGGGCCCCGTGAGGGGATTCGAAGGCTGGCCGACCCGGAGCTTGTGCTGGCAGAGTTGCTGCCCGCAGTTGGGTTGGAGCCAGCTCCCCCCAGCCTCCCCACCCTGGACCTGGATGACCCGGCCCGCCTGATCCTGGAAGCCCTTGGAGGCAAGGCTCTAAGCCTGGATCAGTTGGCCGCGATGACAAAACTGGACACCGGCACCCTCTGCCGCACCCAGCTTCGGCTTGAACTGGCTGGACTGGTGGAGGAGTGCGGCCTCAATCTTGTCCGACGACGGATTGGAAGGAAGCAAGCGCCATGGGTAAATACCTCCTGATCGTGGAATCCCCCTCCAAAGCCAAGACCATCAAGAAGTACCTGGGCAAGGACTACGAGGTGAAGGCCACCGTGGGTCACATCAAGGATCTGCCCGAGGACGAGCTGGGCGTGGATGTGGCCAACGACTTCGCCCTGGACTACAAGACCATCAAGGGCAAGACCAAGGTCGTGGCGGAGCTCAAGAAAGCCGCCCTGGGCACCGAGATCGTCTTTGTGGGCTCCGACCCCGACCGCGAGGGAGAGGCCATCGCCTGGCATGTGGCCGAAGAGCTGGGCCGGGGCAAGAACGCCCCCGAGGTCAAGCGCGTGCTGTTCCATGAGATCACCAAGACGGGCATCCTCAAGGCCATGAACGAGCCCGGCGAGCTGAACCTCCAGAAGTACGAGTCCCAGAAGGCCCGGCGCACCCTGGACCGGCTGGTGGGCTACCAGATCAGCCCCATCCTGTGGAAGAAGGTCCGCCGGGGACTCTCCGCGGGGCGCGTCCAGTCCGTGGCGGTGGGCTTCATCGTGGATCGGGAGAATGAGGTCCAGGCCTTCCAGCCAAGGGAATTCTGGACCGTCAAGGTGCTCCTGGGCACGGACCAGCAGAAGGAGTTTGAGGCGTCCCTGGTGGATATTGGCGACGGCAAGGCGGACCTGCCCACGGGGAACGAGGCCCTGCCCCTGGCGGAGCGCCTCCGCAATAGCCCCTGGAAGGTGGACTCGGTGGAGCAGAAGGCCAAGCGCCGCTCCCCCCAGCCCCCCTTCATCACCAGCCGCCTCCAGCAGGAGGCCAGTCGCCTTTACCACTTCACGGCCAAGCGCACCATGGCCCTGGCCCAGCAGCTCTACGAGGGCGTGGAGCTTGGCCCTGAGGGCCCCGTGGGCCTCATCACCTACATGCGTACGGACTCCACCCGCGTGGCCCCTGAGGCCGCCGCCGAGGCCCGCCTCTTCATCACCTCCAGGTACGGGCAGGAGTTCCTCCCCGGGGCCCCCAATGAGTACCGCAACCGCAAGTCCGCCCAGGACGCCCACGAGGCCATCCGCCCCACCAGCGTCATGCACACGCCCGAGGCTGTGGGCTCCTTCCTGGACCCCGATCAGCTGCGCCTCTACACCCTCATCTGGAAGCGCTTCGTGGCCTCCCAGATGGAGGCCGCCCTCTACGATGTGACCACCGTCCTGGTGGAGGCCGGCGGCTGTCGCTTCCGGGCCTCCGGGTCGGTGCAGCGCTTCGCGGGCTACCGCCAGGTCTACCAGGAACAGCTTGCGGAAGATGACAAGGTCGAGACGGGCGCCGACCTGCCCGATCTCCAGGCCGGGCAGGAGCTGACCCTCAAGGATCTCCAGGCCCTGCAGAACTTCACCCAGCCGCCCCCCCGCTACACCGAGGCCTCCCTCATTCGGGTCCTGGAGGAGAAGGGCATCGGGCGGCCCAGCACCTACGCCAGCATCATCTCCACCATCCAGGACCGGCAATATGTGCTGAAGCTGGAGGGGCGCTTCCGGCCCTCCGAACTGGGGGCCCTCATCACCTCCCTGCTGAGGGACTCCTTCCCCACCATCATGGATGTGGAGTTCACCGCCCGGATGGAGGAGAACCTGGACCTGGTGGAGGAGGGCAAGACCACCCTGCTGGAGGTCATGCGAGCCTTCTGGGAGCCCTTCCGCCTGAACCTGGATACGGCCAGCCAGACCATGAAGAACCTGAAGGCCCAGCCCATGCTGACCGAGGTGGTCTGCGCCCTCTGCGGCAAGCCCATGGCCATTCGCTTTGGCCGCAACGGCGAGTTCCTGGCCTGCTCGGCCTTCCCCGAGTGCCGCAGCACCATCAACTTCAGCCGCGACGCCCAGGGCAATGTGGTCCCCGAGAAGCGCGAGGAGAGCGGCGAGCACTGTCCCGAACACGGCAAGGAGCTGATCCGCCGCAACGGCCGCTTTGGCGCCTTCCTGGCCTGCCCCGATTACCCCGCCTGCAAGTTCACCAAGCCCCTCCCCAGCGGCCTCCTCTGCCCCAAGCCCGGCTGCGGGGGCTCCCTGGTGGAACGAAAGTCCAAGAAGGGCAACTCCTTCCACCGCTGCGACAAGTGCGAACTGGTCCTCTTCGGGCGCCTCAAGAAGGAGCCCTGCCCCACCTGCGGCAACCTCTACATTGAGGAGAAGGGCCGGGGCCGGACCAGCACCGTGGCCTGCCCCAACCCCGACTGCGGCTGGGTACGGGAGTAGCCCTTGCCCCCCCTTCCCCCTACGGTGCAGGTTGTGGGCGGCGGGCTGGCCGGGTGTGAGGCCGCCTATCAGCTCCTCTCCCGGGGCATCCCCGTGACCCTCCATGAGATGCGGCCCCGCACCATGACCGCGGCCCACTCTGGAGAGCGGCTGGCCGAGCTGGTCTGCTCCAACTCCCTGCGCTCCGAGGCCCCCGAGTCGGCCCCCGGAATCCTCAAGGCGGAGCTCCAGCGCCTGGACAGCCTCCTGCTGCGGGCGGCCCTGGCAGCCAAGGTCCCCGCGGGCTCGGCCCTGGCGGTGGATCGGGCCCTCTTCTCGGACTTCGTGGAGCAGGCCCTGGGGGCCTTTGAAGGCTTCACGCTCCTGCGCGAGGAGGTCACGGCCCTGCCCGAGGCTGGCCCCGTGCTATTGGCCCCCGGACCCCTGGCCTCACCTGCCTTGTTGGGAGCGCTGGGGGGCCTGCTGGACGACACCGAGCTGTTCTTTTTTGACGCCATCGCCCCCATAGTGGACGCCTCGTCCCTGGATCTGGAGCGCCTGTTCTTCGCCTCCCGTTACAACAAGGGCGACCCCGACGACTACCTCAACGCCCCCATGGATCGGACAACCTTCGAGGCCTTCTACAAGGCCTTGGTGGAGGCCGATCGGGCCGCCGTTGCGGACTTCGACGCGGACCGCCACCTGCCCACCTTCCAGGGCTGCCAGCCCATCGAGATCATCGCCAAAGGGGGGCCCCTGGCCCTGGCCTTCGGACCCATGAAGCCTGTGGGCATCTATGACGCCAACGGCAAGCGCCCCTTCGCGGTGGTCCAGCTCCGGGCGGAGAACCTGCAAAAGACGGCCTTCAACCTGGTGGGCTTCCAGACCCGCCTGCGAATCCCCGAGCAGGAGCGCGTCTTTCGGATGATCCCGGGCCTGGAGCAGGCCCGCTTCCTGCGCTTCGGGTCCATCCACCGCAACACCTTCATCAACTCGCCCAAGGTGCTGGACCAGTTCCTGCGCTTTCGGGCCAACCCCCGGATCAGCGCGGCGGGGCAGTTCACCGGCTCGGAGGGCTACACCGAGGCCTGCGCCATGGGCCTCCTGGCGGGGCTGTTCCTGGCCGATGAGCTCCTCCGTCCCCCGGCCGCCAGTCCCCTCCCCCCGCCCCCTCCCGAGACCGCCCTGGGGTGCCTGCATCGCCATGTCACCGCCAGCCCCTCCCGGCCCTTCCAGCCCTCCAATGTGCACTTTGGCCTGCTGCCCCCGGGGAGCGCCCATGGTCGCAAGGACCGACGCCGGGAGACCGCAGCCCAGGCCGCGACTGCCCTAAGCCCATGGATTGACAGCGTTGTTTCGAGGCTCGGAAGACCCCGCTGAAATCTTTCCTTGGCGCCCCCCCTTGCCGTGCTATATTTACCCCTGCAATGCGTCGGCGGAGGTCCCCCTGGAATAGCACCGCCCTGGCGGCTGTTTCAAGGTCCTGTAACCGCCGGGACATTGAGGGAACACCCCCGGCCTTTTTGGAGGAACCCATGAACATTGAACTGGTGGCAAGAGAAGTGACCGTGACCCCTGACATCCAGGAGCGCATCGAGAAGAAGATCGAAAAGATGCTTGAGCATCGGAACAAGGACATCCCCGTGAGGGTCCTGATCTCCGAGAGCCGCGGTCGCACCCAGGCCCAGATCACCCTGGCGATTCTTGGCAAGGATGTGATTGGCGCCGCCGAGGACAAGAGCGTCCTAACCGCCTTTGATGCCGCCCTGGACAAGGCCGACCGGCAGATCAAGAAGGTCTTTGAGAAGGTCAGCGACAAGCGCTAGACCCCCGCCGCCCCCGCTAGTCTTTCCAGAAAATCTCCAGAAAAAATGCTAATCGCAGGAGGCCCCTTCGGGGCAGCCGCAGGTGTTGGCGCCGGGCTGGCACTCGCCGCCCAGGCAGAGATCGGGGCTGGTGCAGGGTTCATCGTCATCACAGGGGGTCTCGTCCGCGAGGTTGGACAGCTTGCAGTCGCCATCCACGGGGTCACAGGTGGACTTCTGGCACGCGGGGACATCCTCGCCGGAGCAGTCCACGGGGGAGTAGCCCGAGCAGGTGCCGCTGAAGCAGTGGTCCACGGTGGTGCACTGGTTGCCGTCGTTGCACAGGGTGCTGTCATCCAGGTTCACGAACTTGCAGCTACCGTCGAGGGTATCGCAGACAGCCTCCCGGCAGGGGCCCGCGCCCTCCTGGGGGCAGACCACCAGATCGGCACCAGGCATGCAGGTCCCTTCCTTGCAGTAGTCCCCGGTCATGCAGGGGTTGCTGTCGGCGCAGTGGGTGCCTTCGGGACCGGGCAACAGGTCGCAGGTGCCCGTGGCGGGGTTGCAGGAGGCCTTCTGGCACTGGGGGGCCAGCACCTCGGTGCAGGTGACCTTGGTGGCACCGGCCAGGCACTGGCCATCCTGGCAGCGGTCCCCGGAGTCGCAGAGGTTGCCGTCCTCGCAGGCGCTGTTGTTGGGCAGGGGCTTCTGGCCACAGGCGCCCGTCTCAGGGATGCAGAGGGGCTCGTGGCAGAGATCGGCGGGGGCCTCGGTGCAGTCCACCAGGGTGGTGGGATCGATGACGCAGGCGTTGGCCACGCAGCGCAGCACGCCGTTGCAGAAGTTGCCGTCCTCCAGAACCCCACAGTCCTGGTCCACGGCGCACTGGGTCGGGGCGCCGCAGAGCCCCTTGGCGCAGGTCCGGACCTTGTAGGGCGCTTCCCACTCGTCCAGGGCACAGGGGGTGCCGTCGGGGGCCACGGTCTGGCCGCACTTCAGCTCCTGGCCGTCTCGGGTGCAGACCCCGGTCTGACAGTCCACCGGGTCCCCCTCGAGGGTGCAGGCGGTGCCTGCGGCCGCCAGGACCACCACACACTCGCCGTCGCGGCAGCCCGCCTTGGCGCACTGGGCGGGGAGGTCAACCTTGCCGGCACAATCCCCCGGGTCAAGGCAAACCGCACCGGTGTAGTTGTCCAGGGTCAACTCTTCGGAGGCGGTGGGGTCCGGGCTCTCCCACTTGGGGAAGCCATCCTCATCCTCGGTACAGGCAAAGAGGAGCAACGATGAGAGGGCAATCAGGGCAAGGGACTTGGTATACATTGGCGATCTCCTCAGTTCTTCAATACCGAACGAATATAGCCCTTGGAATCAGGGGCCGCAAGCGCCCTTTTGCCACCCCATTTTTCTTGCCAAAACATGGGCATTGACAGGCTTGACGCGTTGCAATATCATGCGCCCCGCTCAGGTCAGGGGATCTGAGACAAAAAAGGGATTTGGAGGAAAAAAGATGAAAGTTAAGTTGTTCGCCGTGATGACCAGTCTGCTCTTCGCCGCTTCGTTCACCTCCTGCGCAGAGCAGAAGGCCCCCGAAGCCACTCCCGAGGCTCCTGCCGCTGAGGCCGCTCCGGCTCCCGAAGCTGCTCCCGCCGAGGCCCCCGCCGCCGAAGCTGCCCCCGAGGCCGCTCCCGCCGAGGCCCCCGCTGCTGAAGCTGCTCCCGAGGCTGCTGCTCCCGAAGCTGCTCCCGCCGAGGCCCCCGCCGCCGAAGCTGCCCCCGAGGCCGCTCCCGCCGAGGCCCCCGCTGCTGAAGCTGCTCCCGAGGCTGCTGCTCCCGAAGCTGCTCCCGCCGAGGCCCCCGCCGCCGAAGCTGCCCCCGAGGCCG
>CAZMEC010000067.1:0-14798 GCA_964565265.1 uncultured Myxococcales bacterium
CGCCAGGGAGGGGGTGCCCTTGGCCGTCCGAACCCCGACCGCCAGGGAGGGGGTGCCCTTGGCCGTCCGAACCCCGACCGCCAGGGAGGGGGTGGGGCCCTGGGCTCGGCACCCTCCCCGGGTGGCCCCGGGTCCCTCGGTGCCCCCGCCACCGTCCTGGTCCAGCTCCTGGCTGGCAACGACCTGGCCGCCCGCGAGGCCCTGGACGCCTGTTCCCCAGAGCAGCCCGGCTGCTTCGCTGCTGCCCGCAGCTTCTTCACCCACCTGGGTCAGACCCGACCCCTGGTGGAGCTGACCCAGGGCCTCCTGGGCGGTGAGTCCCCGGGGGCCTGCGGGGCCCAGCTCTGGATGCTGCGGCGGCTTCGGGGGGACGACCAGGAGGCCCTCCGCACCTGGCTGGACCTCTGGCCCCTGGGCTGCCAGGCGAACTACGAAGCCAGGCTCTTCCTGCTGGAGTTGGAACTCGAGGAGGATCGATTGGAGACGGGCCAGGCCCATCACCAGGCCCTGGTGGAGGACCTGGCCCTTCAGGGTCCGGCTTTGGACTGCCGCCTGGAGGCGCTGGCCCGACGGCTTCCGGGGCGAAGCCTGCCTCCGTCCCCGGACCCCTGCGGCTTTTCGGGGGCCCCAACCGCCCCACCGCCCGACCCAGCCACCCAGGCCCCGGAGGACCTTTGGACCCTGGCGGATGGGGCCCTGGCCAGGGGCGAGGACCGCCAGGCCCAGAAGCGCTTCCAACAGGCCGCCTCCAGCCCCGTGGCGGGGGAAGACCTGCGCTGGCGGGCCACCGTGGCCCTGGGCGCCGCCGACCTGCTGGCCCTGGCCCGCCCCCCCGGGGAGGCCATCAGCGAGTACCGGGCCAGCGGCTTCGCTCCGGCCCAGGACGCAGTCCTGGTGTTGGATGAGGTGCTGATGTGGCCTGGGCCCTTTGGACGGCTCCAACTCCTGGAGACCGCCATCTGGCACCTTCGCAGCCCGGAGGCCACGGCCCAGTGGGCGGACCTCCAGCTCCCCGAGGACGCTCACCTGCTGGCCCTGGAGCTGCAAAAGCCCGACGGCACCAGGCTCAGCCCTGCCTGGGCGGGGCCCGGCGAGGCCATCAGCCTCAAGGGCCTGGAGGCGGACGATCTGGTCATCCTGTCCCTCCTCCACGACACCCGCCCCCAGCTTGAACTGGGCCAGGACTATTGCCTCCCCGAACATCGCTTCGTGGGCCCCGGGGTGCCCGTCTTTCGGTCCGTATTGGGGATCGCCGGGCCCGAACTGCCCCGGCTGCGGGCCCTGCGCTACCACGGCGCCCCGAAGGGAAGAACAGGGGAGGACGCCTCCGGTCAGGGCGTCTGGTGGTTCCAGGCGGGCCCCCTGGAGGCGGCCCCCAGCGGCCCCCTGGAGCTGAACTCCCAGGGGAGCCTGCCCCGGGTTCAGGTCTGCACCCGGGGGATGTCCCTGCTGGGGCTGCGCAATGCCCTCGCGGACACCGTGCTGCGGCTTGTGAGACCGGGCCCGACCCTGGAGGCCGCGAGCGCCCGCCTGGTCCTCCAGCCAGACCCCGTGGCGGCCGCCCTGGGGGAGGCCATCCAGGGCCTGGAGGCGAACCCTGATCTGCTGCTCCACCGCAGCGCCGAGCGCATGGCGGCTGAGGGTGAGGGCCACAGCGCCCTGCTCCTCCTGGCCCTCCTCCAGCGCCTGGGCTTGGACGCCCGCCTGGCCCTGGTGGCGCCCCCCGGGGCCGAGGGGCTGGCTCCCCTGGCCCCCGCCCCGGAGGCATTCAGCGAGGCCCTGGTGCTGCTGCGCCAAGGGCCCCGCGAGATCTGGCTGGACCCCTGGTCCCGGGCCGCCCGGCCGGGGCTGGTCCGACCCTTCCTGGAGGGGCGCCCGGCCCTGCTGCTTGGGGGCGCCGCCGAGGCCCTCCTGACCCGGGTCCCCCGGGCCGCCCCCGAGACCCACCGCCGGACCCTGCGGCTGACCCTGAAGGTTCAAGCCGACGGAAGCGCCCAGGGCAGGGCCCGGCTTCTCTTCGAGGGACTCTCCGCTTCGGGGGCCTGCCAGAACCTCCAGGGACTGGACGGGGCCGGCCAGCGCCAGGCCCTTCAGAACTACCTGGAGGCCCTCCTGCCCCAGGTGCAGGTGGACTCGGGGCTGGCCCGTTGCGACCCTGGGGGCCTGGAGATGACGGGCCGGCTGACCCTGCCCAAGGGGACCCTGCTGCAGCCCTTGGAGGTCACCCTGCCCGCCGCAGCCCTGGGGCTTCAGGCCCAGGATCAGGGGCTCAGCCCCGGCCCCTGGCTGTTGGAGGGGATGGCCCACAGCACCCTGGAGCTGGACCTGGACCTGCCCGGGGCCCTGGCGGGACTCCAGGCCCAGGTCGGCACCGGCAGCCTGGACCTGCCCTTTGGCCGGGTCACCACGAAGCTCCGGCAGGGCCCGAACCACCTGCACCTGCATCAGACCGTCTTTGCCCAGGAGAGCGAGATCGCCGCGGCCCAGGGCCCCACCCTGGAGGCCTTCCTGGAGGCCTGCGCCGCCCAGGGACACTTGATCCTGCTGCCCAAGGAGAGCCTTCCATGATCGTCCATGAGCTCGACACGGCCCTTGGCCTGGTGACCCTGCGGGTGGAGAAGGGACTCCTTTGGGGAATTGGCCTGCCCGGCGAAGGGCCAGGCCCCCAGCCCCACCCTGGCGGGCGGGGTTTGGACTGGGAAGAAGCTCCCATTTGGCTTGCCCGGCTGGCTGCGGATCTCAGGGCCCACCTCTCCGGTCAGCCCGTGGTCTACCAACGGCCCCCCCTGCCCCCCCCTCCCACGCCCTTTGCCCAGGCCGTCCTGGAGGCCCTCTTCGAGCTGCCCTGGGGTCACCGCACCACCTACGGCGAACTGGCCCGCGCCGCAGGGCATCCAGGGGCCGCTCGGGCCGTGGGCTCGGTGATGGCCCAGAACCCCTGGCCCCTGCTGTTTCCCTGTCATCGGGTCCTGGCTGCGGGGGGGGGGCTGGGGGGGTTCAGGGGCGGGCTGGAGTTGAAGACGAGGCTTCTGCAGCTTGAGGCTCAGGGTTGGGGGACGGGGGCCAGCGCCTTGGGTTCCAACTCCAGGAAATAGTTGGTGTTCCGCCCAGCCTTCACCTCCACGGTGCCGCTGCGGCGAAGGCCCCGCTCCTCCCGGACAAAGACCACCCGGTGGGGCCCCGCGGGCAGGACTATTCCCAGCACCGGCGTCAGCCGCCCGTAATCCACGCCGTCTATGAACAGCCGGGCCCGGGGACGGGTCCACACGGACAGCACGCCGCTCCTGCTTTCGGCCCCGAAGGCATCCTTGAACAGCTCGGCGCCCAGCGCCTCCACGGCCTCCTGCGCCACCAGCGCAGCCGCCTGGGCAAAGGGGGGCTTGGGGTCCAGCACCTCGCCGGCCTGCGCCAGCTCCAGGCCCGCCTCGGGGACGGAGGCTTCCAGCAACCAGGTGGAGGACAGGGGGCCAGACGGCGCCGGGCTACCCCCTCCATGGCGGTCGGGGTTCGGACGGGGGACAGCACCCCCTCCCTGGCGGTCGGGGTTCGGGTTCACTTGGAGGTTCTTCAGATCGCCCGCCAGCCGCAGGAAGCGCTGCTTCGACATGGTCCCGCAGCGGACCAGATCCCGGTCCACCGGGGCCTGCTCCTTGTGGCTGCAAACCACCACAGTGCCGTTCAGATCCTGGAACTGGTACTCCACCGAGGAGAAGGGCGAGGGGCCGCCCTCAAGGCTCAACCGAAGGAACCCGGGCGCGGGTTCGCCAAGCAAGACTGTGAACAGGGAAAGCAGAACGGGGATCATTGGAGGGGATTGCGGTGCTCAGTGCACCGGAGGGACACCAAAAGGGAACCGGTCACGCTCACTCAGCGTCTCCGGCGCCTTCCGTCTTCTCGGCAACCTTGGTGCCAGGGCCCTCACTGCCCAGCAGGGCAATGATGCTGACATGGGCGCCGTCGCCCTTGCGCTGACCAAGCTTGAAGATGCGAGAGTAGCCGCCGTTGCGACCCACATAGCGGGGGGTCAGCTCATCGAAGAGCTTCTGCACGGCGCTGCGCTTGAACACCTTCTTGAGGGCCAGGCGACGGGCCGACACGGTGCCCTTCTTGCCCAGGGTGACCAGCCGATCGAACTCGCGCTTCAGCATCTTGCAGCGCACATCCGTGGTCTGGATCCTCTCGTGCTCGATGAGGGAGGTCAGCAGGTTGCGGACCAGCGCCTTCCGGTGAGAAGGATTGATGTTGAGGATTTTGCCTGCATACCTATGGCTCGACATGGCGCACCTTCCTTATTGCTCTTCCACGGGGGCGGCCTTGGGGCCTTCCTCGGGGTTGAAGCCCTTGAGTTCCATTCCAAGGCTCAGACCCATGGAACTGAGCACTTCCTTGATTTCCTTGAGGGACTTGCGTCCAAAGTTCTTCGTCTTGAGCATCTCTGCTTCGGTCTTCTGGACCAGCTCGCCGATGAAGCGAATGTTCGCGTTCTTCAGGCAGTTGGCGCTGCGGACGGAAAGCTCAAGCTCCTCAACCGGGCGATACAGGTTGGGGTTGATGGGCTCGTCGCCACGGGGCTCGTCGAGGTACTCGCGGACCTCAGCCTCGTTGAAGCCGATGAAGACCTGCACCTGATCCTTGAGGATCTTGGCAGCCAGGCCCAGGGCCTCCCGGGGATGAATGGACCCATCGGTCCAGATCTCGAGGGTCAGCTTGTCCAGGTCGGTCTGCTTCTCCACGCGGGCGTGGGTGACCTTGAAGTTCACCCGGCGCACCGGCGTGTAGATGGCGTCGATGGCCAGCGTCCCCACGGGGAAGTCGGTCTTGTCCAAAGCCTCCTCAGGCACATAGCCGCGGTCCTTGCGGGCCCACAGGTTGGCCTTGAGGTGTCCACCCTTGTTCACGGTGGCGATGTGCTGCTCGGGGTTCAGGATCTCCACGGCGCTGTCATACTTGAGGTCCCCGGCCTTGACGACACAGGGGCCCTTGACATCAATGGACATCTCCCGAATCCGACCCTCTTCCATGCGCAGGCGCACTTCCTTGAGGTTCAGCTTGATCTCCGCAATGTCCTCGACCACATGGGGCAGGGAGCTGAATTCGTGCTCGGCCCCTTCAACCTTCACGGCCACAATGGCGGCGCCGCGAACGCTGCTGATGAGGATGCGCCGAAGGGCGTTGCCAAGAGTCAGGCCGTAACCACGCTCCAGCGGAGCGCAGGAGAACTGCCCATACTTCTTGTCCCCGGAAATCTTGTCGATTTCCAGTTCCTTGGGCTTATGCAGTACTGTCCAATGCTTGTACATTTTTCCTCCCCAAATGACCGTCGTCTTCCGCTCGGGTTACCCGGCACCACGCCCTGGAACCCACCGTAGCCAGAGGCCCGAAGGCCTTAGACGCGGCGCCGCTTGCGGGGGCGGCAACCGTTGTGGGGAATGGGGGTGATGTCCCGAATCATGGAGATGCGCAGGCCCGCGGTGGACAGGGCACGGATGGCGGCCTCACGGCCGGAACCGGGTCCCTTGACCAGCACGGACACGGTCTTCATGCCGTGCTCCTTGGCCTTGGCCGCCGCATCTTCAGCAGCAACCGAGGCGGCAAAGGGGGTGCTCTTCTTGGAGCCCTTGTACCCCTTGGTCCCGGGAGTGCACCAAGCCACAGCGTTTCCGCTGACATCGGTGATCGTCACTATGGTGTTGTTGAATGTCGCCAGGATGTGTGCCACACCCGTCTGAACATTCTTCTTGACGCGCTTTTTACCTTGCTTGGCCATCTTCTACGCTCCTGAATTACTTCTTCTTGATCGTGGCCCTTCTGGGTCCCTTACGGGTACGGGCGTTGGTGTGGGTCCGCTGACCACGCACCGGCAGGCCACGACGATGGCGCATGCCGCGGTAGGTCTTCAGGTCCATCAGCCGCTTGATATTCATGCTGATTTCCCGGCGAAGATCACCTTCCACCTTGCCACTGTTCTCGATCACTTCACGGAGCCTGGCTACTTCCTGCTCAGTGAGGTCGTCGGTTTTCCTGGAGCCATCGACATTGGCTTCGACACAGAGCTTCGAGCCCCGGACCCGGCCAATCCCGTAAATACGGGTAAGGGCAATATCAACCCTCTTCCGTCTCGGCAAGTCAATACCAGCTATACGAGCCATTGATTCACCCCTCTGTTAACCCTGACGCTGCTTGTGCCTCGGGTTTTCGCAAATGATCCGAACCACGCCCTTGCGCCGAATGACGCGGCACTTGACACAGATTTTCTTCACCGAAGCCCTGACCTTCATCTCAATCTCCTATTTTCCACCCCTGGTGCCAGCACCACGGTAGACGATCCGACCCCTCGTAAGATCGTAGGGGCTCAGTTCCACCTTCACCTTGTCACCCGGCAGAATCCTGATGAAGTGCATCCTCATCTTACCGGCCACATGGGCCAAAACCCGATGACCGTTTTCCAGCTCCACGCGGAACATGGCATTGGGAAGCGGTTCAATGACCGTCCCCTCAACTTCTATGCCTTCTTCTTTTGCCATGTCACCCTCGGCGCCCGCCTTTTCAAAAGCGACGCCAGTTCCTGGAAGACTTCTTCGGGCCCGGCTGTTCCAGATTTGAGCACCTCCAGCACACCCTTCCGGTCGTAATACCCGACCAGCGGGGCGGTCTGGCGCTCGTAGACTTCCAGCCGTGTCCGAACCGTTTCCGGCCCGTCATCTTCCCTGCGTTTCAGAGATCCTCTGCAGCGGTCGCAGACCCCGGCCTCCCTCGAGGGATGGGCGGTGGCATGAAACATGCTGCCGCACAGCGAGCATGTCAAACGCCCGCCTATTCTTGCTATCAGTTCGTCTTTGTCAATGGAAAGCTGCACCACAAGTTCCGGTCCCATTCCCGAAGCGTCCAACGCCTCGGCCTGGGGAACGGTCCTTGGATAGCCATCCAGCACAAATCCGTTTTTCAAATCGTCCGCGGCCAACCGCTTCCTGACGATGGCATTCACAATCTCGTCCGGCACCAAGCGACCCTGGTCAATGTACCCGGCGGCCTCTTTTCCAATCTCGGTCCCGGCGGAGATTTCCCTTCGGAAAATGTCCCCGGTAGAGATCTGGGGCCAACCGAAGCACCCCTCCAGAAGCTTAGCCTGGGTGCCTTTGCCAGAACCTGGCGCACCCAGAAGAGCTAATCTCAACTGGCGCTCCTACCCCGCACTCTGGGGCCACCTCTGCCCGCGAAGCCCTCGTAGTTGCGGGTAATCAGATGACTCTCAATCTGTTGCACCGTATCCAGGGCCACACCCACCACGATCAGCAGGGAGGTGCCTCCAAAGTAGAAGGAGACGCCAAAGCCACTCTGGAAATAGGTGGGCAGCACGCAGACGGCAGAGATATAGATGGCGCCACCCACGGTGATGCGGGTGAGCACGCGGTCGATGTAGTCGGCGGTCTTCTTGCCGGCGCGAATGCCAGGCACGAAGCCCCCGAACTTCTTGAGGTTGTCAGCCACATCCACCGGGTTGAAGGTCACCGCGGTGTAGAAGAAGCAGAAGAACACGATGAGGCCCACATAGGCCACATTGTACATCATCTGCCCGGGCACCAACTGGGCCTGCAGCCACTGGGCCCAGGAGGCCATGGGGAACAGGTTCGTGATGGTGGAGGGGAACAGCAGAATGGAGGAGGCGAAGATGGGCGGGATCACGCCCGCGGAGTTCACCTTCAAGGGCAGCGTGGTGTTCTGGCCACCGTAGACCCGACGACCCACAACGCGCTTGGCGTACTGCACCGGAATGCGGCGCTGGCCCCGCTCGAAGAAGACGATGAAGCCCACCACCACCACCACCATGAGGCCCAGCAGCAGGAGAGACATGGGGGCCAGATCGCCGCCACCCAGGGTGGAGAGGCGGAAGGTCTGCACCAAGGCATCGGGCAGCGCAGCCACAATGCCCGCGAAGATGATGAGGGAGATGCCGTTGCCGATGCCGCCTTCGGTGATTCGCTCACCCAGCCACATCAGGAAGCAGGTGCCCGTGGACATGGCCAGCACGGACAGGGCCTTGAAGCCGATGCCCGAGGAGATGACCACATCCTTGGCGGCGCCAGCGGAGAGGCTCTCAAGCCAGATGGAGATGCCCAAGCCCTGGATGACGGACAGCACGATGGTGCCGTAGCGGGTGAACTGGTTGAGCTTCTTCCGGCCGGCATCGCCTTCCTTCTGAAGCCGCTCAATGGCGGGAACCACCACGCCCAGCAACTGGATGATGATGCTGGCGCTGATGTAGGGCATGATGCCCAGAGCGAAGATGGACAGGTTCTGCATGGCTCCACCGGAGAACATGTTGAACAAGCCCAGGAAGCCGCTCTGGCCAGTCTTCATGTACTGCGCCATCACGCCGGCGTCCACGCCAGGGATGGTGATGTACACGCCCGCGCGGAACACGGCGAGCATGAAGAGAGTGAAGAGGAGTCTCTTGCGAAGCTCCGGCACTCGCCCTATGTTCCCGATGTTACTCGCCACGGATCACCTCCGCCTTACCGGACCTCGCTTCAATCTTCTCAGCCGCAGACTTCGAAAACCCGTCGAGTTTCACAGTAAGACGCTTCTCCAGGTCTCCAGTGCCCAGGCACTTCACTGCGTCAGCCGCACCCTTGAGCAGGCCGGCCCGCTTGAGAGCGTCACGATCGACCACAGCGCCTTCTTCGAAGACATTGAGCTGACCCACATTGACCACGGCCACGGTGGCGGCCAGGACATTCTTGAAGCCGCGCTTGGGCAGGCGACGGTTCAAGGGCATCTGACCACCCTCGAAGTTCCGACGCACATCATGGCCGGAGCGAGCCTTCTGACCCTTGTGGCCCTTGCCAGCGGTCTTGCGGTTGCCCGAGCCGTAGCCCCGTCCCACCCTCTTGTCGGTCTTGGTAGCGCCCCTCGGGGGCCTCAGCGTGTTCAGTTCACTCATTTGGAAACCTCCTCCACGCGGACCAGGTGGAACACCCGCCGGATCATGCCCCGCCACACGGGAGTATCGTCCACCACGCGGGTCTGGTGCAGCTTGGTAAAGCCGAAGGAGCGGATGGTCTCAAGTTGGACCTCGGTGCCCCCCGAAATGCTCTTCACAAAGGTAATCTTCAGTTTTTTGCTAGCCATGGGAAACCCCGCTTTCACTTCCGTGGATCCTTGCCGCGCCTGTCCGCCATCACTTCAGGAGCGATGAGGCTGGACAGACCCTGCAGGGTGGCCCGGACGACATTGTAGGGATTGGTGGTACCGATCACCTTGGAGAGGATGTTCTCCACGCCCACGGCTTCCATGATTGCACGGACGGCGCCACCGGCGATGATACCGGTACCGGGGCCCGCGGGCTTCAGGAGCACGCGAGCGGCCCCGAACTTGCCCACCACGGTGTGGGGAATGGTCCCCTTGAAGATCGGGTAGGAGGTCATGTCGGTGCTGGCCTTCTCGTTGGCCTTGCGCATGGCTTCAGGGACTTCCCTGGCCTTGCCCGTGCCCACACCCACGCTGCCGCGACCATCGCCGCGCACAACCAGCGCTGCAAAGCTGAAGCGGCGTCCGCCCTTCACGACCTTGGCGACTCGGTTGATGTGGATGACCTTTTCGATGATGCCATCATCCTGCTCTTCGGGCTTTCCACCCTGCCACTTCTGCTTGCTATCCTGCATCTGCTACTCCTGCGGGCTGGTCCCGCCGCGCAAATTAGAAGTCCAGTCCGCCTTCCCTCGCGCCGGTGGCGAGGGCATCGATGGTTCCACCCTTTTTGTAGATGAAACCGTTCTTGTCAAAGACGACCTTCTTGATTCCCTTTTCCATGCACAGGGCGGCCAGGGCCTTGCCCACGGCGTTGGCCCGCTTGACCATCCCGCCTTCCGCATCCTTCACGCCCGCAGACAGGGTGCCCACGGAGGCCAGGGTGATGCCCTGGGCATCATTGATGACCTGGGCATACATGTGCTTGTTCGACCGGAACACATTCAGCCGAGGCCGCTCGTCCGTGCCGTTGATGTAAAACCTTGCGCGGGTCTTCCTGCGCTGCCTTTTTTCATTCTTCTTGTTCACAGCATCCTCCGCTTTCCCCCGACAATCAGGGGAGAAGAACTGCCAATCCTACTTGCCCTTGGCGACCTTCTTCTTCACATTCTCGTTGGCATACCGGATGCCCTTGCCCTTGTAGGGCTCGGGGGGCCGAATGCGCCGAATGCGAGAAGCCGTCTCACCGACGAGCTGCTTGTCAATCCCGCGGACCACGATGGCTGTGGCACCGGGAACCTCGACCTCGATCCCAGCGGGGGTCTGAAAGCTCACGGGCAGGGAGAACCCCACCGTCAGCTTGAGATCCTTGCCGGCCTTCTCAACCTTGAAGCCCACCCCCACGACCTCGAGCTTGCGCTCGTAGCCGGTGGCGATGCCCTGCACCATGTTCGCAAACAGCGACCGGTACAGCCCATGGCGGGCCTTGGCCGTGGCAGTCTCGTCCAGGGGCTTCACTACGATGGTGTTTTCAACCACCGCAACGGAGACCATGTCGAAGAACTGGCGCAGCTCTTTCTTGCCGTCAGCGGAGCGAACCACAAGCTCGTTCCCGGCAACCGCGACCTTGATCCCAGCAGGGACCAGGACAGGCTTCTTACCAATGCGTGAGTCACCCATTTTGGCCTCCTTACCAGACCTTGCAGACCAGCTCGCCGCCGGTGTTCTGCGCTTTGGCCTTAGTGCCGGTCATCACACCCTTGGAGGTGGACACGATGGCAATACCAAGTCCATTGAGAACCCGCGGGATCTCGTCTGCGGCCACATAGGTACGACGACCAGGCGTCGAGACCCTGTCCAGGCCGGTGATGGCGCTGCGACGGCCAGAGCCCACATACTTGAGATCGATGTGGATGATGCCCTGAACCCGATCGTCCAGCGTGCTGAAATCGACAATGTAGCCCTCTTCCTTGAGGATCTTGCAAAGATCCAACTTGGCTTTGGACTTGGGCATCTCAAGGGAGTCATGCCCTGCCTGGATTGCGTTCCTTATACGGGTCAAAAAGTCCGCAATAGGATCGGTAAAGCTCATTTCTTTCTCCTGTCGCCAAAAGCCGCCGGGTTCACCAGCTGGACTTGGTCACGCCGACCAGCTCGCCATTCAGGGCCAGAAGTCGGAAGCAAAGGCGGCACATGTCAAACTTTCGCATGTACGCCTTGGGCCTTCCGCAAATCGGGCACCGATTGCCGTAGCGAACCTTGAACTTCGGCTTCTTGAACTGTCTTTCCATAAGAGCTTTGCGAGCCAATGGAGCCTCCTAAATCACTTTCTGAACGGCATGCCCAGATGAGCCAACAGCGCCTTGGACTCGTCGTCCTTGGTAGCTGAGGTCACAAAGGTAATATTCATACCCTTGATCTTCTGGACCTTGTCGTAGTCGATTTCTGGGAAGACGATCTGCTCCCTGATACCCAGGGTATAGTTGCCGCGACCGTCGAAGCCTTTGTGGGGAACGCCGCGGAAGTCTCTCACGCGGGGGAGGGCCAGGCTCAAAAACCTGTCCAGGAACTCCCACATGCGATCCTTCCGAAGGGTCACCATACAGCCCACCGAGTTACCAGCGCGCAGCTTGAAGCTGGCGATGGACTTGCGAGCCTTGGTCACCACCGGCTTCTGTCCCGTGATGGCTGCCAGTTCTTTCTGGGCAGCCTCCATCAGGCCAGCGTTCTGGATGGCTTCGCCCAGCCCCATGTTCAACACGATCTTTTCAAGATGCGGAATCTGCATCCTGTTCGTGTATTTGAACTGGTCTACCAGCTTCTGAGCGATCTCTGTTTCATACACTGTCTTGAGCCTGGGTGCCATGACTCAACTCCACTTCAATCAAGGGTGATGTCAAGCTTCTTGGACCAGCGCACCTTGATGCGCTTTCCATCTTTTTCTTCGACTTTGAAGTTGACGCGCACGGGTCTATTCAACTTGGTATCGACAAACTGGACCTTGGAGACATCCATGGGCGCCTCCTTCTCGACGATGGTCCCCGTACGGTACCCATCCCGGCCCTTGCTGTGCCGTTTAACCATATTGAGCTTCTCAATGGTCACCTTCTTGCCGCGATCCAGAACCCGCAGGATCTTGCCCCGCTTGCCCCGGTCTTTTCCGGCCATGACCTGAATCAAATCGCCCTTCTTAACCTTCATCGTCCGCCTCCTTACAGTACCTCGGGAGCCAGCGAGGTGATGCGCCGGAATTCTTTACGGCGCAGCTCACGGGCAACAGGCCCAAAGATACGAGTACCGATGGGCTCGTTCTGCTTGTTCAGAAGCACAGCCGCGTTGTCGTCAAACTTGATATAGGTACCGTCAGCCCGGCGGACCTCTTTGGCGGTCCTGACCACAACTGCCCGGTGAACCTCACCCTTCTTGACCTTGGCCCTGGGGATGGCCTCCTTCACGGAGACCACGATGATGTCGCCCAGGCCGGCGTAACGCCGGTGAGAGCCGCCCAGAACCTTGAAGCACTGGACCTTCTTGGCCCCGGAGTTGTCGGCCACCTGCAATACTGTTTCCTGCTGTATCATGGCACTTCTCCTGGTTCACGGAGCCGATCAGACGGCCTTCTCCACGATCTTCTTCACCCGCCAGCGCTTGTCATGGCTGAGGGGCCTGGATTCAACCAGTTCCACCTTGTCCCCGACGCCACAGGAGTTGGTCTCATCATGAGCCTTGTACCTGAAGGTCCGGGTGATGTACTTCTTGAACAGCGGGTGAAGATGGCGACGGGTGATCTGGACCACCACGGTCTTGTCCATCTTGTCGCTGACCACTTCACCGGTCATGGTTTTGCGCATGCCGCGATTGGTTTCCATTATCAACTCTCCTGCGCTACGGGCCCGGCGTTGCGCCTGGCGGTCATCTCGGTCTTCACGCGGGCGATGTCCCTGCGCAGCAGCCCGAGTTGGGCAGTGTTGTTCAACTGACCCGTATGCTTCTGCAGCCTGGTCTTGAAGAAGTCTTCTTCCAAGGACTTCAACTTCCGCCCAAGCTCATCGTTGGACAACTGCCTGATCTCAGTGGCCTTCATGCTTTCACCACTCCTCTTTGCACAAGCTTGACCTTGATGGGCAGCTTGTGAGCCGCCACCCGGAAGGCCTCGCGAACCACATCCTCCGGCACGCCGCTGACCTCAAAGAGGATGCGACCGGGCTTCACCACGGAAACCCACAGCTCCGGAGCGCCCTTGCCCTTACCCATGCGGGTCTCGGCGGGCTTCTTGGTGATGGGCTTGTCCGGGAACACCCGGATCCACAGCCAACCGTAGCGACGGATGGAGCGCATGATGGCGACACGACCGGCCTCGATCTGCCGGGAGGTCAACCAACCATCGTCGGTGGCCATGAGGCCCCAGTCACCAAACGCCAGCTGGCTGCCCCGATAGGCCAGGCCACGGCGCTTACCTTTTTGTACCTTGCGATGTTTAACCCTGCTAGGTGCAAGCATCGTTTATTCCTCCGCCCGTCTCAGAGAATCTCGCCTTTGTAGATCCAGCACTTGATGCCGATGATCCCAAAGGTCGTCTTGGCCAACGCGGTGCCGTAATCAATGTCGGCCCGAAGGGTGTGCAAAGGAACCCGTCCCTCGCGGTACCACTCGCGTCTCGCCATTTCCGCACCACCCAGACGGCCGGCGCAACGCACCTTCACGCCCAGGGCGCCCATCCGCAGGCCCGTGCCCACGGCCTTCTTCATAACCCGACGGAAGCTGGCCCGGCGTTCGAGCTGGGCGGCGATGTTCTCGGCCACCAGCTGGGCATCGGTCTCGGCCTTCCGGACTTCATGAATGTTCAAAAAGACCTCAGACTGGGTCAGCTTCTGAACCTTCACCTTGACCTCGTCGGCGCGCTGACCCTTCTTGCCAATGACAATGCCGGGTCTGGCGGTGTAAACATTGATCTTCACTTTGCCGGCGGCGCGCTCAATGAGCACCTTGGAGATGCCGGCATCGAAGAGTTCCTTCTTGATGTACTTGCGGATCTTGAGATCCTCATGCAGAGCCTTGGCATAGTTCTTGTCCTCGAACCACTTGGAGTTCCAGGTCTTGACGATCCCAAGTCTCAAACCAATCGGGTTTATTTTCTGACCCACGACGCCCTCCTACGATCAATCCGCCGCGACTTCCACAGTCAGATGGCTGGTAAGCTTGTTGATTCTGGTGGCCCGGCCCTGGGCACGCGGCATGAACCGGCGAAGGTTCACGGCCTTGTCCGCCCGGATCTCGCTGATCCTGAGGCTGTCCACATCCACACCGCCATCCTTGTTCACGGCATTGGCCACGGCGCTCTCCAACACTTTCTTCCACATCCGGCTGGCCTTCCGCGGAATCAAGGAGAGATCCATCATGGCCTGTCCGACCTTCTTGCCGCGGATCACATCCGCCACAACGCAAGCCTTGCGGGGTGCCACTCGGGCGTATTTCCATACGGCTCGTGACTTCATCTTATGCCCCCTTCTTGCTACCGGAGTGTCCGAAGAAGGTCCGGGTGGGAGCGAACTCGCCCAGCTTGTGGCCGACCATGTTCTCCGTCACGAAGACCGGCAGGAACTTCTTCCCGTTATGCACGGCGAAGGTAAGACCCACAAACTCCGGAAGGATGGTGGATCGACGCGACCAGGTCTTGATGACCTTCTTGTCGCCGCTCTTCTGGGCGGTGAGGCCCTTCTTCAACAGATGCCCGTCTACGAACGGACCTTTTTTCAATGACCTAGCCACGGCTTGAGCCTCCTTTTTCCTTACTTGCCCCGCCTCGCGACGATGAACCGGCTGGACGGCTT
>CAZMEC010000068.1:0-14729 GCA_964565265.1 uncultured Myxococcales bacterium
GGATTGCCGTTTGGGGGGGGGGTTTTGCCCGCCGCGAGGTGAGGGGGTCCGGGGGGGTTGGGGTTGTGGGGGGCCTGGGGGGGCCTTGGGGGGGGGGGTCACGGGGAGGTGCGGGGGGTCCTTCGGTACACATACACGAACTTCCGTTCGCCGCCCAGGACCGCCTCCTCCGGGCCCTTGACGCCCAGACGCTGCAGGCCGTTGAGGACCTGGATGGCACCCTCGGGGCTGGTGGCGCAGCCGCCTATCCAAAGGTCTTCAGCCTCACTGTGCCCGTGGACCTGGAAGAACTCCTTGTCCCGACTTATGCCGGCGAACCAGGAGTTGTCCAGGCCCCCACAGCACTCAATGTAGTTGAGGATTCCCTTGAGCAGTCTCTGCTTGTCCATCGTGCCTCCCCTTTCCGCTGACCAACTGACGGTCCCGCAAAAAGACACTACAGTGAATGCGGCTGGCGGGGTTTTTGGTCACAAAAAAGCGGGAGAAAAGATAGGACCCGAGGGGGCAAAGGCAGGATTGGCGAGGCTCAGAGGTTGTTGCAGCGGCCGATATCATCCACCTTGGAGGCGGCATTGATGCAGTCCCTGTAGGCCGCCGCGGCGGGGGTCAGGCATTTGTTCACGCAGTTGCGCTCAATGGTGCCCTTGATGGAAACACTGCCCTTCCAAAGGCCCGCAAAGCGGCTGCAGCTCTTCTTGCACTGGGCCTCCGTGGGGAGGGCCGGCGCCTGGGGCTGGGGAGGGGGCAGGAACTGCTGGGGAGCGGGCGCCTGGGGCTGCTGGGGAGCGGCCACCTGGCTGGGATCCACCGGAACGGCGCCGGGGGTGGCGGCCGGGGCAGCGGGGGCGGGCGTGGGCTCGGCCACCGCCGTGGGGCCTTCCATGAACTCCCGGGAGAACAGCCGGCGCTTGGGCTGGTTGTCCACATACATGGCGGGGTAGCCGGAGGCGATGGTGCAGCGCTGGATGGCCACTACATAGAAGGTCTCCCTGGTCTCCACGGTGAGGCCCACCACATTATCAATCTGCTCGTTGTTGCGGGTCATCTCAGCGATGGCCTTCTCCACCCGATTGTCCCCCGACACGGGAATCAGGCCCAGCAGGAAGGTCTCGCAGGCCTCGCCCGTAATCTTGTAGGAGATTTTGAGGGGCCGATTGGGCTCCAGGGGCAGATAGGTATCGCTGACCTGGTTGAAGTGGGTGGCACAGCCGCCGACGAACACCGACAAGACAACGAGTGAGTAGAGCAGTTTCTTCATTTTTTGTGGCCTCTCCTTTCAGGCTTGGCATCATGCAACGGCGCATATTAGTACCAAGCCCGGCTGGATATCCAGGGATTTTTCAGCCTGGGCGGGGCACCTGCCCCAAAAAGCTGTTGACAAGCATTCTCCAGCGGTCTACCTTTTCGCTCGCCTTGGAGGCCGTTGGACGCCTGTAGCTCAGCCGGATAGAGCAGCGGCCTTCTAAGCCGCGGGTCGGAGGTTCGAGTCCTCTCAGGCGTGCTGCGCAGGCAGGTTCTTTGAACTATGGTGAGTTTAGCTCAGTTGGCAGAGCTCTGGATTGTGGTTCCAGTGGTCGAGGGTTCGAACCCCTTAACTCACCCTTTAGGTTTTCCTGGCCGCCACGGCTGGTGGTAGCCTGTGGTTGAACGCCCGTAGCTCAGTTGGATAGAGCGTCGGACTTCGAATCCGTAGGCCGCAGGTTCGATTCCTGCCGGGCGTGCTTTCGTTATTGACAATCGGAAAGACCGGTTCTATAAACGCGCCGTTCTTTGAAGCTGGACCAGTAGCTCAATTGGTAGAGCAGCGGACTCTTAATCCGCGGGTTGAAGGTTCAAGTCCTTCCTGGTTCACCAAGTGCACATGGCAACCCGAAGCGAGGGTGGCGGAACTGGCAGACGCACTGGATTTAGGTTCCAGCGGGCAACCGTGGGGGTTCGAGTCCCCCCCTTCGCACAGTCGCCAACCTCGACTTCATTCAAAATCAAATCTCAGACATTTTGTGCAGCAAAGCGCCGGAAGGCGAATCGTGGAGGCATCATGCGCGTCAACATCGATACCCTGGAAAAGCAGCTTCGTCGCGTCACCATTTCGTTCGACGCCGCGGAGGTGTCCAAGGTGACCGACAAAGAGGCTGCCGAGCTGGCCGGCCAGGTCCGAGTCCCCGGTGGCTACACCAAGCAGGCAGCCAAGGTCGCCCGCGTCAAGACCATCCATGAATACCGGCAGATGATCCTGGGCCGCTCCCGGGAGATTCTCATTGAGAAGGCCGCCGAGGACGGGCTCAAGGACCTGGGCTTCGACACCATCGGGCGCCCCGAGTTGGACGGCGAGGCCGAGCTCAAGTCCCTGTCCCAGCCCCTTGACATCGTTCTCCTGGTGGAGCAGATGCCCACCCCCGAGAAGCTTGTCCTGGAGGGCCTGGACTTCCCCCCCAAGCCTGAAGTCGCCGTCAGTGATGAAGATGTAAAGAAGGCCGTGGACGAGGAACTGGATCGCCAGACCCGCTACGAGAACATGAAGGAAGACCACCAGATCGCCAAGGGTGACCTGGCCCTGGTCCGGCTGGAATTTGCGGCCCAGGATGGCAGCCCCCTGGAGGTTCCCCCGGAGACCCTCTCCGTGATGGTCGGTGCCGAGCGCCCCACCCCGCCCTTCCAGCCCGTGGTCGCAGCCGCCGTTGAGGGTCTGCACCTGGGCAAGGAAGTGACGGTCAGCTTCACCTGGCCGGAGGGCGTCGCCGCCGCCGAGGAAAAACATCAGGCCCTGGTGGGCAAGGCCCTCTCCATCAAGGTCAAGGCTGAGTACGGTCGCACGCGGGTCCGCCCCGAGTTGAACCCCGAGTTCGTCGCTGAGGTGGCGGGCCTGGAGACTGTGGACCAGTACCTGGCCGTCGTTCGGGAGAGGCTGGAGAGCGGCCGCCGCACGGAGGCCGAGGATCGCCACGCCGAGGCGGTGATGACCGTCCTCCTGGCGGCCAACCCCATGCCCCTGCCCGAGCGCCTCTTCGTCCGCCATGTGGAAGACCGCCTGGCTCACATTCAGGAAGACCACGCCCAGCGCGGCACTCCGGCCCCCGACGCCGAGGCCCGCACCAAGGTTGAGGCCGAGGTCAGCCGGGCCATCCTCAAGGACGCCCTGACCTCAGCCATCATGAAGCTGGCCAACATTGAGCCCCACAACGATCAGATCGCTGAGAAGGTCCACGCCATCATGGGCACCATGGACCAGAAGAACCCCCGCTTCTCCGACATGTACATGAACGCGGTGGCCTACTACACCTCCCGGGATCTGGACGCGCAGGTCTACGCCCATGTGATGAAGCTGGCCGGCTCCACGCCCGGCACCGAGGCCCCCGCTGGGGCCAAGCCTGCCAAGGCCAAGAAGGCCAAGGCCGCTGAGGTCGAAGTGGCGCCCCAGGAGGCCCCCGCCGAAGCTACCCCCGAGGCCCCCGCCAAGGCCCCCAAGAAGAGCGCCCCCAGGAAGCCCAAGGCCCCGGCCGCCGAGTAAGACTTTTTTTTCCAAAAACCTCCTCCAAGGACGGTTTGTGCCATGAGCGACGAAAAGAAGATCCAGGCCAACTATGTGGTGCCCACGGTCATTGAAGAGACCCCCCGGGGCGAGCGGGAATGGAGCATCTTCAGCCGCCTCCTCAAGGATCGCATCATCTTCATTGGCTCGCCCATTGATGACTTCCTGGCCAACATCGTGGTGGCCCAGTTGCTGTTCCTGGACAGCGACGGCCCGGGCAAGGAGATCTCGCTTTACATCAACTCTCCCGGCGGCTCGGTGACGGGTTGCCTGGCCATCTACGACACCATGCAGTACAGCTCCTGCCCGATCACCACCATCTGCGTGGGGCAGGCCTTCAGCGTGGCCGCCATCCTCCTGGCCTCCGGTACCCCCGGCCGGCGCTTCTCCCTTCCCCACGCCCGCATCCTGTTGCACCAGCCCTTGGGGGGCTACTCGGGGCAGGCCTCGGACGCCGAAATCCGCGCCCGGGAGATTGTCCGCGTAAAAGACGAACTCAATGGAATCATGGCCAAACACTGCGGCAAGGACATCTCCCAGGTCGCCGCAGACACTGACCGCGAGTTCTACCTCAGCCCCGACGAGGCCGTGGCCTACGGGTTGGTGGATCAGGTGATCAAAGCCCGCTGATCGCAGGCCTTTTGGTCCGTTATCTTGAAAGGTTGGGCGTGGCCACTATACTATCGCCGTGGCGTAGCCCCAGGAGCAATAATGGCAGATAGGCGTAAAAGCAGTTCCCAGCTCTCTTGCTCGTTCTGCAACAAGCCCCAGAAGGAAGTTCGCAAGCTCATCGCTGGTCCCTCGGTCTACATCTGCGATGAATGCGTGGATCTGTGCCGACAGATCATTGAGGACGACCTCAAGACGGTGCCCCGGGCGGGCAGCCCCAAGCGGTCCAGCCTGCCCACTCCCCGGGACATCATGAGCAACCTGGACGAGTATGTCATCGGGCAGGACCGGGCCAAGAAGGTCCTGTCGGTGGCCGTCTACAACCACTTCAAGCGGATCAACAGCGCCGGCATCGGGGACGCGGACGACGATGTGGAAGTCCGCAAGAGCAACATCCTCCTCATCGGCCCCACGGGCAGCGGCAAGACCCTCCTGGCCCAGACCCTGGCCCGCTTCCTCGAGGTCCCCTTTGCCATGGCCGATGCCACGGCCCTCACCGAGGCGGGCTATGTGGGCGAGGATGTGGAGAATGTGATACTCAGCCTCCTCCAGAACGCCGACTACGATGTGGCCTCCGCCTGCAAGGGCATCATCTATATTGATGAGATCGACAAGATCGCCCGCAAGTCCGGCAGCCCCTCCATCACGCGGGATGTCTCCGGCGAGGGCGTCCAGCAGGCCCTGCTCAAGATCCTCGAGGGCACCGTGGCCAATGTGCCTCCCAAGGGCGGGCGCAAGCACCCCCAGCAGGACTACATCCAGGTGGACACCACCAACATCCTGTTCATCCTGGGCGGCGCCTTCATGGGCATTGACACCATCATTGAGCAGCGCCTTGGCAAGAACTCCATCGGCTTCGGCAAGGACCTGGGCCACGAGTTCCGCTCCAACCGGGACAACCTGCTGGAGACCGTCCAGCCCGAGGATCTGCTGAAGTACGGCATGATCCCTGAGTTCATCGGCCGCGTGCCCGTGGTGGCGGGGCTCCAGGAACTGGATGCGGAGGCCTTGAGGCGCATCCTCACCGAACCCAAGAACGCCATCCTCAAGCAATACAGCCACCTGCTGAAGCTGGACGGCTGCGACCTGTCCTTCACCGACAAGGCCGTGGATGCCATCGCCGAGTTGGCCATTCAGCGCAAGACCGGCGCGCGGGGGCTGCGCTCCATCATTGAAGAGCTCCTCACCGATGTGATGTTTGAGATTCCCTCCATGGGGAATGTCCGGCAGGTCATCGTGGATGAGAATGTGGTTGCCAGACGCCGCCCACCCATCTACATCATGGACGCTGAGTCCAAAGTCAACTGACCCATACATCCTTCAAGGGGTTTGACATGCCCGATAAGACCTTGCCACTGCTGGCCCTTCGAGACATCGTGGTTTTCCCCCATCAGGTCTTTCCCCTGTTTGTGGGACGCAAGAAGTCCATCACCGCCCTGGACAAGGCCATGGCCAAGGACCGCAAGGTCTTCGTGACGGCCCAGCATGACGCCCGCACCCAGGATCCGGCGCCCGCCGATCTGTACGAGATGGGCACGGTGGCCTCCGTCATCCAGTTGCTGCGGACCCCTGAGGGCACCGTGAAGCTGTTGATTGAAGGCCTGGCCAGAGCTCGCGTGATGTCCTTCACCCAGACCCAGGACTTCTTCGAGGTTCAGTACGAGACGGTGGAGGAGGACTGGCCCCAGGGGCCTGAGGCTGAGGCCCTGGTGAGGGGCGTCAAGCTGGCCTTCGACGGCTACGCCAAGCTGAACAAGAAGATTCAGCCCGAGGTCGTCATGTCCGTGTCCGCCATCCTCGAACCCGCGCGCCTGGCCGATGGCGTGGCCCAGCACCTTCCCTTGAAGCTGGCCGACAAGCAGGCCCTCCTGGAGATGGAGGACCCCCTGACCCGGCTGGAGAAGCTCATGGAGCTCATCCAGGCGGAGAGCGAAATCCACGAGGTGGAACAGAAGATCAAGGGCCGCATCCGCAAGCAGATGGAGAAGAGCCAGCGGGACTACTACCTGAACGAGCAGATGCAGGCCATCCAGAAGGAACTGGGCGAGAAGGACGAGTTCAAGAACGAGGTCCAGGAACTGACCGACAAGGCGGCGAAGAAGAAGCTGCCCCCGGAGGCCCGCGAGCGCCTGGATCGGGAGATGTCCAAGCTGCGCATGATGTCGCCCATGTCCGCTGAGTCGGCCGTGGTGCGGAATTACATTGAATGGATCATCTCGCTGCCCTGGCTGGACTACAAAGAAGAGCCCTATGACCTGGAGGCCGCCGAGAAGATCCTGAACGACGACCACTACGGCCTGGAGAAGCCCAAGGAGCGCATCCTGGAGTACCTGGCCGTCCAGTCCCTCTCCAACAGGCTCAAGGGGCCCATCCTCTGTCTGGTGGGGCCTCCGGGGACGGGCAAGACCTCCCTGGCCAAGAGCGTGGCCCGCGCCACCGGTCGGGACTATGTGCGCGTCTCCCTGGGCGGCGTGCGGGACGAGGCGGAGATTCGTGGCCATCGCCGGACCTACATCGGCGCCCTGCCGGGGCGCATAATCCAGTCCCTCAAGAAGAGCGGCTCCAGCAACCCGGTGTTCCTGCTGGACGAGATAGACAAGATGACCGTGGACTTCCGCGGGGATCCCTCGTCGGCCCTCCTGGAGGTCCTGGACCCGGAACAGAACGGCACCTTCAGCGACCACTACCTGGACCTGGACTACGACCTGTCCAAGGTGCTGTTCATCACCACCGCCAACTACCGTGAGGGCATCCCGGCCCCCCTGGCGGACCGCATGGAGATCATCGAGATCGCCGGCTACACCGAGTTCGACAAGACCCAGATTGCCGCAGGCTACCTGGTGCCCAAGCAGTTGGAAGCCAATGGCCTGAAGGATCTGGATGTGCAGTTCTCGGAGAAGGCCGTGCTGGCCCTCATTCGCCACTACACCCGCGAGTCCGGCGTCCGAAGCCTCGAACGCTCGCTGGCCTCCATCTGCCGCAAGCTGGCCCGGGACTTCATCGCCAAGGGCAAGCCTGCGGACGCCAAGTATCAGGTGACTCCGACCCTGGTGACCAAGTATCTGGGACCGGAGGTCTTCAAGTACGGCAAGGCCGAGACCGAGAATGCCATCGGCGTCACCAATGGGCTGGCGGTGACCGCTGCGGGCGGCGACCTGCTGACCGTGGAAGCCGCGGTGGTGCCCGCCTCGGACCGCAACGGCGGCGTCCTGCGCATCACCGGCCTCATCCAGAAGGTCATGGAAGAATCCGGCTACGCAGCCCTGACCTACATTCGCGCCAAGGCCGAGTCCCTGGGCATCGACCCCATCATCTTCAAGGAATCCGACATCCATGTGCACATCCCCGAGGGCGCCATCCCCAAGGACGGTCCCTCCGCGGGCATCACCATGGCCACCAGCATGGTCTCGGCCCTGACCCGGATCGCCGTCCGCGCCGATGTGGCCATGACCGGAGAGATCACCCTGCAGGGTCGCGTCCTGCCCATCGGTGGCCTCAAGCAGAAGCTCATCGCCGCGCACCGTGGCGGCATCAAGACGGCCCTCATCCCCGAGGACAACGCCAAGGACCTGGAGGATGTGCCGGCGGTGGTCAAGAAGCACATGCGGATTGTCCCCGTCAGCCACATGGACCAGGTGCTCAAGGAAGCCCTGGCCTTCAAGGGCAAGGACCTGTTCCGCAAGTAGCCCTCGCCTACCCTTCAATCTCAGCTATTGGTTTGACTTGAGACCCCGCCTCTTTCCTGGTTCTACTTGGGGGCCTGGGGGGCTTGGGGGGCCTTGGGGGCCTGGGGGGCCCAGGGTTTGCCCTGACGGTACAGTTCAATGCGGTCGGTCAACTCCTTGACCTTGTCGGCGTTCTCCTGCTTCTTGGCAAGCTCAAGGGCCTGGGCAGCGGTCCTGGCGGCCCCCGGATAGTCCCCCTTGAGCCCCTGGGCCGTGGCCAGCAGGTCCACACTTGCCAGGTCTTCGGGGCGGCCCTTGACCACGGTCTCAAGTTCCACCACGGCCTCCTGCGCGCGCCCCATCTCCAGCAGCACGATACACATCAGATATCGAATCTGCTGATCCTCGGGCTGCAACTCCACGGCCTGGCGGAAAGCCGCCAGGGAGTCCGCCGAGCGCCCCAACTGGCGATAGAGCTTGGCCAGTTCCAGGGGCAGGCCGGGGACATCCTCTTCCTTCCCTTTGAGACCCTCCAGCATGGTCAGGGCCTCCTCGGGGTTGCCCTTCTGCCGCTTGAGCAAGGCCAGGTTGTAGGCTGCGCTGCTGTTGTCTGGTTGGGACTTGACCACCGTCTCGAACATGGAGACCGCGGTGTTGCTGTCCCCGGCGGCCATGGTGGCCAGGGCCAGCCGCTCCAGGACCTGGGGATTGCCGGGGTTGCTCTCCAGAGCCAGCCGGTACTGGGCCACGGCCAGGGGGTAATCCCGGTCCTGCATGGCCTGGCCACCTGCCCGCAGGAAGTTGGTGTCATCCAGGAAGTCCTCGATGATGCGGTCCATGGCGTTCAGGGCCAGGGGCACGAACTCGGGGATGTTGGCGGCCCTGTCCGAGGCCGTCATCCAGTCCAGCAGCACGGGCGGGTGGGACTTCCCCTGGGCATCCACATAGGTGAGCAGGAGCTTGGTATAGCGGCCCTCCGCCTTGGACGCAAAGACCAGCCAGCGGGAGTTGGAGGACCAGGAGTGCCAGCTATTCATGCCCTTTCGGTTGGCCTCAAGCTCCCGGGGCTGCCCCCCCTCCGCGGGCACGATGAACAGCCTGGAGTCAGCCTGCAGCAGCATGAAGGCCTCGGACTTGCAGAACACGATCCAGCGGCCGTCCGGGGATACCTTGGGGAAGAAGTTGCTGCGACCATCCCCCGAGGCCCCCTCCAAAGCCACCGCCTCCCCGCCCCGGCCCCCGTTGAAGGGGATCTTCATCAGGTCGAAGCGCACCAGGGTGCGGCGCTTGACGAAGTCCTCGGCCTCCTTGGTGCTGAGCAGGATCTTGTCGGCCTTGGCCAGGTTGGTCAGCTCGACCTTGGGGGCCTTGGCGAACAACAGGTAGGAGCCATCCGGCCCCCACACCGGGTTGCTTTGCACGAAGTCCGGATCATCCGCCCCGGGCAGGCTGGCGAACTGCTTCGTCTGGGTGTCGTAGATGGCCAGGATGCCCTTCACGGGGAAGAACAACTGGGAGTAGGCGATGTCGTCATCCAGGGCCACGAACACGGAGCGGTCCTTCACCGTGCTGACGGCGTAGCGACCATCCGGGGAGACCTGGGACAGCAGGCCGAAGGTCACCCCGCCGTCGTCCCTTTGGAAATCCGACCAGGAGAAGATCTTGTCCCGGGAGAGCTGCATCCGGGGTTTGACCTCCATCATGGCGTAGTTGCCCTTGTCGTTGGCGTAGTCCACATCCAGGCCCAGGACGCTGCCGTCCTTGGAGAAGGAGTGGCAGTTGCCGCAGACGGGCAGGCCGTCCAGGACAACCTTAGGGGATTCCCGGACCGCCACGCTACCCAGACGCCAACGAATCACCGAGGGATCCTTGACGGCCAGGGAGAAGGGCAGCGGGACCTCGCGGAAGAAGATGGAGTCTCCCACTGGTTCGGGGGCAAAGGAGAACTCGGCCAGGTCCTGGTCCAGCACCCGGCCACCACCATCCAGCGCGATGAGGAGGGCCCGGCAGGTGCTGTCCCGCCCTACCCGCTTGAGGCGGTTCCAGTGGGCCAGGGGAGGGAAGAAGCCGTTGTTCACCGTAGGGTAGAAGAACTCCTGATTCCCCGCCTGGAGGTACAGCGCAAAGGCGCGGGCCCCAAGCACCTCTTCAAAGAGGAAGGTTGGCGGGGCCAGGTCGGGCGGAAAGACGGTGCCATGCTCCGGCCATCTCAGCAGGGCCACCGTGCTGGTGGCGACCTTGGCCAAAGCCGGGGCGCATTGCTGAAGGGTGGCCTCGTCCACCACCTTGGCGCAGGCCGCCGGCACTTGGGCTGGAGACCCTGGCTGAGGGGCGGGGGACGGGGGGGGCGCAGTTTCGGTCTGGGCCTCCGGGGAGGCCTGGGGACTGGGCGCCTGAGGGGCCTCCCGGCAGGCCCCCAGGGCCAGCCCAAGCAACAGCCAAAGACTGAATATTGGTTTCATGCGCCCTCTCTCTTGTGGCTTGCCTGCACCAGCACCTCAGCGAGATCCTTCACGACGGGGACCCGCAGACCCGAGAACAGGCGACTGGTGGCGGCACCTTCCAGCATGGCTTTGCAATAGGGACAGGCGGTGACCAGCACCTCAACCCCCGCCTCGACGGCCTCCAGCATGCGCCGGGAGGCCATGCCCTTGCCGGGCTCATCGGAGAAGAACAGGCCCCCTCCGCCCCCGCAACAAAGCGTGTCTTCGCCGTGGTGGGCCAATTCTACAAGGGTCATGGGACTGCCCCCCAGCTGCAGGCGCAGGTTTTCCTGGAGGCCATTATAGCGGGCCAGGTAGCAGGGATCGTGGAGGGCCACCCGAAGGGCCCCAGGCTGGCCAGAGTCAGGCCCCGGTGTCTGGGGTAACGGCAGGACCTCGGTGTAGTGCAGGACCTGGGCCTCCAGGCCAAGCTGGGCGTACTCGTTCTTCAGGGCATTGCAGCAGTGGGGACAGAGGGTCAGCACCCTGCGAACCCCGTGGCGCCGGAGGGTTTCCACGGTCCGGGTGGCGCAGTCCAGGAAGAGGGCCTCGTCCCCCAGTCGCCGGGCCTGGTCGCCACAGCAGGGCTCCTCGGCGCCCAGGACCCCGCAGGGCACCCCCGCTTGGGAAAGCAGGGCCGCGGCTGCCAGCGCCGTCCCCCGGGAGGCCTCGTCGCGGACCGCGGCGCAGCCGAAGAAGAGGCAGGTGTCCAGGTTCGAGCCCTCGGAGAACAGCGGCAGCCCAGAGGCCAGGGCCAGGTCCGCCTTGGCGGCCAGGGAGAGGCCAAAGGGATTGCCTCGTTCGCGGAGGCTGGCCAGGGCCGCGGCGCCCCCTTGGGTGCTGCGCCCCAGCTTCATGGTGAGGTAGCGGCGAAGCTGCACCACCCGGCCCACCTGTTCAATGCCCACGGGGCATTCCCGTTCACAGGCGCCACAGGTGCTGCAGGCCAGCAGGGCCGCCTCGCCGGAGGCCGCGAGGGGCGCCGTCCTGGCCTTCAGGGCCTGGCGCTGGGCCATGGTCAGATCCCGGGGGGAGAGGGGAGAACCCGCCGCCGCGGAGGGGCAGGCCTCCGTGCAGCGACCGCACTCGGTGCAGGCCAGCAGGTCCAGGATCTGAAGCCGGTTGAAGGTTCCCAGGGAGTCCGCCCCGGAGGCCCGGTCGTCCTCCAGGGAGACGGACTCCAGGGGGCGCTGGTAACCCAGGCGGGCGGTGGCCACCCGGAAGGCGGCGGACAGGAGGTGCAGGTGTTTGGAGAAGGGAATGGCCACCAAGAGGGCCGCCAGGGCCAACACCGTGGCCTGGGCCAGGGGCAACACCAGAGTCCCGGCGCTGTCCCGGTGAACCCCCATGGCCAGGATGAAGGAGGCCAGGGTGGAGGCCAGGAAGCTGTGCTGTTCAAGATCCGCCCGGGCCCCGGAGACAAAGATCATGGTGTCCGTGGCCAGGTCCAGCATCACGATGGCCCCGATGAGCAACAGCAGGACATTGGCCGAGAGGTTGTTCAGGAGGCGGGCGGGCTTGAGGAACCAACGGCGAAACCAGGCAAAGCCCAGGGCCGCCAGGACCGCAAACTCGGCCCAATCCTTCAGCAGCGTGTAGAGGGCCTCAAGCCCAGGCCAGGCCGAGAAGATGGTCTGGTTTGGGTCCAGGAGACGAAGGACAATGGTCACATTCTGGGGCAGCAACAGGAGGAAGCCGAAGAAGAGGGCCAGGTGCATGAGGCCGGCCGGGAAGTCGCGCAGGAGGCGGGAGTGGAGGGCCACCAGGGAGGTGACCTTCCCCAGCGCCCCCTTCCCCACCTGATCCTTCGGGGTCACGCGCCCACTGGCCACCAGCCGCAGGGCCTGCCCCAGGCCCCAGGCAAAGACTGCCACTCCAACCAAGAGAAGCCCCAGGACCACCAGGGATGATGCGGCCATGTTTCAGACCCCCGTTTCCTTCCGGTAGCAGCGCTCCCAGGTGGGGAGGCCCAGTTCGTTGCATTTCATGTGCCGGTGGGAGAGGGCCACGCCCTCGGGACAGGGCACCGGGACCAGCCCGTTGGAGTCTTTTTCGAAGAGCCCGTCCACCAGGTCGAGGTAGTCCCGCACATCCGTGCGAAACACGAAGACCCCGCCGGGCTTGAGGACCTGGGCCACATCGGCGAGGAACTCGGGGGTGGCCACGCGGCGGCGCTCATGCTTGCGCTTCCACCAGGGGTCGGGAAACAGCAGGTAGAGGGCCGACACCGAGGAGGGTGCCACCAGGCGGGCCAGGAGTTCTTTGGCGTCGCCTAGGACCAGGCGTAGGTTGGTCTGCTTCGTCGCATGTGCCCGAGTCAGGGTCATCAGGGTGTACTTCATCCGGGCTTCAATGATCAGGAAGCGGTGGCTGGGGCGGCTGGCCATCATGGAGGCCATGAAGTGCCCCCGGCCGCAGCCGATCTCGACCTCAAGGACGCCCTCCGAGAGGTACTCGGTGAGACTGCGAAGGTCCTCGGGGCGGGCCACGGGATCAAGGTACAGGGGATCCTGCAGGCTGCTGCGCTGACCGGCCTCAACCCGGGCCTCGCCGGAGCCTCCCAGGAGGCCGCGTTTGCGGAGGGGAAGACTGGAGTTGGAGTCCATGCTGCCTCTTGCCTAGGGGTTGCAGTCCACCACGGGGATGTTGAGTTCCAGGAGCTTGCGGCCCCTGGCGAAGCGAATCAGCAGGTTGTTGCGGCCGGGGAGCTCAGTCCAGGCGGTCTGGAACTCGCCGGGTTTCTCCACGGGGTGACCGTTGAGGGCCACGATCACATCACCCTCCAGCAACGGCCCGGCCTTGAGTTCGGGACGGATGATGGCCTTGATCAGGTGGCCCCGGAACTTCCCCTTGGCGTCGTAGGCGGGGGCCAGCAGATACCAGCGCAGGGCCTTGCCCTGGCCCGCCGCAAGGGCCTGGTCGTAGTCCGTCCGGCACAGCCGGAAAGTCGGGGTGGGGGCCGCCACGAGGGTGGGTCTCACGGCCTTGCGTTCGGCCTCGGGGGCGCTGCAGGCGGCCAGGAGAGCCAGCAAACCGGCAAGCAACAGCCTGAGGGAGGGACTGGTCATTCTTCCTCCAGTTCGGGGCCGCAGTAGCCGTCCTCCAGGGTCAGCAGAACGCACTCGTAGCGTTTGCGACAGTCGGAGGACTCGTTGCAGGGCGCCATGCAATAGGTTTCGCCGTTATCGAAGTGCACGCAGACAGCGGCACCGGGGCAGTCCTCATCGTCGAAGCAGGGGGTCTTGGTGCAGTAGCCACCCGGCAGGGAGATATCGCACACAGAGCCATCCGGGCAATCGGTGCTGTAGGTGGAAGCCGAGCAGGAATCGCCAATGGCGGTCTCGCAGCCGACCAGCAGCAACCCAAGCAGGAGAAGCAGGACAAACCTCATATGAAACCCCACCGGATGTGGCCCCCCTCGGGGACCGGAAACACGGTGCTCAGGATAATGCAGATTGGGGATCGGAGACAACCGTTTTCCCGCTGGAAATCAGCGGTTGGCGGCGCGTTCGCGGATGATTTCTTCGGCGATCTTCTGGGGGACTGCCTGGTAGGTGCGGAATTCCATCGCGTAGTTGGCGCGGCCGCTGCTCATGGTGCGCAGGGGCGTGGAGTATCCAAACATCTCAGAGAGGGGCACATCCGCCACGATTTTCTGGGAGCCCTTGCGGAAGCGGCGCATGGAGACAATCTTGCCGCGCCGGGAGTTGAGGTCGCCCACGATGTCCCCGATGTAGTCGTCCGGGGTGGCCACTTCCACCTTCATGAGGGGCTCGAGGAGCTGGACGGCGCCGGTCGTGAGGGCCTGGCGGAAACACATGGAGGCGCAGGTGCGGAAGGCCATTTCGGAGGAGTCCACCGGGTGGGTGGTACCGTCCACCAGCACGGCCTTGACGCCCACCAGCGGGTAGCGGGCGATGACGCCAGCGGCCATGGCATCCTGGATGCCCTTCTGGATGGCGGAGTGGAATTCCTGGGGAATGGCGCCGCCGCGGATGGCGTTGACGAACTCGAACTCGCCGCCGGGGAGGGGCTCGAAGCGCATGACCAGATGGGCAAACTGGCCGTGACCGCCGGTCTGCTTGGAATGCTTGTAGCTGTTCTCCACGGTGCGGACGAGGGACTCGCGGAAGGCCACCGAGGGACGCCCTGTCTCACATTCCACGGCGAACTCGGTCTTGAGGCGGTCCACCAGGATCTCCAGGTGCAGCTCGCCCATGCCGCCGATGATCACATCGCCCGTCTCCTCGTCGCTGCGGATGGTGAAGGAGGGGTCCTCCATGGCCAGGCGGTGCAAGCCCTTGCCCAGCTTCTCCTGCTCGCTTTGATTCTTGCCCTTGACGGACATGTGGATGACGGGGTCGGGGATGCGGATGGACTCCA
>CAZMEC010000069.1:0-14634 GCA_964565265.1 uncultured Myxococcales bacterium
ATGATATCAGATAAACAGGTTGGTGGAAGAACCTGACGCGCTGCCCAGGTAGTCGGCCACGCCGGCCACCTCGATGCCGTCCACGAGTTCCTCGCGGTGGATGCCCATGACATCCATGCTCATGCTGCAGGCCACCATGCGCACGCCTGCCTTCTGGGCCATCTCGATCAACTCGGGCAGGGTGCTGACGCGCTTGGACTTCATGATGCCCTTCATCATGGCGGTGCCCATGCCGGCCATGTGCATCTTGGACAGGACCAGCTTCCTGGGCCCCCGGGGCATCATGAACCCGAACAGGCGCTCCAGCAGGTTCTTGTGCACCGGCACGGCGTTGTCGCGGCGCAGGATGTTCAGGCCCCAGAAGGTGAAGAACATGGTCACGGGCATGCCCATGGCGGCGCTGCCGTTGGCGATGATGAAGGCGGCCAGGGCGCGGTCCAGGTCGTTGGAGAAGACCACCATGGTGGTGCCCGCCTCCTTCCCCGGAATCTTGGGGCGACAGTTGGCCCCGGGGGTCACCGAGGCGGTCTTCTCCAGCAGGGCGACATAGTTGCCCCCCTCGCTCTTGACCTCAATGAGCTTGTTGCCCGTGCAGGCGGCCCAGGCGGGGATGTCCTTGGCGAAGCCCGGGTCCGAGGCGCGCACCCTCAGGCGGCCCCCCAGGGGCAGGGCATCCATGGTCTCCTTGACCTTGACGATGGGGCCGGGGCACTGCAGCCCGCAGGCGTCCAGTTGGATCTCGGTGGGGCTTGGATGGGGGCCCGCTGCCAAGGGCGCGGTGGGCGTGACCGGGGGGCTGGCCTGGAGGGGCCTGTTGCCGGGAAGATCCTTGCCCGTGGAGCTGTCGAAGGCGTAGCTGCGCTGCATGCCGTCCGGGAAGAAGGCGCGCCAGCTGCGGTAGCCACCCACCAGATTGCTGACCTCGTAACCGTGCTGGGCCAGGTGGCGGGCTGCGATGTAGCCGCGCAGGCCCACGGCGCAGTAGATGACTATGGGGCGGCCCTTGGGGATCTCCGCCTCGCGGTCACGCAGTTCGTCCACGGGGATGTGCAGGGACCCGGGGATGGTGCCCGCGGCCTGCTCTTCGGCGGTGCGCACATCCAGCAGCAAGGCGCCCGCGGGGATGGCCTCCGGCTGGGTGGCCTTGAACTCGCCGCGCAGGAGGTTGGAGGCGATGAAGCCCGTGACATTGATGGGATGTTTGGCGTTGCCCCACTGGGGCGAGTAGGCCAGCTCGAGGTGCTCCAGATCCTGCACCTTGAGGCCGCCTCGGATGGCGGTTGCGAAGACATTGATGAGGCTGTCCGTGCCGTCGCTGCCCACCACCTGGGCCCCGAGAATGCGGCCGTCGTCCTGGAACATCAGCTTGATGGAAACGGGGGCGGCGCCCGGGTAGTAGCCGGGGTGCTGCATGGGGTGGAGGTAGACCTTCTGGAACTTCAGGCCCTTCTGGCTAGCCCACTTTTCGTTCAGTCCGGTGGCCGCCGCCGAGAGGTTGAAGACCTTGATGATGGCCGTGCCCTGGGTGTCCCGGTAGCTGGAGTCCAGGCCACAGATGTGGTCCGCGGCGATGCGCCCCTGGCGATTGGCGGGGCCCGCAAGGGGGGCCACCACAGGGTCCCGGGTCAGGTAGTCGCGGGTGCTGACCACATCGCCCACGGCGTAGATGTCCGGGTCGCTGGTGCGCAGGTGCTGGTCCACCGCGATGTGGTTTCGATGGCCAAGCTCCAGGCCCGCCTCGGAGGCCAGGCCTGACAGGGGCAGGACGCCGATGGCGAAGACCACGAAGTCGGCCTCCAGTTTGCGGCCGTCATCCAGGATGATGTTGGTGCCGTCCAGGGCCTTGACGCTGACCCCAAGGTGCAGCTTGACGCCGTTCAGTTCCAGCTCGTCGGCCAGGCCTCGGGCCATCTCCGGGTCGAAGGGGGGCATGACCTGGGGGGCCTTCTCCACGAGGCAGACCTCCAGGCCACGGTGGCGCAGGTTCTCGGCCACTTCAATGCCGATGAAGCCGCCGCCCACCACGCAGGCCCGCTTGGCGACCTCGGCGGCCTGCCGGATGGAGTCCATGTCTTGAAGCGTGTTGAGGACGAAGACCCGGGCCGTATCCAGGCCCGGCAAGGAGGGGACAAAAGAGGGGGCGCCGGGGGAGAGCACGAGTTTGTCGTAGGAGTGGTCCTCAGTGGCCCCCGTGGCCAGGTTCTTGACCCTCACGGTCTTCTTGGCGCGGTTGATGGAGAGGACCTCCTGCTGGACCCGGACATCCAGGTTGTAGCGCTTGGCCAGGCTGGTGGGGGTGTGCAGCATCAGCGCCTTGCGGTCGCCGATGACGCCGCTCAGGTGGTAGGGCATGCCGCAGTTGGCAAAGGAGACCTCGCGGCCCTTCTCAAAGACTACAATCTCGGCGGCCTCATCCAAACGGCGCAGACGGGCGGCGCAGCTCATTCCGCCGGCCACACCGCCAACAATCACAACCTTCATGAGCATCCTCCTGGGCCCTTCGCGGGCCGGTTTCGCGCCCTAGGAGCCGGTCAACGGCGAAAGGTTACAGAATAGTCTGGGGGCCAAGCGGGGCGGGGGAGGGCGCTATTTGTAGGAGCCAGCCTCGGGGCGCCCGTAGTAGCGCTCGCAGGTCTTGGACAACAGCTCGCCGCGCTCCACGATTTCGCCGAAGTAGATCATGTCCTCCACGGTCAGGAAGGTGTAACCCTCGGCCGTGAGGAGCGCCAGCACCTTGGGCAGCGTGTCGGCGGTGAAGCGGGGGCCGGCGTGCATCAGGACGATGTCCCCAGGTTCTGCTCTTTCCTTGAGGCACTTCAGCATGGCATCGGTGGAGTCGTGGGTTTCCCGCCAGTCCTTGGGGTCCAGGTTGGCCCGGAAGTCGTGGGAGTAGCCCGCCTGGTTCAGGGCTGTGGCCAGCCAGGGCGCGTCGGAGAAGGCGGGGCTTCGGAAGTAGGGGCGCATGTCGTGGCCGTTCATTTCCTGAAGGGCCTCGTCGCCTTTGGTGAGTTCCAGCACGGTGTCGGCCTTCTTGGTGCCGATGGTGTGGGAGAAGCTGTGGTTGCCCACCTTGTGGCCGTCATGGACCATGCGGCTCATGGTGGTGGCCTTGAGGGAGCCGTTGTCCAGGTACAGGCCGTTGAGGAAGAAGGTGGCCCGGGCGTTGAAGGCCTTCAGGGTGTCCAGCAACTCCATGGTGGCCTGGTCGTTGTAGCCGTCGTCAAAGGTCAGCGCGATGACCTTGGCCGTGGTCTTGAAGTTCATGACCTGGATGGACTTGCCACAGGCATCCCCGAGGCCGTTGCCGTCGCTGTCCTTCTGGTCAGGGTTGGGGGTCATGGGGCAGTTGTCCACGCAGCCCGCAGTCTCGCCCTCTTTGCAGCGCCTCAGGGAGCCGTGGTTGGGGATGCCGTCCCGGTCCGCGTCCAGGATGCCCACGCAGATCCCGTCCACACAGGTGTCGTCCGGGGTGAGGGCGAGGCCGTCATCGCAGGCCGCCTTTTTGGGGGAGTAGTTGCAGCCCACGGCAGGGTCGCAGGTGTCCTCAGTGCAGGGATTGCTGTCATCGCAGGTGATGGGCTCCTGGACACACTTGCCACCCTTGCAAAGGCCCTTGTGGCAGATGTCCCGGTTGGTGCATTGACCCTCCGCCGGGTCGTGGACCACGCCCTGCTCGGGGTCGCAGCGGTCCGTGGTGCAGGCATTGGCGTCGTCCACGCTTTCCCCGCCGTTGGCGAAGTCCGTGCCCTGCTCGTTGCAGAGGGTGCACCACCAGCGGCCCGACGAAAACCACTTGCCGGCGGCGCATCTGGCCTTGCCCCCGGCAGTTCCCGGGGATTCTGGCTGGGCCTTGGGGGGCGGGGCTTCGGGGGCCTCGGGGGCTTCGGCGACGGCCTGCTGGCTTGGGCTGGCCTGGGCAGCGCCCAGGCTGGAATCGGCCATGAGCTTGGGGCTTTCGCTGCAGGCCTGAACGAACAACAGCCCGAGGACCGTGACAAGGATTGGCGTAAGGTGTGAGCTTCGCATGGCCAGGAGTCTCCTAATGTTGAACCCGGGACCTTTCAACCGGAGGTAATCTAATGGTTCTAGTGGCTGCTGGCAACAATAGCCATCCGGGGGGAATCTGGTGCGCGCCCAGGAGGCCAACTCAGGGGTTCGTCTCCATGAACATCAGCACGCTGTTGGTGCCCTTGCCGGCGGCGGCGAGTTCCTGCTCCAGACTTTGGACCATGCACATGGCCGCGCCGTCGGAGCCACAGTAGAAGACCACCGCCTGCAGCAGGTAGTCCGACCCGGGTGCCAGGGGGGGCATCTTGGCCAGGCCTGCGGACAGGCTGGCGGAGTTCTTTCTATCCACCAGGTCCCAACCCTGGGCAGCCTTCTTGTAGACGGTCAGCCGAGAGGGAGCCTCGGGGTTCACCTTCCAGCCCTGGGCGAGGACCACCTCGAAGGTCCAGGGGTGGCCCGCCGCCAGGGTCACGGGCAGTTCCCGTTTTTCGTTGGGCAGGGTGGTGGCCGGGGGGCAACAGTCCGCGGTGCCGGCCAAGGCCGTGGTGGGTAGCAGCCCCGCCAGGGTCAGGGCCAGGAACCATACGGAAAGTGTGGCAGTCAGCTTCATTGCAACGCTCCTTTGCAGGTGGCCCTCAGCCAAGGGCACGGCGGGGTAGAGGCCCGGGCGGCAAAAAAGGTTACACAGTTTTCAATTTGCCCTGGGGACAAGATGTTGCAGACTGGCACTGCTGTTCGCAGCTCTGGAGGCCCGCCTGAAGACTGTGCGCCCGACCCCTGCTTTTTTGGAAATTCTGGCCCTGGCGCTGGTGGCGGCCATCATGGCGGATTCGGCTCTGGCCCTGGCCCAGATCTGGGCCTTCACCACGGACGACGCCTATATCTCCCTGCGGTACGCCCGCAACCTCGCCCGGGGACTGGGGCCGGTGTTCAATGCGGGGGGGACTCCCGTGGAGGGGTATTCCAACTTCCTGCAGGTGGCGCTTGGGGCCCTGTGGCACCTCTCGGGGTTGGACCCGGTGCTGTTGACGAAGCTGTTGGGAGGCGCAGCCTTCCTGGCCTGCCTGCCCGTGCTGTGGCTGCTTGGGCGCCTGTGGCTTGGGCCCCTGCCGGCCCTGCTGCCAGTGCTGCTGGTGGCGGGTCACCGAGGGGCCCTGTGGTGGGCCGTCAGCGGGCTGGAGACGCCCCTGTTCCTGCTGCTGTTGTTGGCGGGGGCGTGGCTGTGGCTGTGGGGGCTTGGGGGAGGGGGGCCGGGCCCGCTTGCTGACGCACGGGGTTCGGAGGGGCTGAACGGGCGACTCCTGGTTGGGGGTCTTCTGCTGGGGCTGGCCGCCATCACCCGCGCCGAGGGCATCATCCCGGTGGGGTTGCTGTTGGTTGGTGGGATGGGTTGGCGACGGGCCAGCGGGACTTGGCTGATCGCAGCGCTGCTGCCCCTGTTCATCTGGGGAACCTGGTTCCTCTGGCGCTGGTGGTTCTACGGCAGCCTGTTTCCCAACAGTGTGCTGTGCAAGGGGGCCGGGGGGTTCCCCGCGTGGGTGGTGGTGATCGAGTATCTGTCGGCGTACTGGTATCTGGGGTTGTTGGCCTTGGGGTCCCTGTGGCCTGGGCGAAGCGGGGACGGAGGACGCGCGCGAAGCGGGGACGGAGCCCCGGTTTGGCTGCTGCTGCCACCGGCGCTGGCCTACTTCCTGATCATGGCTCGGGTGGACCCCATCCTGGCCCACATGGATCGCTACCTGCTGCCCGCCCACGCCCTGTTGGGCCTGGCTGCCGCCACCTTCCTGGGCCGCCTGCCGGGCCTATTCAAGATCCGCGGAAATGCCACTGTGGCGACCCTGCTGTTCATGGTGCCGCTGGTGCTGTTGGACGGTCGGGTGGGGGAGGCGGACCGTCGCGGTCTTGAGGAGGCCGCCGGCTTCTACCAGGGGCGCATGGAACTGCGCGGCCAAGTGGGTGCCTATCTGCAGCAGCGCCTGGCACCTGAACAGGGGTTCCTGGTGGGGGACGCGGGCCTGATCCCTTATGCTGCGGACCGGCCTGTCCTGGACGCCCTATGTCTGAACAGCCGGGAGTTCACGGCGCCGCCTGTGAGCGGGAACCCGGACGCCTTCGCTGCCTTTGCGATGCAGCAGCGGCCCACCTGTCTGGTGGTGCATTCGTACAGTGGCCAGGCCCTGAAGCCCCGCACCGAGGGAGGCGTGTTCCCTGTATTGGTGACGCTGCCGGGCTTCTTGGACTACTCCCTGGAGAAGGTCTTTTCGCGGCCACGGGACGATTTCTCGTATTGGGTGTATTGCCTATCAGACTGAATAGGATAGACTGGTCAAACCAATTTGGAGAGCCGCCCCATGAAGCCCTTTGCCGATGCCGCTGCCCGCGCCCTGCTTCGTTGCCGCCAGTTGCTGGACCGCTTTGGTCCCCGGCCTGGAGGTTCCGTCGCTGCCCACTCCTGCGCCGCCGCATTGGGGGATCTGCTGCCCGCCGCGGAGGGCTTTGTCGTGGGCGTTCACGACTTCAAGGTCCACCCCAAGGCCTTCCACGGGTTCATTCATTTCCTGGTGGCCAGCACCCTGGGGGCCGTGGGGCTGCACACCCTTGGGTTTCCCCTGGCGGCCAGCCTGCTGTTGCTGGTGACTCTGCCTGTGGTGCTTGCTCAGTTTGTCTTCTACCGGGAGGTCATGGACCCCTTCTTCGCCTCGGCCACGGGCCGCAATGTGGAGGCCTGCCTGGAGCCCACTGCTCCCGCCACGCAAGAGATCCTGGTCACGGGCCACCACGACAGCGCCCCCGTGTTTCGCTTTCTGGCGCACGGTTTTCGCTTCTACTCGCCGGTCTGCTGGGCGGGGTTGTTGACCTTCGCGGTGGCGGCTGCCCTGTCCGCGGTGCATGTGGTCCTGCTGCTGGCGGGCCACCCCCTGGCCGGACTGTTTGAGGCGGCCCTGGCCTTCATAGTGCCCCTGTGCGCGCTGGCCTCCGTCCCCTTCCTGTTCTTCTTCGGGCGGGACTACACGCCGGGGGCGGGGGACAACCTCATCGCCAGCCTACTGGCAGCCGAGGTGGTCAGTCACTTCGCCGCGCCGGAGCGACGCCTGACCAGGACCCGTCTGCGGTTCGTGTCTTTTGACGCCGAGGAGAGCGGTCTGCGGGGGTCCCGCGCCTGGGTTCGGGATCGCCTCCCCCAGCTTCCCCACCTCCCCCGGGTGGTGCTGAACACGGACAGCGTCTTTGACGCGCGTCAATTGAAGGTCATGACGCGGGACCTGAATGGGCTGGTGACGCTTGACGCGGCTTTGGCGCAACGGTTGCGAGGCGTGGCCCAGGAGCTGGGCCTGTCGCTGGAGGCCTTTCCGTTGTGGTTCGGAGGTGGCGCCACGGACGCCGCCGAGTTCCAGCGCAAGGGCGTCACGGCCGCGTCAATCCTGGCCATGGATACCAACCCCCTGGGGGCCCACACCCTGTACCACCGGCCCGATGACATCCCAGAGAACCTGGATCCCGAGGCCGTGCGGGCAATCATCGAGATCTACTGCACCTACATCCGGCAGGCCGACCGTCCCTGACCTAGACCTTCAATGGACTATTCTGCCCTGGAGGAACAACTCGCCTGGATCTCAATTGACGGACGGGCGTTTAGACCTTGGACCAGAGGGTGCGCTGGCGGAAGCACTCGGTGGTGCCGGCGGCGTCGGTCAGCAGGTGGAGGGTCTCCACGCGCCCGTCGGGGAGTTCTTTCACGGCACAGAGGTTTCGCAGTTCTTCGTCGGCCTTGATCTCGGCCAGATAGACCAGTTCCATGTCCAGGGGCTGATAGGACTTGAGGAGGTCCTTGGGGCCGTGGCCCATGGTGAAGCTGAGGTAGACGCCGTTGTTCACATGGCGGTTGCGGTCCAGATCGTGGTAGCGGGTGCGTTCAAGGCGAACCAGTTCGGGGGCAGCCGCGTCGATGGTGCCAAAGGGGTTCTCCAGGACGCAACCCTCCGCCAGGTAAGCCGGGTTCACCACGAGGGTGGGCTCGACTATCTTGCGATCGGCAAGGCTGATCATCATCCAGCTTGTGGTGGCATGGCCCAGGTGGCCGCCCTCTCCGTCAACGATCTCGAAGTCGCGCTGGGCCCTCATGGGGCGGGAAGCGCAGGGCCAGGTCTGGACGCGGACCTTCTCCCGGAGGGTCGGCAGCCGCGTCATGACGATGCGGTAGCGGGACAGGAACCAGGTGAGGCGCTGGGGATGCAGCTGCTCGACGCCGAAGCCAAGGTTGCGCGCAGACTGGTCCGCCGCCTCCTGGAGGTAGTTCAGCAGCACCGGCGGCTTGAGGCGGTCCCGGGGGTCGCATTCGTAGGTACGGACTTCAAAATCCAGGGTCTCAACGGTTTTCATCAAGTGCCTCAAGGGCCAGGGCGGCGGCGCGGCCGACGCTGACCAGTCTGATGTAGGCGCGGTTTATGGGGGGGATGCGCAGGCGGTCACCGAGGACCGTCTGGTCGCTGATCACGGCCAGGAACACCGTGCCTACGGGTTTCAAACGATTGCCCCCGGCGGGGCCGGCAATGCCCGTGATGGCAATGCCCAGGCTGGCGCCCGTCACCTGGATGGCCCCCATGGCCATCTCCTCGGCACAGGCTGCACTGACGGCGCCGTCGTCTTCAAGGACCTCGGCGGGGACCCCCAGCAGGTCCTCCTTGACTTGATTGGCGTAGGCAATGACCCCGCCCACGAACCACTCCGAGGCGCCAGGGATCTCGGTCAGCAGCGAGCCCAAGAGGCCGCCGGTGCAGGACTCCGCCACGCAGACCCGGACGCCCCGCTTCTGGGCAGCCAGGGCCAGGAGGCGCACCTGGGCGCGGGCGTAGGCCAGGGCGGTTAACTCGTCCTGGGGGTAGTCAGTGGGGGCAGCGGGGGAGTCCAGGTCAGCCATTTCTGCCTCCAGGCTTTGGGGCGCGGGGGGCGCCCAGGTCTTCCGGTTCCAGGCCCCGGGCGGCGCAGTCCTCTACGACCGTGCCACCGCCATGGGGAAGGATGGCGAACTTCCTGCCACCGCCGGTCTGCACCAGGCCCTCCGGGTAGCCGGTGACGCGGGAAACGCAGGCGGGTTTTTTCTTGGTCAGGTCGCTGTCGGTTGGACCGTAGGCGGGGCCCTCGGCGGTCGCGGCACTGGTGAGGCTGAGGCCGAGTTCGCCAAGGGCAGCGGGCCAGGCGGCGGCGAGGTCCTCCAGGAGGCGGCGGCGGAGGTCCTTCAGGAGGGAAGGGCGGGCGAAGAGGCCGGGGGCGAGGGTGAAGGTGGCCTCCGGGGAGAAGCTGAGGCCCAGGTGCTTGCGGGCGAGGTCCGGGTCCAGACCGGCGCCGCGGGAGGCCTCGGTCTCCAGGGGATAGGTGCGTAGAAACGGCAGGCGACCAGCTTGGCCCTGGAAGGTAAGGGTCTCGGGGGTGAGGGTCAGGGCATCCAGCACCAGGGCAGGCGCGGCGCCCTTCTCGGGGACGAAGCCTGGGACCCCTGCCAGGTGCCGCTTCTCGACGAGGGCCGAGGAGTGGATGAAGAGGGCCGCGGGGCGCTTCTGGCCGTTGTAGCGGACCTGGACCTCCGTGCCCTGGGTGGCCACGGTGATGGGGTGGCCGCCGGCGTCCAGCAACTCGGCCACGCTGAAGAAGGACTCGGCGCCCTTGTCGGCCTCCATGGAGAGGGCGCAGAGGCCGTCTCGGATGGACAGATCGACGGGCGTGCGGAAGCGCAGGTAGCGTTTCCAGTCCTGCTCCTCGAAGTCAAAGGAGGGGACCTTGAGCCCCCGGTGGCCGGACTGGTCCGGGCAGGTGAGGGCTTCGAAGGAGGTCTCGCCAAACAGGTAGCCGGGGCCGTCGGGGCGCCCAAACAGGATCTGGGAGTCGGCCACCAGGGAGGCGTCCTCGGTGCCGTCGGCGCGCTGGAGGGCGGCCCGGGCGCGGCGCACGGCGCAGGCGACCCAGGCGGGGGACTTGAGGCGGCCCTCGATCTTGACGGCGCATATGCCGGCGTCCTGCAGCAGGGCCAGGTGGGGCAGGAGGTTCAGGTCCTTCATGCTGAAGAGGCGGCCCAGGTAGCGGCCGTCGGCGGCGCGCCACTCCAGGCGGCAGACCTGGCTGCAGTGGCCGTGGTTGCCCGAGCGGCCATCTACGAAGTGCCCCAGGAGGCAGCGGCCTGAGACGCCAAAGCACATGCTACCCAGGGCGAAGGCCTCAAGCTCCAAGTCGGGCACGGCGCTGGCGATGGCGCGCATGGTCTCGAGGGTACACTCCCGGGCCAGGATGACGCGGCTGTAACCCAGGTCCCGGGCGCGGCGGGCGCCGTCGGGGGTGGAGATGCCCGCCTGGGTGCTGGCGTGGAGGGGCAGCTTGGGCAGGTGGCGCTTGGCGAAGGCGGCCAGCCAGGGGTCCCGCAGGATGACGGCATCCACCCCCGCCAGGTAACAGGCGGCCAGGGTCTTCAGGGTCTCGTCCAGGGTCTCGGGGGTCAGGGGGAGGTTCAAGGTGACATACAGGCGCAGGCCCTGGGCGTGCAGGAAGCCCGTCATGGAGGGCAGTTCGTCCAGGTCCAGGTTGGCGGCCCGAACTCGGGCGTTGAGGGCCCCCACGCCCATGTAGACCGCATCGGCGCCGGCGTGGGCAGCCGCAGCCGCCGCTTGCACCGAACCGCCGGGAGCCAGGATTTCCAAGGGACGCGTCATAGGCAGACCCCTCCTTCAAGGTCGGGCATCCTACCACCACCGGGAAATTTTGCACCCACCAACACCCCAGCTTGCGCTGGAATCCGGCGGTTTTCTGTGACGGCCAACGATGGTCTTCACCCCAACACCCAGACACCTTGGACCCTTGCCCTGGGCCTCTGGAGATCCGATATTCTCCTTGGTGCTGGACCTGGGGAGAGGACTTCATTATGAATACGCTGATTTTCTACCTGTTTCTGGCAAGTTGTGCGGTGGAGCCGGCCCCGGCCGGGCCCGTCGCCCAGGAGGGTTGCATGAAGCTCAAGGAACTGAGTCCCGAGGAGAAGAGGGTCATCGTTGAAAAAGGCACGGAGAGGCCCTTCACCGGGCAGCTCTTGATGAACAAGGAAGCGGGTACCTACACCTGCAAACGGTGCGGGGCGCCGCTGTTCCCGTCGGAGGCCAAGTTCGACTCGGGCTCGGGGTGGCCAAGCTTCGACGACGCCCTGCCCGGGGCGGTGGCCCGGACGCCGGACCTGGACGGCCAGAGAGTTGAGATAAGCTGCAAACGCTGCGGGGCCCACCTGGGGCATGTGTTTCTGGGGGAGGGCATGACTCCCAAGGGTGCGCGCTACTGCGTGAACTCCGTGTCCATGGACTTCGTGGGTGCGCCGGGCCTGAAGAAGGCCTACTTCGCCGGGGGCTGCTTCTGGGGCGTGGAGTTCTACTTCGACCAGCTTGAGGGGGTGCTGGGGGCGGTCAGCGGCTACATGGGCGGCAGCCTGGACAACCCCAACTACCAGCAGGTGCGCACGGGCCGCACGGGGCACGCCGAGACCGTGGAGGTGACCTACGACGCCTCCAAGGTGTCCTACGAGACCCTGGCCCGCCTGTTCTTCGAGATCCACGACCCCACCCAGGTGGACGGCCAGGGCCCCGACCTGGGCACCCAGTACCGCAGCGAGGTCTTCTACTCCGACCCCACCGAGCGCACCATCCTGGAGAACCTGACCAGCCAACTGAAGGCCAAGGGCCTCAAGGTCGCCACCCACCTCACCGACGCCCAGGGCAAGAAGTTCTATCCCGCCGAGGACTACCACCAGGATTACTACGACCACAAAGGCCAGCAGCCAAGCTGCCACTTCAGGGTCAAGAGGTTCTAGGGGGGCCTGCCAAAAAAACCGCTTGAATTGAGCACTCCCAAATGACACATTGCAGGCAACACACCCGCCACGCCTCTCTCGGCGAAAGCCCCGATGCGCCCTTGGCGGGTTTTTTTTGGATATGCCATGGTGCCCTATTCCAAGCCTCCCAAGACCTTTTCCCAGCAAGTGGCCCTGCTTGAAGCACGAGGACTGACCATCGAGGATCGCGCTTTGGCAGAGGAGACCCTTGCCAGGATCAACTATTACCGCTTGAGTGCCTATTGGCATCCGTTCAAAAGGGCCGACGACACCTTCGAGTCGGGAGCGTCATTTTCGCAGGCCGTGGATTACTATGAGTTCGACAGGGCGCTTCGGTCCGCGGTCATGCGAATGCTTGAGCAGGTTGAGATCCACCTTCGCTGTGCCATTTCATACCAAATCGCTCATACCCATGGACCGATGGCCCACGAGGACCCGAACTTGTTTGAGAGAAGCTTCGAGCATGAGTCTTGGCTTCGGGATCTCCACGAAGAAACCAGGAGAAGTCGAGAGGTCTTCGTGCGCCACTTCCAGGGCAAATACGAGGGGTTTCCTGCGCTTCCCGTTTGGATGGCTTCAGAATTGATGTCCTTTGGTACCCTGTCACGCCTGTTCAAGGGGTTGCTGCGGCAGGACCAAAGGGCTATCGCCGGGGTCATGGGGATTCACCCGACCGTGCTGGCTTCATGGATGCACACGCTGGTCTATGTCAGAAACCTCTGTGCCCATCATTCGCGGCTTTGGAATCGCCACTTGGCCATTGCCCCGTTTATCCCCAAACATGATCCTCGATGGATTGGCCCTTTGGTGCCTGACGCCAATAGCGTCTTCTGCGTCCTCTGCATGCTGCGCCAATTGTCCCTGGACTATCCCCAGAGCGACGGGTGGGGACTCCAGTTGTTCAGGTTGCTGGAATCGATTGACAGCGAACCGGGCCGGCTGACAGCAATGGGCGTACCGGTAGGCTGGCGGGCTCATCCGCTCTGGGTCTTCTGAAGGCCTGCGAGAGACTGTTCGCACCCCTCATCAATATCGCCGAGGACTACCACCAGGACTGCTACGAGCACAAAGGCCAGCAGCCGTCTTCCCATTTCAAGGTGAAGAGGTTCAACTAGGGGTCGAGCCTGATTCGTTGGCTTGAATCAGCCCCTGTCTTCAGGTAGAATTGCGCCTTCAATTGGCAGGTGAGGGCGACCATGGCCACATTGCGGTTGCTGGCGGGTTTGATGGTGCTGGGCCTGTTGCTGGGGGGCTGCGAGGGGGCGGACGATTCGCTCAAGGCCCAATCGGAATGCCTCAAGGCCTGCGCTGCAGAAGGTGCGGACTGCGGTAGCCTCTATCTTTGGCCCCAGGACAGTTGGTGCTTGTGTGGAAGCTGCCCCGGCGGAGAAGAATGCAAGGTCTTTGGGGCCGGGCATGAGGAACCGGCCGAGTATGGCACCTGCCGCGAACTGCCGGACCCCTGCCAGCAGATCTGTGACTCTTATTGGGGCTGCGGGCCCGAGGGGGACGACTCTTGCTTGGACGAGGAGGAGCGGAGAACCTCGTGCGGCTCCTTCGATTTGGCGGGCTTCGGCGCCGGGGTCTGCGACTGCGGGGCTTGCGACGAGGGTCTGGTTGTGTGCATTGAGGGAGCGGCCTCGAGCCCGGGATGGTGCTGTGTGCCTGATTGCGGTTCCAACACCTGCGGCGATGATGGGTGCGGGGGAAGCTGCGGCGGCTGCGACGACGGGAACCCCTGTACCGTGGACAGTTGCGAGTCCAGCGAGGCGACCTGTGACCAGGCGGGGTCCCTGTGCGATTTCGGGCCGATGGTGTGCATCCATGGGCCTCAGGTCTGCCCGGAGGTGGCAGATTGCGCTCCGGGGCCCTGCGAGGATCTGAGGTTCCGCGAGGCTGCCCAGGATTACGAGATCGTGGACCTGTGCGTGCCAGAGGATCTTTGCCACACGGCCGTTTGCCAGCCAGATGGAAGCTGCCTTCGAGAGTTGGTTCGTTGTGAGGCGCAGGCCTGCCAGTTGGGGCTTTGTGTAGCTGAGACTGGGGAGTGCAGCTTCGGGACTCTGCCTTGCGAGGCCGACTCCGACTGCCCTGAGGGCTGCGCCGAGGATCCCTGCCTGCAGCCCCGCTGCGACCCCGAGACCAATACCTGTGGGGCCGGGCCACGGGACTGCGAGGACGACGAGATCTGCACGGTGGATTCTTGCGACCCGGAAAAGGGCTGCGTGCATGACGACTCCATCTGCATCCAGTGTCTGGTGGATGAGCACTGTGACCTCGGCACCGACTGCGTGGCCTTCTCCTGCAACGGCGACCACCGCTGTGTCTGGACGCCGGTGCCGGACCAGACCCCCCGGTGCTGCCTGACGCCGGCAGATTGTGATGATCTGGACCCTGAGACCACGGATGCCTGCCAGGGATTCACCTGCCAGAACGAAAAGCCCACCTGCGCCTGTCAGGAGATCGCCGACTGCCCCGGCCAGGGCAATCCTTGTGTCACGCCGACCTGCGAGGAGTGCAACTGCCTGGACCTGCCGGTGGAGGGCTGCTGTCTGGAGGACAGGGACTGCGACGACGGCGAGCCCTGCACCCGGGATACCTGCGACCTTGAGACCCATACCTGTAGCCGCGAGAGCCTCTGCCTGGGAGACGGGGATCCATGCACGGTTGATTTGTGCTTGCCGGATACCGGGCCGTGGTCCGTCCCCAAGGACTGCCTGGGGAGCCTTGGCTGCAACGGGACCACTGGAACCTGCCAATAGGGG